>NZ_DASVOB010000179.1:0-16037 GCF_036383575.1 Mucilaginibacter sp.
ACTGGGGCAAAAAATACAAGATCATCGGTGTGGTGCAGGATATGGTGATGTCGTCGCCATATGAGCCGGTTAAGTCGTCGATATTTTTGCTGGATAATGATCCGGGCGGACTTGTCGATATTCGCTTAAACCCCAAACTGAGCGCCCATGATGCCATCGCTCAGATAGAGACAGTTTTTAAACAATATGCCCCCGGTAGCCCGTTTGAATATAAGTTTACCGACGAAGAGTATGCTCGCAAGTTCACCAACGAAGAGCGCATAGGCAAACTGGCGGGTTTCTTTACCCTGCTGGCTATCTTCATCAGTTGCATGGGCCTGTTTGGTATGGCATCATTCATGGCCGAGCAGCGTACCAAAGAAATTGGCGTACGTAAGGTACTGGGTGCATCTGTATTTAGCCTGTGGCGGTTAATGTCGAAGGAGTTTGTGATCCTCGTATCGATATCTTTATTATTTGCTATACCCACAGCCTACTACTTTATGGAGGGCTGGTTGCAGGAATATAAGTATCGCGCCGTATTATCCTGGTGGATATTTGGCCTTACCGCAATAGGAGCTATTGCAATAACGCTGCTGACTGTAAGCTATCAAAGTATAAAAGCAGCCTCCATGAACCCGGTAAAGAGTTTGAAAACGGAATAGAGAGGTTAGTGGTTGGAGATTAGAGGTTAGATGGATTTCGGATTTGGGATATTCGATTTCGGAATTTTTTCTGAACCGGGATTAAACAGATTTAGGGATTTAGCGGATTGGTTCTACATGCTGCTAATTCTATAATTCAATAAATTCGAGTGCAGACAGCATTAAATAAAAAAGAGCTGAAGGATTTTCCCTCAGCTCTTTTATGTTTTTTAGCTTTCTGCTTTAAGCCTTCGGCTTTCAGCTCAATTAGCAATATTGTTCAAACGCGTCGATCAGGTTATCGGCAATCATTTGTGCCGGGCGACCTTCTATCTGGTAACGTTCAATGATATGCACCAGTTTGCCGTCTTTAAATAAGGCCATAGCTGGTGATGACGGTGGGTAAGGCAGCATATAGTTACGTGCAGTATCAACAGCTTCTTTTTCCATACCGGCAAATACAGTTACCAGTTTATCGGGGTGTTTACCGTTTGCAGCGGCAATTTTAGCAGCCGGGCGTGCATTTGCTGCAGCACAACCACATACCGAGTTCACCATTACAAATACTGTACCTTCGCTTTCAATAGCGTTTTTTACAGCATCGGCATCTTTTAATTCTTCAAAACCAACCCTGGTCAGATCTTCCCGCATCGGGGCTACTAAATATTCCGGATACATCATTTCTTTTTGCTTTACAATAAAATCAGTATCACAAAAATAAGAAATGATACTTGGTTTACGTTTATAAAAACACAATAATAACAATTGGTTGACTATTAACGTAGAAGGCTATTCTATTGATAACCTGTTTACATACATTTAATATTGTTTTATTAACAGTAATTTTTAACTTGCATTCCCTAATTTATTTGAATTTGATGAAACTTAAAACATCTGATATTAGTACTGTTGTTATCATCAACAAAAATCAGCAGCATACAAAATCATTACAAATAAAAACCAAGCACCTTAACAGGCTTAAACATTATGCCTGGAGCATGGTAGCTGTTGTAGCAGTACTTGGCGGTTTGGTGTTTTATCTTCATCATAAAAGCGCTGCGCAGGAAGCCGAAAACCTGCAATTACAGGCACAAATAGCTAAACTTAAAGGTACTATGCCGGTGGTTAAAGCACAGGAAAATACCCAGGGTACGGCGCAATCCTATATCCAGTCTATCGAAGTAAAGCTTAAAACCATAAACGAATATTTAAGAAGGCGCGGCCTTAAGGGATTTGCCGTAAAAGGCACCGGTGGCAGCGGTAATAATGAGGCAGCCAAACTTCCGGATACCGAGGCTTACAGCCTGTACGACGATTATCTTAAACACTTAACAAGCACCATTGCGTTTACGCCAATGGGCTACCCGAGGATAAGCTCATTTACCTCATTTTTTGGTTACCGTAGTGATCCTTTTAATTCAGAACATGCCGAATTTCATCCTGGTATTGATTTCCAGGGCCGTCGTGGTGATGAGGTAAAATGTACTGCCAGCGGTAAAGTTGTTTTTGCAGGATGGGCCGGCGGTTATGGTAATTGTATCAGGATCCAGCATATCAACAACCTTGAAACCCTGTATGGTCACCTTTCAAAAATTGAAGTGAAGGTTGGTCAGCAGGTTACGGTGGGCGATAATATAGGCAAAGTGGGCTCAACCGGCCATTCAACAGGTACACACCTGCACTACGAGGTGCGTAAAAACGGTAGACCAATTAACCCTGTAAACTTTTTAACCCTGAATAAATAAGTTCCAGGTCGGAAGTCTTAAGTTCAAAGTCTTAAGTCGGGAGTCGATAGGTATTATTGCTTCTTTTTGACTTAAGATTCATGGCTACAGACTTAAGACTTATAATTCACAAAAACATGGCTATTTTTTCTAAAAAAGACAAGGTTGCGCTGGACCTGCAGGCAATATCAACCCTCATTAGCGAAGGCAGTGTATTAGAAGGTAACCTGAAAGCTCCGGCATTTGCACGTATTGACGGATTGGTTAACGGTGATGTAAATGTTGATGAGGGCCTGATCCTGGGCGAGAAGGGGGAAGTTAGAGGTAATATAACTACCAAAGAAATATTTGTCTATGGTTCGGTAACGGGTGATATTAATACTTCATCACTTGAAATAAAAGCTACAGGCCGCATCACCGGCGACATCAGAACGCAAAACCTGGCCGTTGAAAATGGCGGGGTTTATAACGGCAACCTGGCCATGCAGCAGGCAGAGAAGCAAAAGCAATTGCAGGCGTAAGCACTGTTTTTGTTTTGATGACGAAATGCGTATCTTTATATTATTATGACTACGATGACTTTAAATGTGCCGGATGCACTTGAAAAAGAGCATGATGAAACTGTGCGTTTTCTTGCCGCCAAGTTATATGAAGCCGGTAAATTATCGTTAGGGCAGGCTGCCGAGATGTGTGGAATGGCCAAGATTGATTTTCCGGCGGTATTGGCTGAGTTTAATGTAAACTATATACAATACAGCTACGATGATATATTGGCGGATATAGCCCGGATCAATGGTTGAATATGCTGTTATTACTGACACCAGCTGTTTGATTTTGTTAGATAATATTCAAGCACTCCACATTCTTCAATCCGTTTATAATCATATCCTAACTACGCCGGAAGTTGCCGCTGAGTTTAAAAAATCTCTGCCTGAGTGGATACAGGTAATGCCGGTAAAAAACAGCCAATTAATAACTACTTACAGTTTGCAAGTTGATTTAGGCGAGGCGAGCGCTATAGCTTTAGCTCAGGAAGTTCCGGATGCTTTACTTATCGTAGATGATTTTAAAGGCAGGCGTCTTGCAAGCCAGCTTAATATTAAATTCACAGGTACCCTGGGTGTTTTGATCACTGCTAAACAACAACGTAAGATCCCTTCACTAAGGCCATATTTTGAATTGATTAAGTCAACCAATTTTCGAATCGATCCATTATTATTAGAACGGATATTGAAAGACTTAGAAAGTTAATACTTGTTGGCCTTTTTAGTTGCAGGCTGATTTATTGGATATCCTCAAGCGCCGAAACCAAACATTTCATTTTCACGAGGATATAAGTTAACTTTGCACTCTCAAAAATAAAATCGATATGTCATCAGTAGAAACTGCATTCGTTAAATACAAAGTAAAAGATCTGTCGCTGGCAGAGTGGGGTCGCAAGGAAATTGAACTGGCTGAGGCTGAGATGCCTGGCTTAATGGCTTTACGTAAAGAGTATGGTCCGAGCCAGCCGCTTAAAGGTGCAAGGATTGCCGGTTGTTTACACATGACCATCCAAACTGCTGTTTTAATTGAAACCCTGATCGCGCTTGGTGCCGAAGTTACCTGGTCGTCATGTAATATATTCTCCACCCAGGATCACGCTGCTGCTGCTATTGCTGCTGCCGGTATTTCTGTTTACGCCTGGAAAGGCATGAATGCCGAAGAGTTTGACTGGTGCATTGAACAAACTTTATTTTTTGGCGAAGACCGCCAACCGCTTAACATGATCCTTGACGATGGTGGCGATTTAACCAACATGGTATTGGATAAATATCCTGAACTGGTTGCTGCTATCAAAGGTTTATCAGAAGAAACTACTACCGGTGTACACCGTTTATATGAGCGTGTAAAAGCAGGTACCCTGCCAATGCCGGCTATTAACGTTAACGATTCGGTTACCAAATCAAAATTTGATAACAAATACGGTTGCCGCGAGTCATTGGTTGACGCTATCCGCCGCGCTACCGATGTAATGATGGCCGGTAAAGTGGCTGTTGTTTGCGGTTATGGCGACGTAGGTAAAGGTTCGGCCGATTCATTACGCAACTCAGGCGTACGTGTTATCGTTACCGAAATTGATCCTATCTGTGCTTTACAAGCAGCTATGGAAGGCTTTGAAGTTAAAAAGTTAGGTACTGCTATTACTGAAGCTGATATCGTTGTTACTGCAACCGGTAACAAAAACATCGTTCGTGAGCAGCACTTCCGTGCATTGAAAGATAAAGCTATCGTTTGTAACATTGGTCACTTTGATAATGAAATTGACATGGCCTGGTTAAACGGTGCTTATGGCAATACCAAAGTTGAAATTAAACCACAGGTTGATAAATATACTATTGAAGGTAAAGACGTTATTGTTTTAGCCGAAGGCCGTTTGGTTAACTTAGGTTGTGCAACAGGTCACCCAAGCTTTGTAATGAGTAACTCGTTCACCAACCAAACCTTGGCTCAATTGGAACTTTGGACAAACGGTGGCGCATATGAAAACAAAGTTTACACCCTGCCAAAACACCTTGACGAAAAAGTAGCCCGCCTGCACCTTGCTAAAATTGGTGTTGAGCTGGAAGTACTTGACCAGGATCAGGCTGAGTACATTGGCGTAACGGTTGAAGGTCCGTTTAAACCGGAGTATTATCGTTATTAATCTTTATTAGGTTAAAGGCAAAAGCTGTAAGGTTTTTTGCTTTGAAATATATGAAAGGCATGGTTTTTTGACCATGCCTTTATCATTTATATTATTTTGATGAGCCTGAACTTGTAAATATGTTCATAGAGTAACCTAACTGTATCTGGGTAAAATTGTTGTTGAAAGTATGCCCGTCAAATAACCAGCGGAAACGGAAAAACATCTTTGATTCGTCGTTGGTTTTTATAAATGCATCGAAATTAAACTGGCTCAGTCCGTTGTTTTTTTCAAACTTATATTCATTGTTAAATGCTTTTTGAATAATGTAAGCAATGCCCAGATTAGCTCCCCATCTGCTATCAGGTTTAAAAGATAGCTGGCTACTAAACGACATGAATCCGTTATTAACAGCCGTCGATTTATTGGTGGCTGTATCCTGTATCCTTTGTACCCTGGTACGATACCAAAAAGTACCAACATCTAAAACATTCCAGGTGATTTTACTTTGCGGGTATGCTATTTTAAAAACGCCTGTGGTTATGCCGAACGATGCCAGTTGATACTGAAATTGTTTAAGCGGATTGACATTCCTGGTTAGCGATGAAGCATCATCCAAAACAAGAAATTTGTTGTTCCCATCCAGCTTTGAGAATAATAATTTAGGTTCAATTGAAGGTACAAAAGTGTAATATCCTGATTTGTATTTTTCATTAGGTATTCGGATAACATCATACGGGATATTGCGGGCAAATGACATAACATTTTCGGGATTACGATTTATGTAATTTATTGCTTTGGCTGTATCAGTAAATACTTCGGTTTTATAGGTATTAACGAACCATACAACGTTATTTATCTTACTCCCCTTGTTTTTTTCTATATAAGAAGATGCGCTTTTTGAATTTTTGAACCAGATGATTTTGTCTGATTTTCCGGCTGATTTTACAGCCCATACCCCTGTTACTTTGTTTACCTGGCTGGCTGGATATTTTTTTATATAAGCTTCGGCTCCGCTTGAATCGGCAAAGGCCATGGACGAATTTGTTTCCTGATCTATGGTCACCTCCCAATTACCGTTAGTAGTTTTTACAAAATTGTTGGGATTATTTTTTACAAAGTTTTCGGCAGCTACCGAATCTGTGAAAGCCTGCTTTTGCCTGGTTTTTACCAAATATTTTGAACCATTCTTAACAATATTGGCACCTGCGTGTTCCCTAACATATCTTTCGGCGCTAAATCTTTCGGAAAATAACAATGTATCTTTACCTTTTTGATCGGATTTGACGAGCCAAGCCCGTTTTAAAAACACCTGGTAAGTTGAGATGTCATTTTTTGATATTGTATCTGCTTTTTCATTTTTCTTTTCTTTGGGGCTTATGTTAAGTTTTCTGAATGTGTATTCTCCAAGGTCATATTTGGAAAGATCGTTTTCATCCTCTTTTTCTTTTTTCGAATGAAGAAAATTCCATAAAACTGAAATTGGCTTGTAAAGGGTATTGATATTAATTTTGCGCCTGGCTTCTATTTGCAAAAGACCATTTGGCTGTTCCTGGTCAAGTCCAACAAAATCAGAAAAAGCTGAAAGTGATAGAATTTGTGATCTTTTTTCCTTTTTCAACTCAACAATAGATGATTGGGGTGTTAGGGTAAAGGTTCTGTTTGAAGGGCTGTAATCTTCCTTATCGTTTTCTAAAATGATATTAAACTCCAATATATCCGAAAATAACAGGTATCTGTGCAACCCTTTTATTCCGTTGCAGTTAAAGCTGTAAAGCTTAATATTGGCAAGTTTTTCGGCATCGTGTTTTCCAGATATGCTTATGGGTTGGGTGTTTTTAAACTCAAGAGAAGCCTGCGGGTTACCGGGTACTTCTATCCATACTATAATGTTTTTAATTGTTCCGTCTTCGGTTTCAATATCAACACTTTTTACCTTGTGTCTTATTAAAGGATAGCTTAACGGCGCGTCGTAGTAATTTGAAGAATTTGAAATAAGGATGCTGTTAACAGTTGTTTTCTTTAATATCATGTGTGCGGTTACCGGCTCGTCATCTAAAAAATCAAGTTTAGTCTGGATCGAAAAAAAAATTTCAAGAGCTTTTTTGTTCATCGTTTCAAGACTGTCCTTTGCCGGTTTCCCATCTTTAGAATCCAATTCGGTTTTTAAATTATATTTAGTGTTTAACTGATGAAGAAAAGATGTTGTGAACACATCTTTTGTAAATTCATCAAATATCTCAATGCCGATTGCTGGTTTGGAGCTGCTGCTTGTTGTTACCGGTGTGGCAGTACCGGCCGAGTCTTCTTTCGTTTCAATAGCAGCATTGGCACTTAACGTAGTATCGGTATTTAAGGCGGAATCCGCATTTAATTTTGGCGCGTTGGTGAGACTGTTAATTGAAAAAGAGAAGTTGTTGCTTGATAGCTTATTGAACTCATAATTGTAGGCCTGGCCAAATAACACAAAAGAGCCGACAGCTTTTTTAGTTTTTACCTGGGCAATACTGTTATTCGTTACTCCTAATAATATTATTATAAACAGGGAGAAACATCTTGAAAAAAAACGATTCGGAAAATACTCTTTAATTGAAAAGTTACTGTATGGCCTCGCTAAACAGGTAACAATGTGGTTGACTTTTAACATTAGTAATAAGGTGTTTATAAAGCTAATGAGAATGTTTTAAAAAAAAAATACCCATAAACCGTTATATTACATTGGTATATTGCTTAAAATATTGATGTGATAATTTGGATAAATATACCAGGTGATAACATTACATCACTATTTTATGCCCGGACTTTAGTATTGAGGCTTAAGAAATAGGTGAAGTCAATTACCTTGTAATATTTAATCCATTTGGTTTGGCAGCCTCAATCTGCGGGTCCACATTAAAAAAGTGAAACCGGGTATTAACATTTCGGCTGTTTATTTTGAAGCATCACCTCTGTTATATCATCATAAAGTTCGGGTGCAACAGGATGAACTTGACAAAGGGTTATAACAAGCTTTTCATTAGTCATTACTCGTAAATCGCACAACAACCAATACTACCGCCAATCGATCTCGTCAGCGTGTTTACATAAGTCATTTTTATTGTGAATCTTTACGTAATTAATATGAAAAACTGAGAAATTAATACCTATAAATACCGCCTGATACAAAAGAAATAAATTGTAACAAACATGATACAGATATGGAAATTTCATATTAAATTTACAATTCAATAACGGGTATCTATACCCGGATTTGTGATAAGGTTTAGGTTTAAAGCCCCATGCAGCGAGTGCTATGGGGCTTTTATTTTGCCTGGATGGCTTAACTTTTTTTAACAAATAGCCAGGTTTCTTTACCGTAACTTTAATCGCAAATCTAAACTGCCATGCGTATTAAACTGCTATTTACCTGTTTGTTGTTCATTTTATTAAAATGTACCTGTTATGGTCAGGAGGCTGCGCCTGCATATACTTTGCTTAAACCCGAAAACTGGCATATCGAAACATTTGTGCTTCCTCCGCAATTTGCAGCTACCTTGCCCGTTAAAGGTATCGAGGATATTCGCTTTTCGCCCGACTGGGCAAAAAAAGGTACAGAAGGTTACTGGACTTATGGTTTTTTATGGATAATTACCAATAAAGCCCCTTTTACCAAAACTCAACTTGAAAAATACATGTGCGATTATTATACAGGGCTGGCAAAGGCCAATTTAAAAAAAGCAAAAATTGATACTGCAATAGCAACACCCGTAAAGGTAAAACTTCGAAATATCAAAGCGGGTAATACCGATACTCAAACTTTTGAAGGTAAAGCAGAAATGACTGATTATATGACACAAGATTCGCTGATCCTTAATTTCCGTATCCACGTTAAAAAGGCGAAGTCTGGCAGTAATGTTACTGCTGTTTATTTTGAAGCATCACCACAACCTTACAAGCATAAAATTTGGGTGCAGTTGGATGAGCTTGATAAAAGTTTATGACATGGAAAGCAGACTTACGAAGTTTTCAAAACTTCGTGAGTCTGTGCAGTGGTCTACATATTGACACTGTCAACCGCCACTGCAAGCTGCTAACTGAACTCACGGCGCTTCGCTAAATTCCTCGTCAACACTCTCTCGCAGATCATACAATAGCCATTGTTTACCTGCGATTGATCGTGTTTTTGATTGAAGCAGTTTAATGAAATCGTTAACGCCAACAGGTTCGTTGCCATTGCCATGTATCAATACAATACTGCCGTTTTGCGGTTGCTGGCCTTTGGCAAGCCAGGCATCGGTACCAACCGGAATAAGCCCGAAGTTAGTGATCTGATACACCAACTGCTGATCAGACACCAGGCCGGGGAAACGGAAAAATACGGAGGGGAGCAAGCCATTGTGCAGCATGGCCTGTTCAGTTTCCAGCACTTCGTAATTGATATCGGTGCCGGGTTCTAACAAAAAGTTTTCTTTTAGGGGAGCTTTCAGGCTTACCCGGTGATTAAAGGAATGATTGATCCAGGTAATATAGATCTCGCGGTTGGCTTGCATCTGTTTTAACCAGGCCAGGTCCTGCGGGTGCTGGCGCATCCAGATGCCGGTTACAGAGAGTGCGATAGGTACCGGTCGCTCTACCTTTTTAAATTCGGTAAAAATATCGGTGAAAATGCGTTTATCCAACGGGCGATGCGAAGGGCATAGGTCGGCAGTAAGGCTGATACCTGTTTGTTTGGGGATGCCGCTTTCAATACCTGCATCCTGGATATTTATGGATTGCTTTTCGGCCTTGGCAAGGGCTTTTTGATATGGAGTGCTCTTGAAAAATTCCCGTGCCTGCTCCATGCTCATGGGTTTAACCTGGTAAAAGCTGCTTTCGTTTATTTTGGTTTCAAGTGTTTGCGGGTTCACCATTAGCAGGTAATTACGCCCTTCATTGTCAAAACGGCGCAGGATCATCCAATCCTGCGGATAGTTATGCGCCCATCCGTAGTAAACTTTATAGTTCTCGATTTTACGGTAAATGGTTTGTGCCGATGTTTGCTCAATAAATGTAGCAAAGCAAAGAAACAGAGCCGGTATTAATTTAATTAATGTTTTGTTCATGAGGTTTTGCATTCCAGTTTTTCCCTGTGAGGAAAGAACTTGCGACTAATATCAGCATAAAAACAATTAGTACAATTGGCATTAAATGTTTAATGCTGTTGATAATTAAAGGATACCCACCGGCTTGATCATCTATACGAGGTACAGCATTTGGTAAAGCTGAAAGCGGGGGATATATTGTCCATCCGGGTTGTGGCAGTAATTTTATAAATACTGATAAATGATATAGCCAAATGAGTGATAAAAAGTTGGCTGTCACAAGGACGAGGTTTTGAAACCGTCTTTTGTAGCCTGCAAATCCTTCTTTAATAAGGTAAATTAAGGTTATCAACAAAAGCGATACTGGCAAAGTGATAGTTGAACGCTCAATAACAAAATAGGTATCATGTAATTGGATATCGAGTAATGTCTCGCTCGTTGATAGTTTTATAGTAAACCACGTTGCCGTAACAATCATCACTATTATTGCCAGCTCTATAATCAATTGTTTAGGTTTCATGATCTAAAGTTAAATATATCGGGCATTTTATCTAAATGATATATAACTTTGAAATATGACCCGTCTATCTGTCAACATCAATAAAATAGCCACTTTGCGTAATTCGCGCGGTGGTAATAACCCTGACCTGATCCAGGTTGCTAAAGACTGTGAACGTTTTGGCGCGCAGGGAATAACTGTACACCCGCGACCTGATGAACGCCATATCCGTTATAACGATGTGTTTGAGCTCAAGAAAATTGTTACCACCGAGTTTAATATAGAAGGCAATTGCCAGGAACAGAAATTCATCGATCTTGTATTGGCCAATAAGCCCGAGCAGGTTACCCTGGTACCTGATGTATTGGGGCAGATCACCTCAAACCATGGCTGGGACACCATTGCCAACTATCATTATTTAAAAGATATGATAGCTGTATTTAAAGATGCCGGGATCCGGGTTTCTATTTTTGTCGATCCTATTCCTGCCATGGTTGAAGGCGCCGCCAAAACCGGTACCGACCGTATTGAACTTTACACCGAAGGTTATGCTACCCATTTTCCGCAGGGGAAAGAACTGGCTATCGCTCCCTATATCGAGGCTGCAAAAGCCGCACAACAGGCTGGCTTAGGCATTAATGCAGGGCATGATCTGGACCTGCATAACCTGAAATACTTTGCCGGAAATATACCGGGCCTGCTTGAGGTAAGCATCGGTCATGCCCTGGTAAGCGATGCCTTATATTACGGTTTGGAAAATACTATCCAGATGTATTTGAGGCAGCTGGCGTTAACGGATAATGCTTAAACTGCCGGATAATATACCGCAGCCTGAGTTAAGACTAATAATATAATAGTAGCTGCCGCTGGGCAGCTGCTTTCCATTAAAGGTACCGTTAAACGGATGGCTGTATCCTTTTGAATCAAAAATGTTTTTTCCGTAACGGTTAAATATTTTCACGGTGGCTGCCGGGTAATTTTCCAGGCCGGCAATTTGCCAGTAATCATTGATACCATCGTTATTGGGTGTAATGGTATTGGCGATGTTAAGGGATGAGAGGCCAACGCTAACATCAACCTTTGTACGGATGCTTTCACAAGCATTACTAAACCGGCTTATATAATAGCTCCGGTTTGCAGTTACGTTCACTTTAAATTTACCATTAGCTTCCTCATCAAGCGGCGTAGCGTCGGTTTCATTGTCATAAAGCCTGTAGGTTGATGTTGCCACCGGATTACTAACCGGTATTACGGTTTCGCCGGGCCCGCATAGCTGGAAGCTGCTTACCGATGGGGGATCAAGAACAAGTTCCTGGTTAAGGAGGGTAATGTGATAGGGTACGGCGCAACCTTCCGGATCTATGGTGAGGGTATATGTTCCCCCGGGAAGCTGATCGATATCCAGGCTCGTTCCTACTATATCCCCGCCTTCATTTGTCCACCTTAATAACGGTGCGCCATCGTTAGTGTTTATTAGTTTTAATTTGGAGATGCTCCCATTTGCCGCATCGCAGGAAGCATTGATCTTTTGAAGTTCAGAGTCATCTATTCCGGGGTTTGAACTGGTTAAGGTTATCGGAATAGACCTTGCAAAGCATTTACCATTATAGCATTTGGCGAAGTAAGTACCAACACTTGCGTTTATTAGTTTATTCCCCCCTGATTGTACTAAATGATCCTGATCGTTATACCAGTCAACCCCAATAACATTCTTTAAATTTTGCAGGGTGATTGAACCATTGTTTTTAAAGCAGGTTGGATTAACTTTGATATAATCGGCTGCAGATGTTGAAATCACCGGTTGGGTATATTCAGATGAGCTATTGTTAAGCGTGGCATTTGCTACCATTTTTTTATTGTGAAGATCACCTGTAAACTTCCATTTGCCGTTTTCATCAGCAGTAATTGTGGTGATATATTGTACCGGGTTACAAACAGAACAATCTGTATTATCATTATAGACGTAAACGGCAGCCCCGGGTGATGCGGTTCCTGAAAATTCATCGGCGTTACTTACGAGTACATTAATATCAGGTATGGCTGTACCCTGCGAAATAAGATAAGGTATAGTATTGCACGAAATACTGTTTTTGGCTATAGTAATATTGGTTGATTGGACTGCATAGAACGCACCGCCATCATTACTGAAGATATTGATATCGTTATCATTATTATCGCCTATAAAAGCATTGTTGCATTTAAATAACGACATACCCGAATTACCTTGTGTACTGTTTGGTATGCTGATTTGTTTATTGCGTACAAAGAGGAATCCGTTTACCGATACAAACTGAAATAGTGCAGCGCAAAAGTCATTGTCGGTTACCTGCGTGTTACTCCCCTGAAACCGTGAAAGGATTGATCCGCCGCCACGGTTGTACTGCCCGTTCACATCAAGCGAAAGCGAATTGTTGATAAATTTGTTATCGATCCCGTTCAGGGCTATGGCTGTGGCAAGATAGTTTCTGTCTTTTAGAGCAGGACCTCCTACAGTCGAGTTATCAGCAGTGATGTCAAGTGCATACCCTAACTCAACAACATTTGTTCCTGATTCATCATAACCGATAAAGTTTGATTGGATAATGATATTATCATTGTTCTTTGAGTCGGTTAGCGAGTTTGTACCGCAATAAACACCATAGATATTATCGCAAAAAACATTTCCTTTATCCGGAGCTCCTATAGTGATGTTGGTGCAATCGTAAGCAGATATAGCCGTGAAAAGAAGGTTCCCATTGAAATTGATCAGTTTACTGCTGTAGCCTTTTACGCATAAGCCATATATTTCAACGTTGGTGGTTTCGGTCATAAGTAAGGCGGCAGCTTTAGTACCCGGGAAAGTATAGCTGATATCGGGTATTATATAGACCCTGGCATCGCTTCGGCCAAATTTTTGTCCGGGCTGTGTACTGCCGTCGATAATTAGATTTGAGGTAACCTCGGGAAGTTGCGTGTACAGCGTTATGGTTGGGTTGCCCGGCAAATTAAAATTAATAATATCCTGCTGAACTGTTCCGTTGGCGGCTGCTTTGGTAAGAGCATCACGCAATGTGCCCGGTCCGGTATCAGCATTACTTGTAACCGTAAATACAGTTGCCATAGCGCGCGAACCGGCCAGTGCCAGGAATAACGTAAACAGCAACAACCGGTGTTTCATGGTTGCGATTTGGGGCTTGAATGTTAGTTTATAATTAATTGGCAATAAGTTGGTTGATATTGTCCGATAGTAAGTTACGATTTTGTTGGCAATAACGCTACAATGCCAAATGAGTTGTTTACCTCGCCAGACTTTAGATTAATAAAAGGAGGAAATTTTGATATTTACCTGATGATTGTTAAACTCCCCGAAAGCAGGTTGCAGCTTTTACCGAGGTTTAAAATATAGTAATATACCCCTGATG
The DNA here is from genome assembly GCF_036383575.1 of Mucilaginibacter sp. Taxonomy (GTDB): domain Bacteria; phylum Bacteroidota; class Bacteroidia; order Sphingobacteriales; family Sphingobacteriaceae; genus Mucilaginibacter. The sequence continues at coordinate 13,973 of NZ_DASVOB010000179.1, forward strand.
GAAGTTTGCTGCCCTTGTAAGTTCCGTCAAATGGTACGCCGTATCCCTTTGATTCAAATACTTTTTGGCCGTACCTTGTAAATACTTGTACGATGGCCTGGGGATAGTTCTGAGCATTATTTATCTTCCAGTAATCGTTATTGCCATCGCCGTTTGGCGTAAATGTGTTAGGGATATCAATTGCCGACAAACTGATGGTGATTTGTGCTGTTGCCCGTTCGCTTTCGCACTGGCCATTAACCCGGCTTATATAAAAGGTGCTGTTGACTTTTGCACTGATCTTAAAAATACCATTTGTTTGCTCGTCCAGATAAGTTGGATCAGTTAACGAATTGTAGAGGCGGTACTTATTGCCGCCAGCCGGAGAGCTTACGGTTAATAAGGCTTCGCCAGGCGCGCACAATTGTAAGGGATTAATTACTGGAGCGTCTATGGTGCTATTCTGGTTGGAAATATTAAATGCTATGCCTGCTGAAGGGCTACATGTGCTGCTTCCGGAGTCGTGGACCTGAAGGCTGTAGGTGCCTTCGCCAACACCGGTAAGATCCTTTGACGTAGATAGATGATTACCAGCTTCATCAACCCATAAATAGGTGTAGGGCGGTGTACCACCTGTTACCTGGATGTTTTTAACACTACCGGTTTTTAATCCGCATTGATCGTTTGTTTGAATCATCGAATTACCATCTATTTGCAAAATAGGAATATCATTAACCGTAAAATCATGCGGATAAAGTGTTTCGCAACCGTTGGCATCGGTGAAATATACTTTATAAGTGCCGGGTTTAAGGCTTGGGATATTTAGGCCTGTACCCGCAGGCTGCCCTCCGGCGTCAATCCAACGTGCTGCTTTAACAAGGTTATCCGTTGGAATTACAGTAATTGAGCCATTGTTTTGGCCCGCGCAGCTATTATTAATGTTAGCGTTATAGTTAGGATAAACAGTAGCGGGAGCTGCATCAATAGTGTAAGCAAGGGTTGTTTTACTGCAACCAAAATCATTGCTTGCGGTAAGCTGATAGGTGCCCGCGGCAGCGTTTACAAGATCAGGCCCTGAATTTACTATATTGTTGTTGGCTGTGTTTACCCATTTATAATGGGTCGCTCCGGGAGCGATTATGCCTGTAATGCTGCCATTATTTTGGCTGCAGGTAGTGGGGGTGCGGGTTACATTGTTTTCATCAAGTGTTATGCCGTTAACTTCGGGTATCTCGATCTCAGAAGAATATACGGGGCCGCACTGGCTATCGTCGGTAACTTTTAACGTGTACATACCGGCCGGTTGCCCGGTTAGGTCATTGGTATTGGCTACTTCCTGATGCTGGGTGTTGAGCCAGCTATATTTTATGTTGCCGGTGCCGGTAACAATAATGTTTTTTATGGAACCTGTTGATTGGCCGCAGGAAGTTGATTGGATATCGGGGTGTGATTGATCGATGCCGGGGCCATCAACACTTTGAACAATTATAGGAGAAAGGGTTTGCGGACAACTGCCATCTAAGTTTGTAAAAGTAAATGTGTAATTCCCTGCAGGTACATTTGAAACCTCGGTACCGTATACTGTGCCACCCATATTTGCACCATGCCAGGTCAGAATAGCGGGGACATTAGTCTTTATACCCCAAATTAATCCATTAGAAGAACCACAGGATGCGGGCTTGACATAGAGATTACTAATATCAACAACCAGCGAATTATCTACTATTTGATACTGCTTGATAAGTTGGCATGGGGTACCGCTATTTATTTTCAGGGTATAATTTCCGGCGGGAACATCTTTCAAATCAATTGAGTTGCCGACCTGTTGGTTTTGTTCGTTATACCAGCTAATGCCCGTGGTATAAGGCGTTTTAATTCCGGTGATAGACCCTTTGGCTGTACATGTGAAATTAGTAATTATAACCTGTGAGTCGTCAATATTCAACCCGGTAAATAACCCTGTTAAATTATTTATGGTTGCCGATGCCATCACATAACCATTTACAGGCCCGTTATATGTCCATTTGCCATTTGCATCCGCCTTAACGGTTGTGAAATATTTTTTGGGGTTTGGCAAGTTACAGCT
>NZ_DASVOB010000180.1:0-7394 GCF_036383575.1 Mucilaginibacter sp.
ATTTACTTATATACCTGTAACAAATATTTTGTAAACCATATTTAGCGCGCTGTTTTATATAAATTAGTTGCCTTGTCACAAAATTAAAGGCTGTAATGTAAAACGAGCGGGAGAGCCCATTGTGGCGATAGAGAATTTCCTCGGATACGAGGAGCCAATGATATACTTAAAAGTACAAATGAAAAGATTACTTACAGCATTATTAATAGGTTCGGCCGTTTATAGCCAGGCTCAAACCAAAACAGAAAAGCTGGTTGATTATGTTAACCCCATTATAGGTACGCAACGCATGGGGCATACCTATCCGGGTGCAACAGTGCCGTTCGGCATGGTGCAATTAAGCCCCGAAACAGATACCGCCAGCTACGAAAAAGACGGTCATTACAATCCTGATGTATACAAATACTGTGCGGGATACCAGTACGATGATAAAACGATAGTAGGCTTCAGTCATACCCACTTCAGTGGTACCGGTCACTCAGATCTGGGTGATTTCCTGATCATGCCAACAGTTGGTGCGTTGAAGCTTAACCCTGGTATAGCAGATAAACCAGGCAGCGGTTATCGTTCGGCATTTTCACACCAAAATGAGGTGAGTGCTGCAAACTACTACAAGGTAAAGCTCGATGACAATAACATCACTGCCGAGCTAACCACCACTGCAAGGGTGGGTTTTCACCAGTATACTTTCCCTAAGTCGGATCAATCACACATCATCCTTGACCTGATGGCGGGGATCTACAATTATCCTGATAAAAACGTATGGACTTACGTTAAAGTAGTAAATGATTCAACCGTTGTTGGCTATCGTCAAACCAACGGCTGGGCACGTACACGTACGCTGTATTTTGCTGTGAGTTTTTCAAAACCATTCTATCAGCATGGTTACAAGAAATATGACAAACGTGAGGTGTATGGTGGTTTCTGGGGTAAATTCAACCAAACCAAAAACTTCCCTGAAATTGCCGGTAGGCAGATCCGTACCTATTTCGACTTTAAAACCGAAGAAGGAGAGAAGATCAAGATCAAGTTTGCTTTATCTCCTGTAAGTATGGATGGCGCACTGAACAATATGCGCACTGAAGCACCGGGCTGGGATTTTAATAAGATCAAGAATGATGGCCAGCAGCTTTGGGAAAAGGAATTGCATAAAATTGAGATCGCCGGAAGCAAGGAAACCAAGCTGAATTTCTATACTTCCATGTACCATACCATGATCAATCCTACGTTGTACATGGATGCTGACGGTCAATACAAAGGCCTCGACCAGAATGTGCACAAGGCTGATGGATTTACCAATTACACTACATTTCCACTTTGGGATACTTATAGGGCATTGCACCCGCTGTTCAATATCATCGAGCCGAAACGCAATGCAGATATGATCCAATCGATGCTGGCCCATTTTGATCAAAGCCCGGAGCATATGCTGCCGGTATGGTCAAACTCAGGTAACGAAAATTGGTGTATGAGCGGTTACCACAGCGTTGCCGTAATAGCTGATGCTGTGATAAAAGGCAACGTAAATTTTGATGCCAATAAAGCGCTTGATGCCTGTGTTGCTACCGCCCGCCACCGCGATTATGAGGGTATTGGTGAGTACATGGACAAAGGTTTCATCCCCGATGAAAAAAGCGGTGTATCGGTGTCCTCAACCCTTGAGTATGCCTTTGACGATTGGGCTATTGCTCAACTTGCCAAAAAATTGAACAGGAACGATATTTACGAAGAGTTTATTAAACGCTCTGAAAACTATAAAAACGTTTATGACCCTGCAGTTGGGTTTATGCGCCCTAAACTGGCTAACGGCTCGTTCAGGACAAAATTTGACCCACTGAGCACCATCAATGAAGGTTTTATTGAAGGAAACAGCTGGAACTATACCCTTTTCGCTCCACAGGATCCCGAAAGCCTGATCAAGTTAATGGGCGGCGACAAACGTTTTGTGCGCTATTTGGATTCGTTGTTCACCATGAACCTGCCAGATAAATATTTCGCAGAAACCGAGGATATCACCCGCGACGGGATCATAGGTAATTATGTACATGGCAATGAGCCATCGCACCACGTAGCCTACCTGTACAACTGGACAGATAAACCATGGAAAACACAAGAGCGTGTACGCATGATCTTACCGATGATGTACAAGCCAACCCCTGATGGTTTAGGCGGTAATGACGATACCGGCCAAATGAGTGCCTGGTATATATTTACATCGCTTGGCTTTTACCCGGTAGCACCAGGTTCTGACCAATACTCAACCGGCAGCCCGGCTGTCGACCATGCGGTTATCAATTTAGATAATGGCAAAACATTCACCATCAACGTAAAAAATCAAAGCGCGAAAAACGTTTATGTACAAAAAATGGTATTGAACGGCAAGCCACTTGACAAGCTCTTCATTAGCCATGATGAGATCATGAGCGGCGGCGAGATCACTTTTTATATGAGCTCAAGGCACAGGTAGTGATTGGAGGTTAGTGGTTAGAGATTAGTCACAAGGGCCTTTCCCGTACGGAAAGGCCTTTTTGTTTATTTGTAGTGATAAAAGATCCCTCTGTCAAAAGGTGTCCAGACACAGGCGGTTTGTCCGCTTGCTTTTAAGGCGTTATTGGCCCAGGTGTTACAGGTGTAAAATATATTGTACTTGCGTTTGGCCTCGTAAAAGGCATCATTTTTATCATAGTTGGCATTTGTTTTTATGTTGATGACCTTGCCCTTGGCATCTCTTCTAAAACTGCTATCCACAAAGGCAACCAACCGTTTATACTGCTTATTGCTGATCATTATTTTTTTACAGTCGTTGCTTTCGGGCATGGTTTGGTAGTATGTAGCATGGATGGCGGATGTACTTAATGCAAATGCCGCTTTAAAAGCTGTGCTGAATTTTAAGTCGGCCCAAGTAGGCGTACTAAGATAGAATCCTTTATCGCCCCAGCCTATGGCCAAATATTTGCCCGTGGTATCCCGGCTTACAGTGTTTTCATAGCTGATCTCCTTGCTCCAATCGGCAATATCGTTTTTTACGGGGACAACAATATCGGTATGATCTCCATTGGTCAGGATGTAAATGGCCACATCGTTTGAGGTTTCTGCCTCTTTTTTAACAGTCCAGATGGAAAACAGGAAAGCCGAGAGAAGATAGAGCAGCACAAATGCCACTAAGCCCAGCACAAGCCTTAAAATTACTTTTGCAATTTTTTTAACGGTTATCATAATTAAGGTTACCTTAATTAATACAGGAAATACAATAAGGTGACCCTGTGGTATAGTCCACCTTATTGCTTTGATTTATACTGTCAAGTCGCCATAAAATTCGGCCCTTATTTGTAGCAAAATGTACTCGGCTTTTTGTATATCCGGTCTGTGGGGCAGGGGAGAGGTTTTGTATAGTTCATTGATGTGTTCCATTTTATCCTCTACCATTTTCATCAGTTCGTCAAATTCAAACTCGCCATTGCGGATCTTCAGTAGGAAATCCCTATCGTGACGGTTTACCATCACTTGTCCATGTTGTGCTATTTCTCCAGCCATATTAAGCAGGCGGAAAGTGTGCATCATGTTTTTAGCATCATAGCTTTTACCGTGTGATAAAGTACTTTGATACCGGGCCTCATTTCGCTTATCTTCCCATTCGCGATATTCCTTGTACTCCTTGCAGTATACCGAATAACCATCCTTATTAAAATTCATTACGGCTAAATGTGCTATCCCTTTGGGTACCGAACTTAATTGTACATCATCGGCGTCGGCGCCGGATATGATTCCCCTGAAAGCTCCGTTAGCTAATTGCTGTTGATGATACAGCAGACATACATTCCTGAAATGATCCAAACTTACTAGGCCGCACTGCTGCTGCGTAAAATTATTGTCCTTAAGCCAATCCTTTAGTGGTATGCTGCCGTTATTGTGGATCACGTAGCAAAAATCCAATACCGACTTGCGTTCCTCATCCATCGGTTTGTTGATCTTTTTATTCAGGCCACGGGCTTTCTTTATCTGTGAATGTGCGTAACCGGCAAAAGTATCCAGGCAAAGTTTTGAAAGGAAATCTTCCGGTTTTATCAGATCCATCAGCGGATGGCGGTACAATACAACTTGCCCGGGCGTACTTAACAATTCCAATATGTTGGGGTTGTTTTTAGTAAGCAATTCCAAAAAACGCCTGATCTCAAAATACACCTCATCGTTGGTGCGGTTAGCCACCTGGTCGGTTTGGGTAAAGCCGTACAGTTGTTTTTGGGGCATGATAAAGATGCCTTTTTTATCCGTGTCTGATCCTTTAACGTTTAGGTTATAAGCAGTGCTCCCGCTGATACAATCAAGCAGGAGCAGTTGCGGGTTTTGTTGCAGATGGTTAAAGGTCATTACTGTATATATTTTCTGAACAATTGGTTCAATTCATCTGGTTGCCTTCTTTCGGATGGAAGCAATGGTATCCGCTCTTTGCAATACGTGAGCGTATCCTGCAGCCATTCCTGTAGCAACGGTACTGGTTTTATCAGCGTTTTTTCATCAGCAGTTTGCTTTTGAACAAGTAAACCATCTATGATATCCTGAAAATACTTGTCGTTTACCAGGTCCCGTAGTTTACTAAACTCCATTGGTGGTACTGTTCGGCGTTCAATTATCCATAGGCAGGCCAGTATTGATCTTATCGCATAAAAATAGCGTTTCAGTTTAACTTCGCTTCCTTGCAGATCATCACATAAGGTATTAAAAACCAATGACGAATAGTGATTGGCTGAGGCCCTCAGCGAAAAATATTCGGGCATTATGCTTCTTATTTCAGTAGCAAAATCGCTATCCTCTCTGTATATTATGGGTGATTGTACCCATTCGAACAAAGATATGTTCGACTTAAGGAATAGCTTCAACGCTTTGCGTATATCCCAGCCGCGGATATCCAATATGTCATTTATAGGCAGATCGATAAAATCAGGGCTTTCTGTTATCCCGAGGTAGTAGTTTATCGGGCGGGCGTATATAAAACGCACATCGAAGTCGCTATCGGGCGAGGCAAAACCCCATGCCCGGCTTCCCGATTCGCAGGCGTAAAGTATTTTTATGTTTTTGGTCTGCTCCAGTTCAAAGAGCTTTTGTTGTATAGTTTGTTTCATGTGTTATTAGTATTAAATAAAAAGGGCTAAAAACAACCTGTGAATCTATTTGCTAAACTACTTGTAAAATTAATTACGGTTGGATTTGAACCAACGTCTTCCCGGTTACAGCCGGAACGTTCTGACCGAAGTATCACACGGTTTACGGCACCTTTTTTGTTTTCCTCAAAGAGGATTGGTTTAAAAATCAGGGAATAAAGAGCAATAAACAGCAACGCTTTGCTTGACTGGCGAAGTAACGCTTGCTAACGGTATCTTTATTCCTGATTGCAACAGGTTTAGGTTAAAAGATTTAATGAACAACAGGTTACAGGCAATTGATAGCAAGTGTTCCGATCCCATGCTCTTAACTTAATCTCCTGAGCTACCTTAGCTTATGGCTAAAGGCCGGATTTTTACCGGCGACCCTGGGGGTAAAAAGACGAAGTAATACTTGCTTACGGCACTTTAACCTGCTGTTCATTTAAAAATAAGGGCTACGGTCAATATGCGCGCAGCAAAGCTGTTTCTGCTCTACCCAAACTGAGCTACTCCAGATTACTCTGGAAGCCGGGCTCGAACCGGCGACACGAAGTAGCGCATATTTACGGCACCTTATTTTCCGTTAATTTTTTAAAGGAAGGGTGAAAATCAATAAGTCCCTTTTTCCTCCGCTCGTAGACAAGCCCGACAACGGATCCTTGACGAAGTAATACTTATTTACGACACCTTCCTTTTTTCTTTAATTTAATTATCTCCTTTTAATATTTAAAAAGAAGGGTAATAGGCAATAAGTGCTTGCTTACTCTGCGTTTTAACCATCTTAACTACCCTTACGGGGCCGGACTCGAACCGACGCCTCAGTTTTGGAAATCGAAGTAAAACTTATAAACGACACCTTCTTTATAAAGAGCAATAAGCTGCCTGCGTGAATTTTCATTTTGAGCGAAGTAACGCAAGGCAAACGGCATCTTTATTTTTTAAATGCGGGGATGTTAGCCTCCCCGCACATGTTATAAATCTATATTGTTAATAATGCTCAAAGCCGAGTTTCCGTTTTCGATAGCTGCTAACACATCAAAAACTTTATCGCTCCAGCCCGCAATTAAATGTACATCGTTTTGTAACAGCTGCAATGGTGCCTGGCCATAGCCAGCCAAATCAAACAGGTACAGTTTTGCGTTTGGCGCAACGTGCTTTTTATAATAAACCCATTGCTCCTGGATATGGTTAGTGCTGTTATTGCTGTTCCATAACTGGCAATCAGTAAATAACATTACCTTATCCATTTGTATCCTGCGAGTACTCAAGTCGTGGATAACCAGGTAGCCATTGGTAGAGTAACCTACTTCGCCTTCGCGGCGGTAAAACTCCTGCACGTTACCTAAAATGTTACCGCGTGGCACCGTAATGGTTTTCCAATGGTCGCCAAACATGCCCACCTGCACATTATTACAGCGCGATTGCAGCAGCATAGCCAGCATCAGGCCGATATCGTACAGCAGCACCTTTGATTTAGCCGATATGGGCTTCTGCATCGAACCAGATACGTCGCAGGCCAGTAACACCCGGGTATTTTCGTCAAAGCCCCTGATATTGGCAGCGCTTGCCTGTACTGCTTTTTCTAAAGCATCCAGCAGTTCGCCGGTGTAGCCCTTGTTACCGGTTATTGCCGCTTTAGCTGCTCTTGCAATGTTTTGCATGGCAGAAGTTGGCGTTATAAGTTCACGGTATGCAGCCAGGTAACGGAATGGGAACTGTTTAGCCTTGGCCACCTGTTCGCCATCGGCAAGGGTTGTGCACACTTTTTTAAAGTGAGCATAGCTTACACCTGCTTCCTGTATATTGCGCAGGTTACGCAGCAAGGCCATATAACCTATCTTACCGCTGTTAATCAGTTCTTCCCATTTGGCACGGAACGCAATTGCTTTAGCTTCGGCGCCGTCAAAATTCAACTGACCAAGGGCCGAGAGCTCTGTTTCCCATGTGTAAGGCGTTTGCAGTTCGTTTGCGGCTATCTTGTTAAAGATCAGCTGCTGCAAATCATCCTTAGCCCGTGGGTGTACCAGGAACAAAGCATCGCGCATTTTAATAGCGCCATCTCGGTTATATTTGGCAAACTGGTATTCATCAAAGCGGTTAAACGCTTGTGATAAACCTTTTTGCATTTGCTTTGATAAGCGGTTGAGCTTTTTAGTACCCTTACGCTGGGTCAGTGTTTCGTAGCAAGCCAGCAATTCGGTGATCTCATCGGCGCGACCGATAACCCCGTCGGTAACCCGGGCAACCAGATCG
>NZ_DASVOB010000181.1:0-12771 GCF_036383575.1 Mucilaginibacter sp.
TCTAATAACTGAAGCTAAATATACTTCGCCCCGAATTTACTTTTTACATCGGCCACAACCTGCTTAATGTTTTGTTCCTGATCGCGGGGGCAAATGAGCAGGGAGTTGTTTGATTCTACAACTATATAGTCGTGCAAGCCCTGCAATATCACCAGCTTTTCGCCAGGCACATTTACCATGCAGTTTGATGAATCGTACATTATCACTTTTTCCGCCGGGATAACAGCGTTGCCTACGTAGTCCTTTTCGGCCAGGTCATATACAGATGCCCAGGTGCCAAGATCGCTCCATCCAAAATCCGACGGCAATACATATACATTATCGGCTTTTTCCATAATGCCGTAATCTATCGAGATGTTGATACATTGCTGATATGCTTTATGAACGTATGCCTTCTCGTCATCCGAGTTATAAACCGGTCTGGCATCAGCAAATATTTCATGCATTTCGGGAAGGAACTGGCTGAACGCTTTAACAATAGCTCCGGCCGACCAAACAAAGATACCGGCATTCCATAAAAAATCGCCGCTTTGGATAAAGGTTTTAGCTATTTCAAGTGTAGGCTTTTCAGTAAAGGTTTTTACTTTATGAAACTCATCGTTGATAATGTTATCTGTGTACTGGATATATCCATATCCGGTATCGGGTCTTGATGGTTTAATGCCCAGTGTTATCAGGTAATCATTAGAGGCGGCAGTTTGCAATGATTTCTCGATAGCGGTAACAAAAGCATCTTCATCCAGGATCTGCTGATCGGAAGGGGCCACAACAATGGCAGCATCAGGGTTAAGGCTTTCAATTTTAAAACAGCCGTAAGCAACGCAGGGTGCAGTATTACGCATTACCGGTTCTGTAAGGATCTGCTGATCCTCCAGGTCGGGAAGCTGTTGTTTAACAAGCTTGGTGTAGTTTTCGTTAGTAACAATGTATATGTTTTCTTTCGGACATACTTTCAGGAAACGTTCGTAGGTATTTTGTATTAAGGTTTTACCTGTGCCAAGAATATCTATAAACTGTTTAGGGTGCGAAGTACGGCTTATCGGCCAAAAGCGGCTTCCAATCCCACCAGCCATAATTATCGCATAATAGTTTTTATTCATGAGAAAGTAAAGAAATTTTAATTTGGTATATCGACCGTAAAAATGTGTATTAATTTGTTAATTATCCATTAAGTGTACCTAAATAATTTAATGGCATGTGTAGTGGCAAATTTGTCTGGTTATTTAAATAACCAATTAAGGAAATTGTTTTTCATCTCATCATCATTTTTACATAAAATTTAAAAGTAAATCCAGCGTTTATTTAGAAAATTTTGTTACTTTAAACTTTTAAATACAATTTAAGAATTTGTTAAAATAATGATAGAAACAAAGAAATCGCTATTTGACAATCTCCAGAATTTTTTCGGGTTTGATAATTTTAAGGGAGAGCAGGAAGCGATAATAACCAATATCCTGGCTGGTAATGATACATTTGTTATTATGCCTACCGGGGGCGGCAAATCGATGTGTTATCAGTTACCGGCCTTAATGAGTGATGGCACGGCAATCGTAATTTCACCACTGATAGCCCTGATGAAAAACCAGGTAGATCAGCTCAGGGCGTTTGGAGGATCAGATAGTATAGCCCACTTTTTAAACTCATCACTTACAAAATCAGAGATAGGCAAGGTTAAGGAAGATGTACTGGCAGGCAAAACAAAGTTACTGTACGTAGCACCCGAATCGTTAACCAAGCAGGAAAATATAGACTTCTTACGCCTGAACCATGTATCATTTGTTGCGGTTGATGAAGCGCACTGTATTTCGGAATGGGGGCACGATTTCAGGCCCGAATACCGCAAAATACGCCAGGTTATCAGCAACATCGGCGAAAACATACCTATCATAGCGTTAACAGCTACAGCTACCCCTAAAGTTCAGCAGGATATTCAAAAGAACCTGCAAATGAATAATGCTACCGTATTTAAATCGTCATTTAACCGTGGTAACCTTTTTTACGAGGTAAGGGCCAAGCGTAACGTTATAAAAGAGATAGTAAAGTTTGTAAAGCAAAACCAGGGAAAATCAGGGATTATATATTGCCTTAGCCGTAAAAAGGTTGAGGAGGTAGCTGAGGTACTTAATCTTAACGGAGTGAAGGCACTGCCATATCATGCCGGACTTGATCCTAAGGTGCGTGCCGATACACAGGATAAATTCCTGATGGAAGATGTTGATGTTATTGTTGCCACTATAGCGTTCGGTATGGGTATTGATAAACCCGATGTTCGTTACGTAATACACCACGATGTGCCTAAAAGCATGGAAGGATATTATCAGGAAACAGGCAGGGCCGGGCGCGACGGTGGAGAAGGTGTTTGTGTATCTTTTTATTCAGAAAAGGATATTGATAAACTTCAGAAATTCATGAAAGATAAACCTGTTTCGGAACGCGAAATAGGTACCCAGATACTCAAGGAAGTTATTGATTATTGCGAATCGTCGGTTTGCCGTCGTAAACAGTTGCTGCATTATTTTGGCGAAAATTTCAATGAAGCAGGCTGTAATAACATGTGTGATAACTGCTGTACCCACAAGGAGCATTTTGATGGTGAAGAACACCTGCACAGAGCGTTGAGTTTGATCAAACATATTGGCGAGAAGTTTGACGACCATCATATCATCAGCATATTAATGGGTGAGGAAAATGCGCAGATCAAAAATTATGAGCATGACCAGCTTGATTATTATGGCTCGGGTAAAGAATTAGGTAAAAACCTTTGGAACTCGCTTTTAAGGCAGGCTTTGCTCAATAATTATATTTCAAAGGATATTGATCAATACGGGCTTTTAAGGCTTACTAAAAGTGGTAACGGCTTTATTGAGAATCCGCACAGCATCCGTTTTGTGTTGAATAAGATAATGGAAGCTACGGATGATGACAGCGATGATGACGGGCCAAAACAAAGCGGTGGTGCACTTGATACTCAGCTTTTGCAAATGCTTAAGGAGCTGCGTAAAAAGCTGGCCAAGCAAAAAGGACTACCTCCGTTTGTTATATTTCAGGATCCATCTTTAGAGGAGATGTGTACCCATTATCCCATCAATACCGAAGAGCTTAAACAAATTTCGGGTGTTGGTGCAGGAAAGGCACTGAAGTTCGGTAAACCATTTACCGATCTGATCCAGAAATATGTAGAGGATAATGATATTGACAGGCCGATTGATATGGTGATCAAAAGTGCAGCCAATAAATCGGCGCTTAAAGTGTTCATTATTCAAAATATCGACAGGCATTTAAACCTTGATGATATAGCTGCCTCAAAGGGGCTTACTTATGAGGAGATCCTGAAGGAGGTTGAAACTATTGTTAACTCAGGAACCAAGCTTAACCTTAACTATTATATTGACGAGGTTATTGACGAGGATAAGCAGGAAGAGGTATTTGATTATTTCCGCACTGCCGAAGCCGACTCTATTGATGAAGCTTTAGCCGAATTGGGCAGCGACGATTACACCCGTGAAGAGGTACAGTTAATGCGTATTAAATTCATGTCGGAATTAGGGAACTAACCGTTTAAGACTTAAAATACAGATAGCCTTTGGATTAAATTCTGAAGGCTTTTTTATTTTGCGCCCGCTCCAATGTTGATATAGTCAAGGTTCATATTACCGTTAGCAACTATATGGAGGGTTAGGACATGTACGCCTTTGCTTAGTGTTATTGAACCAATAGAGTCAGAGGCATTCCAGTGGTGCCATTGCCGCCATGCTACAGTATCACGGCTGTCATGTGTTGAAGCTATCTTCATCTGTCCGGTGGCATCCTTGCCGTCAATGTCAAGCGAAATTGCTCCATCTCCATTTGATGTATACAACACACCGATAGGATAGGTACCTGTCTTATTCACTTTAACGGTATAGTTGATCCATTCGCCTGGTTGTGTCCAGCCAACATAGAATTTGTTAAGATCCCGGGGAACTTTATTGTACGGATTATTGTCGATATTGCCTGTCTTTGTGTAAGAGATGTCAACGCCTTCGTGCATCCTGAATTCGTTTAAAAATGTGCCGTTTGCAGGGTTAAGTTTTCCGTTGCCGTTGTTTGTACTATCGGTATCATGATAAGCTACTCCTTCGCCACCTTCGTCATAATATTCGCATTCCAGCCTTCCCGGAAGCTGCTGCATTTTTCCCTGCCATGGTTTACCAATGTTTTTATAAATAAATGCACATGAAATAAATGCCGCAGCAGTAATGATCAGGGATGTTTTTCTCATTTAAGTTTTACAATTGGAGTTAAACTAAAATAAAGAAAATATGGCGTGTAAATTGTAAAAGCTTATTTAGTTATGATCATAAATTCCGTACGCCTGTTCTTAGCCCTGTCTTCGTCTGTTGTATTGGGTGCTATAGGTTGTGTTTCACCATAGCCTTTGTAAACAAGGCGGCCAGGAGCAACGCCTTTTGATGTAAGGTATTTGTAAACGGATTTAGCCCTGTTTTCGGATAAGACCTGGTTCCCCTGGTGATTGCCTACGTTATCGGTATGGCCGGATATCTCAATACGTACCGTTGGATTTACACCTAAAAACTCAATAAGCTTCACGAGCTCTGCCTTTGATTCCTTTTCAAGATCATATTTATTGGTATCGAAAAAGATATTTTTGAGTATCACCTTATTCCCGATTTCAATAGGTGATAGCAGGGCTACAATGTTAAATGGATTTTTGGTTTTATAGTTTTTAAGCGAGAAGTTTTCAGAGTAAAACAGATAGCCGCTTTTTGAAATATTAAGCCCATAATTTTTGCCTGATGTTAGCGTGACTAAAAAATCGCCTTGAACCTCGTCGCTGTAATCCTGGTAAACGGGTTGATTAGTGTCGAGATCAATGATCTCAACAGCTGCTTCAAGCGGTTGTTTTGTTTTAATGTCTTTTACAAAGCCTTTAACATAAGTAACCAATCGTGGCCGAATATGAATCGGGAGCTCAAACTTATATATGTCATAGCCGCCAAACCCGTTTAAACTATTTGACGAAAAGAAAGCATAATCTCCATTGGCAGTTAATGATAAGCCCCCTTCATCGTCGCTGGTATTGATGGGATAACCCAGATTTTCGGGCTTTTGCCATTTACCATCATTGCCTAATCGGCTTACAAATAAGTCTTTGCTACCTAAGCCCGGCCAACCATCACTGCTGAAATAAAGTGTACTATCATCCGGGTGTATAAATGGTGATTGTTCGTTATAAGGAGTATTAACATTAGGGCCAAGGTTTTCTGGTTCGCCCCATCCTGTTTCGCCCAACGTGCTTTTCCATATATCATAACCTCCATAGCCCCCTTTGCGGTTACTTATAAAATAAAGGGTGCGCCCGTCGGCGCTTATAGATGGTTGTGATTCCCACCCCGATGTATTTACCGGCGGGTTCAGATCAACGGGCTTCCCCCAATCATTGCCTTTTTTTTGGGCTATGTAAATATCGCACCTACCTAAGCCATCTGGGCGATTACAGCCAGTAAAAAAAAGGTATTTACCATCCTGCGATATGGACTGGGCGCCCTCGTTATATTTTTCGGTATTTATTTGATTGCTTAGATAAGTGGCGGTACTCCATTTGCCGTTCGTTTTCTCGCTTTTATAGAAATCTTCGTTGTTGTTAATTTTCCGGGTAAATATTAAAGTGTTCTCGTCGGCTGTCGCAACCGGGAGATATTCATCGTTAGCCGTGTTTATTTCAGGCCCGATGTTTATGGGTTTAAATGGTACCGGGTGAGCCATAGCCTGAATACTGAATTTAGCGTCTGCAAGCATCTTTTTTGCGTAAGTGATGTTTTCAAGACTGAGGTCTGGATAGGTGAGGTACTTTTCGAGATGTTGTTGCGCCTGTGTATAACTTGCGCTGTGAATTTCCATTTCACCGGCTTTAAGATACGCCCCCCTGTTAAACTCAGGGCTCAGTGAAATGACTTTAACATACTCTTCAACAGCTGATTTATACATTCGTTTCATTCGGTATAAGTCGGCAAGTAATAAATGCGCCTCTACAAATTTTGAATCTTCACCAATGGCTTTCAATGAATTTTTAATAGCCTCATCATAAAGATGTTCATCGAGGTTTTGATAGGCACTAACAAAAAATTTTACAGCTTCTTTATTGGACGACGAATACCTGGTTGGCTGCTGGGCGCAAAGCAACGCAGGTAAACATAACGCAAGCACCAATAATACTGCAATCTTCATTTATAACTTAGGATAATTTAATATCGTAAGTTACAAAGATTATGGAATATTCAGATACTTATGTGTTTGTAGTGAAATTTCCCACTGTGGATTCTCTTTTACATAGTCAACAATAAGCGGGGTCATTTCTTTGGATTTTGACCATTCGGGCTGCAGGTAAAGCTTACAATCGGGCGATACCATTTTGGCGTGATATTCGGCCCACTCAAAATCAGATTTGTTGAACACGATCACTTTCAGCTCGTGTGCACTTTCGGCCACATTAGGGGTAGGTGCTTTGAATTTTTTTGGCGAAAGGCAGATCCAGTCCCAATCACCCGAGAGCGGGTATGCACCTGAAGTTTCGATAAATGTTTTTATTCCCTTTTCGTGCAGCTGATGGGTTAAATAATCCAGGTTGTAAATAAGGGGCTCGCCGCCGGTTACCACAACAGCTTTTGCCGGATGAAGCGCTGCGTTACTTACAATGGTATCGGCTGCTGTGAGCGGATGCAGTTCGGCATCCCAGCTTTCTTTA
Source organism: Mucilaginibacter sp. (assembly GCF_036383575.1). Taxonomy (GTDB): domain Bacteria; phylum Bacteroidota; class Bacteroidia; order Sphingobacteriales; family Sphingobacteriaceae; genus Mucilaginibacter. The sequence continues at coordinate 6,746 of NZ_DASVOB010000181.1, forward strand.
ACATCGCACCAATGGCAACCAACATCGCAGCCACCAAGACGAATGAAATACGCAGCTTTACCTGTGTTGTATCCTTCGCCCTGTATCGTATAAAACTCTTCCATTAAAGGAAGCAACGTGCCGTCGTCTGGTATTTGGTGTGCCATAGTTATTTAAGGGTGCAAAGGTACTTAATTATGCTGAAAGCTTAAAGCTCAAGGCAGAAAGCAATAACAAAAGCGCAGTAATTGGAACAATAGGAGAAATAAATGACACTGTATTGATAGCATGCATAGAGCTTTACGCTTTTTGCTTTCAGTATTTGGCTTTTTTTATTTCCACTAATAATTGTTATTATTACTTTTAATTTTAAGATAACCAATTAACCGTATTTTCGTAAAATGTTATAACTGTATCGGTAACGCTTAATTTATATCCGGAGATGAAAAAACTTTACTTTCCTTTAATTTTACTGGTGGTACTTTGTTTTAGTTCATGTGTGGATATTGAAGAGCATTACGATTTTAAAAGTGACGGAACCTGTAAGGTTGCTTACGCTTTTGATATGAGCAGGGCGGTATCAGTGCTGGTTAACCTGATGTCTGATTCGGTTAAGCAAACTCCTCAATTTAGTTTGGTTAAGGATACAACACTTAATTTTTACAGCGCAATACCCGATAGCGCCCAGCAAAAACTGAAAGCTGAAGAAATTGAAATGGCCAAAAGCAGTGAGCTGACTGTTAATATGAACCTTAAAAAGAGTGTTATGAAAGTGACACTTAATCATACAGCAAAAAACGCTGCTGATCTGCAATACTATTTGCAAAATGTATCTAAAATAGCACTTAATACACAGATCAGTGCTATAACTACTACGGATAAAGCCAATAAACCATTCGATGCGCGACAAATGGTAGGAGGGCAGGATTACTATTCGTATGATATAACTCCTCATAGATTTTACCGCATCATTGACAAAGCCAAATTCAACGCTTTTTTGAAAAAGACGCAGGCTACTTTCATGATGGCCAAGGCAATGCTTATCGACATGCCTTATAAGGTGATCCTGAGATTTGCCCACCCGGTAAAGAAGATCAATAATTCAAAGGCCATGCTCTCGGCCGACAGGAGGGAAGTTACCCTGGTTACCAGTATGGATGAGGTGATCAAAAACCCCAATGTGATGAACCTGAAGATAGATTTTTAAGGATTTACTGCCCCATATTAAGATTTAGAAATAATGGAGTAATATTAGACTTTGAAATTTGTAGTACATATCTTGTACTTATGAAATCTGACCTTGATCAAATTATTGAATATTTTGAAAGTGAAAAGCAATCACTTGAATTGTCGATCAAAAGAAACCTGGCCGAATATGATTACCTGTATGCTCATTATCAGCACGAAGGTCTTTGGCGTTTGGACAACCATCTTGGTGTATTAAAGCGCTTTAAAGACCCTTTTTATTATAAAAAGGACGAAATTGAAAGATGGATTAGAAGGATGAGCGCTTTTGAGGATAGTGAACGTCTTTCTTTTTATAAAGATCTAATTGCCGAAAAGAGAGGCGAACTTGAAAAACTAAACAGACAGCAAACTGATTACTATTTTAATGATAGCCAGGTAATTGACGACGCACTGTCCGGCCTGTACGCAAAGCAAATAAAAAAGTTTAGATTGTGTTTGAGTGCAGAAGATAATTTCCATATCGACTTTGAAATTACCGGTGATCTTTTGCGTATAACTCATCAGCCTGATTTTGAATCCCGCAATTATGACTATTCGATAGATTTTGACGACGAGCATGACACCGCACATCGTCACCCATTAGAAAAACTTGGTTTTGAGTGGAGCACAGATCGAAAGGTATTAATTTATTATTACGACATAAAGGAACTTAGGGAGGCTCTGCCTGTTAAGATTTTATTGTCGCGCATTGTTTATGAAAAATTTAACTTTGGCCAGGGCTATCGCGATCTAAATTCCTCAGTTAGTACATTCTGTAAATGAGATGGTATAAAGTTTCAGGCATAATCGACATTGAAAAGCCATTCATAAAAAAGGCTAAGGCTGGTAGCAAAAGTATTTGCCTGGTGGGTTTTGATGAACAGCTCTATGCGGTATCGGCCAAATGCCCGCATGCCGGTGCTGATTTAAGTGAAGGCTTATGTGTAAGAAAACTTATTGTTTGCCCATACCACCGATATACCTATGATCTGGAAACGGGTAAAGGAGGCGAAGGACAAAATGATTTTATTGAAACTTACCCGGTTGAAATGAGAGATGACGGCGTTTATGTTGGTGTAAACTCCGTTTGGGATAAGTTAAAGCAAGCGTTTAAGTAGAATGTGCTTTTTATTAATTCCGTCATTGCGAGGTACGAAGCAATCCCAAACTATACAGGGCGGACCTGCTTATCGGGGATTGCTTCGTACCTCGCAATGACGATTTATATGAAAATGGAGTTTTATTTATAAACCTCTTTATTAGCCGAAGCCAAAGTATTTTTAAGTAAACCAACAATGGTCATCAAACCAACACCGCCCGGTACAGGAGTGATCCAGGAAGATTTTGGTGCTACATTCTCAAAATCAACATCACCATAAAGCTTAAAGCCTGATTTTGTTGTGGTCGAAGTTTCACGGTTCATACCTACGTCAACTACTACAACACCATCTTTTACCATATCGGCAGTAATGAAATTCTTTTTACCAATAGCAACGATCAGTATATCTGCATCAAGCGTGAATTTTTTGATATCAGGCGTACGGCTATGGCAAATGGTTACCGTGCAGTTACCCGGAGTGGTGTTACGTGCCATCAGGATGCTCATTGGCGAACCAACAATATTGCTACGACCAACAACTACGCAATGTTTACCGGCTGTTTCAATGCCATATTCTTTAAGCATTAAAGTGATACCATAAGGCGTTGCCGGAATAAATGAAGGCAAATTGCGTTGCATACGCCCAAGGTTAACGGGGTGAAAACCGTCAACATCTTTACGGTGATCGATACGTTCGGTTACCTTTTCAGGATCGATATGTTTTGGTAACGGAAGCTGTACGATGATGCCATCGATATCAGGATCCGCATTTAATTCCTCTACTTTTTTTAGTAACTCGTCTTCAGTAACATCATCTTCATAACGCACCAATGATGATTTGAAGCCTACTTTTTCGCAGTTCTTCATTTTGCTGGCAACATAAGTCTCGCTGCCACCATCATGGCCAACCAATACCGCTACCAAGTGTGGCTTGCGGCCGGTTTTCTCCAATATTTTAGCTGCTTCTTCAGCTATTTCAATCTTAAGTTTTTCTGATACGTATTTTCCGTCTAAAAGCTGCATTGTTAGATGTTTTTAATGAAGTGATCAGGTAAGGGCGGCAAACTTAAATTTACCGGCTCTGATTTTACTCGTACTTTTATAAAAGGCCTGTTATCCAGGGATAATTTTAATCCGTGATTTCGATTGATTTTACTAAGGATACTTTCAATGGTTTCCGTTTTATTGTTCAGGAGCATTTCAAATATAATTCTATTTGAGTCTGCGTATTTATTGAAAGCATCAATGTAATATTTCGGTTCGCCGGCATCGTACACAATCCATTTACCATAAACAAAGTCTCCTAAATGAATATGCTTAACAAACCCGGTTGCTGTAAAATATGTAACTAACCTATACAGAATATATCAATTTACTCACCCTCACTTCCCATCAAAGGACCCCGGGGCTTAATCCAACTTCAAAACCGCCATAAATGCCGATTGAGGTATCTCAACGTTACCTACCTGGCGCATGCGTTTTTTTCCTTGTTTCTGTTTTTCCAACAACTTACGTTTACGGGAGATATCACCACCATAACATTTGGCTGTTACGTCTTTACGTAAAGCTTTTACTGTTTCGCGGGCTATGATCTTGGCACCGATAGAGGCCTGGATAATGATCTCAAATTGCTGACGCGGTAAAAGTTCTTTCAACTTTTCACAAATCTTTTTACCAAAATCGTAAGAGTTACCGCGGAAGATAAGAGATGACAATGCGTCAACAGGTTCGCTGTTTAAGCGGATGTCCAGTCTTACCAGGTCAGATTGACGGTAGCCAATCTGATGATAATCAAAAGAAGCATAACCTTTTGAAATGGTCTTCAATTTATCATAAAAATCAAATACGATCTCGCCCATCGGCATCTCGAAGATCAGCTCAACACGCTCGGACGTCAGATATGATTGATTGGTGATAGTACCGCGTTTTTGGATACAAAGCGACATTACCGGGCCAACAAATTCAGATTTAGTGATGATCGTTGCTTTGATATATGGCTCCTCTACAAAATCAATTTTACTTGGGTCGGGAAGATCGGATGGGTTATTTACGATAAATTCATCGCCTTTGGTAGTATGGGCCACGTATGATACGTTGGGTACAGTAGTAATTACCGTCATGTTAAACTCACGCTCCAAACGCTCCTGGATAATCTCCATGTGAAGCATGCCCAGGAAACCGCAACGGAAGCCGAAGCCTAATGCCGCAGATGATTCCGGTTCAAATACTAATGAAGCATCATTTAACTGCAGTTTGGCCATTGATTCGCGCAGTTCTTCATAATCTTCAGTATCAACAGGGTAGATGCCGGCAAATACCATTGGCTTTACCTCTTCAAAACCCTGGATCCCAACTTCGCAAGGACGATCAACCTGGGTAATTGTATCACCTACTTTAACCTCTTTTGCTTCTTTTATGCCTGAGATGATGTAACCTACGTCGCCCGTTTTGATCACATCTTTAGCCAGCGGACGTAATTTCAACGTACCAACTTCATCAGCAAGGTATTGCTTTTCAGTAGCAACGAATTTCACTTTATCGCCCTTGCGGATCTCTCCGTTAACTACTTTAAAGTAAGCAATGATACCACGGAATGAGTTAAATACCGAATCGAAGATCAAAGCCTGTAATGGAGCTTTAGGATCACCTACCGGAGCAGGAACGCGTTCAACAATAGCACGAAGAATATCGTGCACGCCCATACCTGTTTTGCCTGATGCAGCGAGGATTTCCTCACGTTTGCAGCCAATAAGGTCAACGATCTGGTCTTTTACTTCCTCGGGCATAGCGCCGGGAAGGTCCATTTTGTTTAGGATGGGGATGATCTCCAGGTCGTTCTCTAAAGCAAGGTATAAGTTTGAAATAGTTTGCGCCTGAATGCCCTGTGCCGCATCAACTATCAATAAAGCACCCTCGCAAGCTGCGATAGAACGGGATACTTCATATGAAAAATCTACGTGACCGGGGGTATCGATCAGGTTGAGCACATATTTTTGCCCATCAAGCTCATAGTCCATTTGTATGGCATGGCTTTTTATGGTAATACCGCGCTCGCGTTCCAGATCCATATCGTCAAGCAACTGTGCCTGCGATTCGCGCTGCGTTATGGTGTTAGTATATTCTAATAACCTATCAGCAAGTGTACTTTTGCCGTGGTCGATGTGTGCTATGATACAAAAATTACGAATGTGCTCCATTGAACCGCAAAAATAACTTTTTAAACCGATAATTTGTATCGGCTAATAAATTAACTATTTTGAAATGTTTAATTTAAATAATATCCGGGCAAAATGACTGTATCGGCAGGCGTAGTAAATGATATTGAACTTGGCTTGAATGCTACAATTAAGCATATAACCCCGGTAACCGGAAGCGATATTAACCTGGCCTATCGCTTACAAACCACATTGGGTAATTTCTTTATTAAAATAAACAGCCGCCATAAATTTCCGCGCATGTTTAAAAGCGAGGCGGAGGGCCTGGCCGCTATACGCAAAACAAATTCAATAGCTGTACCAGAAGTCATTTTACAGGGCGCTACGGAGAACGAAAGTTACCTCATGTTGCAATGGATTAATGCAGGACAAAGTAGCAGAACATCATCGCAACAGTTGGGACGTCAGCTTGCCCGGATGCACCGCACTACATCGGCGCGATTTGGATTTGAGACAGATAATTATATGGTATCACTCCATCAAAGCAATAAGCGGCACAATAACTG
>NZ_DASVOB010000182.1:0-9667 GCF_036383575.1 Mucilaginibacter sp.
GCCAGTTTCAACTTCGTCTCCGCGCGCCCGAAGGAACCAGGCTTGAAGCCACCGAAAATTTAATGCTCAAAACACAGCAGGTATTATACAATACCGTTGGTGAGCACAACGTGGAGATCATATCGGCATTTGCCGGGCAGCATCCTTCATCTTTTCCCACATTGCCCATTATCTTGTTTATGAGTGCATCCAACGAAATCGTAATGCAGGTAAATCTCAGCCCTGATTATAAGGTAGATATTGAAGATGTGAAGGAAAATCTCCGGAATGCGCTTCACCGTGAAATGCCCGATGTCAAACTGTCTTTTGAACCTATCGATCTGACCGATAAAATAATGAGCCAGGGCTCGTCGACCCCGATTGAGATAGCTGTAATGGGAAAAGACTTTACAGAAAGTGACCAGTATGCCGTTAAGTTGCAGGATCTGCTTAAACAGGTTCCGTTTTTAAGGGACGTGCAAATAAAAGAGCAACTGAAGAACCCCGCTATTCATATTAACATTGACCGGGACAAGGTAAAACAGATGGGCTTAACGATGACCGAAGTCACCAATAGTATTACTGAAGCTACGTCATCCAGCCGGTTTACCGAAAAAATGCTGTGGCTGGATGAAAAAAGCGCCAACTCTTATGAGGTGCAGGTAGAAATCCCACAAACAGATATGGGCAGCCTGGATGATCTGGCAGGTGTGCCAATTTTTAAAGACAGGCCGAGGCCGGTATTGGGCGACGTGTGTACGTTTACCAACCAATCGATCGTGGGCGAATATGATCGTAAAGGAGCAACCCGGTTCCTTTCGGTTATTGCCAACGTTTATAAAAAGGACCTGGGTTCTGCCTCATCAGCGGTGAGCGCGGTATTAAAGCAGGCAGGCGCGCCACCCCGCGGCATAACTGTAGAAACACGGGGTCTTGCCAACTTACTGGATGAAACGCTGAGTAGCTTACAATCGGGCCTGTTAATAACCATGGTTATCCTGGTGCTGATATTGGCAGCCAATTATCAATCGTTCGGCCTTGGATTTACGGTTGTTACCACCATACCCGCGGTTTTGGTTGGTTCACTGCTGATTTTGCTGGCAACAGGTTCAACACTTAACCTGCAATCATACATGGGTATCATCATGTCTGTCGGGGTGTCGGTTTCTAACGGTATTTTGCTGGTAACCAATGCCGAGCAGATCCGGCTAACCGGTAAGTCAGCCATGGAGTCGGCGCTTGAAGCCACAGAACTCCGGTTAAGGCCTATTATGATGACCACCATTGCCATGATAGCCGGCATGATCCCTATGGCCTCAGGTTTGGGAGAGGCCGGCGGACAAACAGCGCCACTGGGCCGGGCTGTTATCGGCGGGCTCATCGCCTCAACTTTTGTATCGCTGTTTATACTGCCGGTTATCTTTTATCTGATCAGGCGGAAAGCAAGCACCAATGCGGTGTCTTTAGATCCCGATGATGTACACAGTGTTTTTTACGATAAACAATCACCAATAACTCAATAAAACGATCATGAAAACAAGATATGCATTTTTAGCCCTGTTAGCAGGCGGTTTACTGGCATCCTGCCAGAGCAAACAGGCACAAACTGTTACGCAGCCCGCACCTGCATTACAGGTGTTCGCTTTAACTCCGGGCACACTAAATACAACCATGAGCATTCCGGGCGAGTTACGCCCTTACCAAACTGTTGACATGTATGCCAAGGTTAACGGCTTTATAAAAACAATGACTGTTGATATCGGCAGTGAAGTTCACCGCGGTCAATTATTGATGACCCTGGAAGCCCCGGAAATGACGGCCGCTTTGAAACAGGCACAAGAAGACCTGCATACTAAAGAGGCCATTTACAGGGGCAGTAAGGCCAACTACGACAGGTTGTTAAAAACAAGCAAGATGCCGGGCACCATTTCGCCCAACGACCTGGATATGGCGCATGCCAAAATGAGCTCTGACAGTTCTGCTTTGCTTGCTGCCAAATCAGCCTATCAGCTATCAGCCGATTTAAGAAATTATCTTGAGGTCAGAGCTCCTTTTGATGGTGTTATCAGCTCGCGCAATGTTTACCCCGGCGCTTATGTTGCCCCAACAGATAAAAGTTCGGACAAACCAATGCTGACACTTCAGGAACAAAAGAAACTGCGATTGGTAGTAGCCGTGCCCGAGGCCGCCACCAGCTACTTTAAAGATAAAGACACCGTTCATTTTACAGTGAAAACCTTGCCGGGTAAACAGTTTGTGGCAGTAGTAAACCGCATGGCAGGCAGTATGAATGATGAGCTCAGGTCGGAGCAAATGGAAATGGATATACCTAACAATGACAAGATGTTATTACCCGGAATGTTTGCACAGGTAACCTTACAGCTAACAAACAATCAGAAAAATTTCATTGTACCGCAAAGCGCCATAGCACAAAACTCGCAGCGAGTTTTCGTTATTCGGGTGGTTAATGGAAAAGCTCAGTGGATAGATGTAAAAAGGGGCAGGGCAAATGCTGATAGCGTGGAAGTTTATGGAAACTTAACCACCGGCAATGAATTGCTCCGGAATGCGACGGATGAAATAAAAGAGGGGGCTCTGGTCAGGGTTTCGCAGTAGTTAGCCGCAAGGCTTGAGCATTCATTGTTTACAAATAGATCAAAGCATCGTTCAACCGAAAACTGAACGGTGCTTTTGCTGTCCCTCTTACCGAAAATGGAGTAACAGTCGACTAAAGAACAAAAAATTATAGGTGAAAGATTATAGCATTACCGGAATGGCTATATTAGTCCTGTCTGATATGAAAATCACTTTTACCGCTATTTTACTCCTCGCGCTGGAGTCATCATTTGTTTTCGCCCAGCAAAAAAACGTACCCGTTGAACCTGGCGTATCGTTGCAACTGGCAGAATACCGTAAATCAGTTATCAGTAACATTCAATATAGCCTGGACTTTCAGATACCTGACCGCAAAAAAGACCCCATTAATGCTGCGGAAGTGATCAACTTCACGTTAAAGAAAGATGGGCAACCCTTGCAGATTGATTTTAAACAACGAACTGATCATATAAAAAACATTGAAGTAAATGGCAATCCTGCAACCATCAACCTGCAACAGGAGCATTTACTTATTGCTGCCGAAGCCCTTAAGCAAGGTGCTAATCGCGTAGTTATAAATTTTATTCCCGGCGATGCCTCACTTAACCGTAATGATGAGTTTTTGTATGCACTGTTTGTGCCTGATCATGCCCGCACGGTATTTCCCTGTTTTGATCAGCCTGATCTGAAAGCCACTTTTACGCTGGCGCTCGCTGTCCCGGCAGGATGGAAGGTGCTGGGTAATGGCTCGAAGAAGGATTCGTTAGTAAGTGGGCAGTATACCAAATACCATTTTACACCCAGTGATAAGTTGCCTACTTACCTGTTTTCATTCACTGCTGGCAAATACACTGCTGTAAGGAAAACCATTGGTGCCCGCAATGCTGAATTTCTTTACCGCGAAACAGATCAGAAAAAGATCAGATCAAGTGTTGATTCTGTATTTGAAGCGCACAAAAATGCTATCGCTTTTTTGGAGGACTGGACGCAGATCAAATATCCTTTTCAAAAGGTGGGATTTGTGGCTATTCCTGATTTTCAGTTTGGCGGTATGGAGCATCCCGGCGAAGTGCAGTACGAGGCATCGGCCCTTTTCCTGGACGATGCTGCTACCAAAGATCAATATATCGCACGTATCAATCTTATCTCGCACGAGACCGCGCACATGTGGTTTGGCGATATGGTTACCATGCGCTGGTTTAACGATGTATGGATGAAGGAGGTGTTTGCCAATTTTATGGCCGACAAGGTGACGGAAAAACTGATGGGTAAAGAAACCTTTAACCTCAAGTTTTTGCGGGATCATTACCCCGCTGCCTATGGTATTGACCGTACAGCCGGAGCCAATCCTATCCGTCAGCAACTGGATAGCCTGCAGGATGCCGGGTCAATGTATGGGAATATCATCTACCACAAGGCACCTATTATGATGCGCCAGTTGGAACTGTTGATGGGACCTGCAAACTTTCAGGCCGGTGTGCGCGAATACCTGAAGAAATACGCCTATCAGAATGCCACCTGGCCCGATCTGATAACCTGTCTGAGCCACCACACGCAAGTCAATTTAAATGCCTGGAACAAAGTTTGGGTAAATGAAACCGGTCGCCCGGTGATTGATGCGGATGTGCAGTATGCAAATGGAAAGATCAGCAGTTTTACATTGACCCAACACCCAGAAACTGGTGCTGCACGGATCTGGCCGCAGGCTTTTGAAATCACCTTGGTTTATGCCGATCACCAGGAAACCATCCCGGTTAACCTGAATGAACAGACCGTGCAGCTTAGTGCTACTGTAGGTATGGCCAGGCCGCTTTACATTGTTTATAATTCTAACGGTTTAGGATATGGACTGTTTCCGCTTGATCCTGATCTTTCGGCCGATCAGCTTTTTGCATTAAAAAGTCCCATACAACGAGCATCTGTTTACATCAACGCTTATGAAAATATGCTGAATGGTCAAGGCTACGCTCCGGCTGAACTGATGAAGTTGTTCGAAAAAGGCCTGAACATGGAGAAAGAGGAATCCAACATACGAGTGCTTACAGGCTATATCAGCAGTATTTACTGGGAATTTGTCAGTCCGGCCGTACGGAATGCTAACACCGAAGTACTGGAGCAAACCCTTTGGAATGCCATGGAACAGCAATCGGCACCGAACATTAAGAAAATTCTTTTCAGTACCTATCAAGGTATTTACCAGAGCAAGGCAGCTGCCCAACGCATCTACGACATCTGGAAAACGCAAACCCCACCCCAAGGTGTGAAACTAAACGAAGATGATTACATCAGCATGGCCTTTCAGATAGCCCTGAAAAGTGACACGGTAGTGCAGGTGCTGAAGCAGCAGGAGGAGCGGGTGAAAGATCCCAACCGCAAAAAGCGTATGGAGTTCTTGATGCCGGCACTATCAACAGACGTAAAAGAACGCGATGCTTTTTTTAATAGTTTGAAAGAACGCAAAAATAGGGAAAAGGAGGCCTGGGTGCTATCAGCGTTAAGTTATCTGCATCACCCGTTAAGGCAAAGCACTTCGGTAAAATATGTGCCTGAAAGCCTGAACCTTTTGGAGGAGATCCGGGCTACGGGCGATATCTTTTTCCCGCAATCGTTTATCAATGCCACGCTGGGCAATTATCAGACCAATGAAGTTGCTGATATGGTAAACGAATACATTAAGGCGCATCCAAACCTTAACTTAAAGCTAAAAGGCAAGCTGCTGCAAGGTGCTGATAATGTAATGCGGGCGCAGAAATTGGTGAAATGATCAGATATTCTGTTATATTTGTGTATATGGCAAAGGGCTTAAAGCTATTTCTCGGAATATTAACTGCGTTTATCCTTTCAGGATCAACAGTTAGTTCTTATGCTGCTCCGGCCTCAGCCACTCACTCATTTACCCTGAAAGCAGCTGCCTTAAAGGATGCAAGGCATTTAGCTGCAGAGCTTTCAGGTGAGGTATTACATACAGGGTTTAATTTTCAGCAACAACTGAATTACTCGCCGAATTTGCATGCGGAGACTGTTACGATCCAACAGCCCAACCTCCAATACCCGGTACTTGTCAACTCGCCCCAAATTTCATCTATATATAAGATTCTGTATCACAGGTTTCTCCTGTATCCTTTTCATGCCTTCTGGTAGTCGCCGAATATTTCCTGTTTATTAACGTTTATATTTCTGTAATAGACGATAATGTTGTTCAATCTTAATTCATTGACCAATTTATTATCGCATTAAACTGGCGTTATGAAAAGAAATTTGAAGAAAAAATTTCATGCACAAGTAGCGATCATGCTGGAAAGAGAACTTCGGGAGGAAGCTGAAGTTTATTTCCAGGATATGATCATTAAAGTCAAGATGCCGTTAGCTGCAATCGAGTCCAGGCTGGGCGCGATCCTGCTGCGAATCCAGCGACTGGTAGAAAAGTATTTTCCCGAAAGACAGGAGGATATTGCTTTGCTGATCAGAGATGGCGGCAGCCGCTACGAAAATGTTTTCAAGATCTGGAAGCCGGTGGCTTAAGGATCTTGAAAAACCGTATTTTATTACCTTAAAAGAACATCGATGAATAAACAACATTTAACGGCAGGAACGCTGCTGCGTTATACCGGAAAACCATTTGAAGGGCTTGACCCGCAATCGCCCCAGGCCGAATTTCTTGGCTATAACAGCAACGGCTGGACCGGGATCTGGATCAACTATAAAGGGGGCATCCGCTTTGTCTCTTTATCAGATGTTGAAGTTGATCACGCAATTAATTTAACTCAATGATACAAGACCATTTGCTTGTTGTATTGGCATTGCTGTTCACAACATCTATGCTGGCCTTGCTCAGTAACAAACTAAACGTGTCATACCCGATACTGTTAGTCTTGGCTGGATTGGTGATCAGCTTTATACCCGGCGTTCCCGTTGTAAAGATGGATCCCAATATCATATTCGCGGTGTTCCTGCCGCCCTTGTTGTATTCGGCGGCATGGAACACTTCCTGGGCCGAGTTTTGGCGGCTGCGCCGCCCGATAAGTCTACTGGCTTTCGGATTGGTTATCTTTACGGCTACGGCTATTGCTTTTTTTGCGCACTGGCTTATTCCGGATTGTTCGTTGGCGCTCGGTTTTTTGTTGGGTGGTATTATTTCACCACCTGATGCAGTAGCGGCAGCGTCTGTATTTAAGGACCTGAAGGTGCCCAGTCGGATAGTTGCTATACTGGAAGGGGAGAGCCTGGTTAATGATGCATCAAGTCTTATTGTTTTCCGCTTTGCGCTTGTAGCGATCTTTACCGGGCAATTTACTTTCTGGCAAGCAACAGGCAGCTTTTTTTCTGTAGTTATCATGGGTGTATTGATCGGCCTGGCGGTAGCGCATGTAGTTTACGCTATCCACCGGTTTTTGCCAACTACACCGAGTATTGATACCGCGTTGACGCTCATTGCTCCCTACCTGATGTACCTTTTGGCCGAGCATTTTCATTTTTCGGGTGTGCTGGCGGTTGTTAGTGGCGGGCTGTTCCTATCCTTTCGCTCATCGGATATTTTTTCTTATGACTCGCGCCTGCAAACGCTTACGGTATGGAATGTGGCTATCTTTTTATTGAATGGAGTTGTATTCATCATGATAGGCCTGCAATTGCCGGGCATTATTCACGGCATTGAACATTACTCTCTGCCCGACTGTATTCTTTTCGCAGTAGCGATCAGTGTTCTGTCGATAATTGTCAGGTTAATCTGGGTTTTCCCATCGGCTTATTTACCGCGTTTGCTTAGCCGCCGGATCGTAGAAAAGGAAGGGCCGCTTAATTGGAAACCGGTGTTTGTGATCGGGTGGAGCGGTATGCGGGGCGTAGTTTCGCTCGCATCGGCGCTTGCCATTCCGCTGACGCTTGCAGATGGAACTGCTTTCCCGCACCGCAACCTGATCCTGTTTATCACTTTCGCAGTTATACTTTTTACGCTCGTGCTGCAAGGTTTAAGTCTGCCGCTGCTGTTGCGCGTGCTTAAACTGGAAGTTGTAGAAAATGATATCAGCCAGGAACAACAGATCAGGCACCGTTTAGCCACCGCGGTCATCGCTTATCTTGATGATAATTGCGGCCAGGAGATCGAGGCCAAACCGCTGTTTCGCCGGGTAAAAGAAAAATATGAGCGCATGGCAGAGATAGCCGAAAAACAATTGAACGGTGAAGATCAAATACCGGCTTTTATTCACGATTACCGGCAGATGTTGCTGGAGATCATTGAAGTTAGGCGCGGCGAGTTAAAAAAGATGCACCGAAACAAGGAGTTTGCTGATCACCTGATCCGCGCCAGGGAGCGCGAACTCGATCTTGAAGAGGCGAGGACACGGAAAAATTGAGATTTGAGATGTTTTACAGATTATTTAAACTGCTTACGGTAACAGGTCTGTTGTTCTTTGCTTTTACAGCGAGGGCCGATGGTCGTGCGGAAAAAACGCGCGTGCCCGGGCAGACGGTAAAACAATACCTCCATGTTGAAATTGTTGCAGAGGAAACCTCCCTGGCTTCTGTTTTAATTAGCGAGGCGCCGCTAACGCATTTTATTTTACATCCTGCCTGTGTTGTTGATCAGCCGGCCAATCTGTTTAACGCTCCTGATAATGCCCGCGTTCGTAGCATAGCCTTGCGCAATAGCCAAATGCCCCGCAAGATCTTGCTGATGCTATTTCCCTTCCATGGTTTTTGGTAATGTTACTAAGTTTTCTGCCCGAATTAACGAAGCATCCCGCTTCTTTTAAACTTATTTAGAAAAATTTAGTATGACTCATATTTTAGAAAACTCCCTGATAGCAGGAGGGTTGATCACGCTTTTTAGCGTGCCGTTTTATATTATTACCAAACGCGCAAAACAGAAACAACTCGCGTTGTTAAAAGATAGATTATTACACAAAGCAGCTGATCTCAGCCTCGATCTTACCAGGTATGAACCGCTTAGCAATAAGATCATAGGCTGGGCCAGGCCAAGTAAAATATTGTTACTAGCCGATCTTACACAATCTGAAGTGGCGGTATATAACCTGACGAAAGCCGTGAGAACTTATGTGTTGAAGACCATGAACGGAACTTCAGTACGTTCAATTTCCTTGCAGATTGCCGATGCACAAAACAGAGTGCTCGATAGCCTTCCCTTTTATCAGCAGTTTCAAGACAATGAAATGAAACTGAAACAATTTGAAAAACAGGCTAAGGATTGGGAAACACTGCTCAATGCTTATTTAAGCAGGTAAAAAAAGCGGCTGATCATGATTGATCAGCCGCTTTTTTTTGACTTATTCAGATACTTAAGCGGTATATGGTTTTGGGTTGACTCTACTAACAAAAAGGGGTTAACAGGGTTAACATAATTCAGGGTTGACATTTGCATATATAATTAATAATCATATAGTTGAGTGTTTTTTATACGGGAAATGTGTTAACCCCCTTTTTATGATACAACCTCATTTTTATTACAAGTATAAACCGGGTTTATACTTTCAGGCCACCGATGGTGCTAAATAGCATCACGCACAGTACTATGGTGGTAATGACCACATAAAGGAGGTCTTTTTCCAATACAAAGCCGATCAAGGATAATGCGATCCGCAATACAGGTGTGGCTATCAGTACCATTACACCAAATTGAACAATCCCTTTTGCGTTGAGCTGAAGAACACCCGACAGAATACCGCCGAAAGTAGTGTAATTAGCACTTTCACCGGCGAAATGATGGTAAGACGGCATTGGGGAAGCTCCATGCTGGATAAGGAACAGTATGCCGCCAAGCAGCACAATACAACTGGCGGTTACTACGCCGGTCCGCAACAGGCGGCCAACCAGCAGTTCAATATCACGGTCGCCCAGGTTTTTGGTTTTATTATTTGTGTTCATCATTTTAATTAAAATTTGTGTTGAAATCCGTTATACATCATTTCGACGGCGACAAAAACAATGGCTGTACAGAAAATATAGCGCAGCACTTTCGGGTCGAGCCGTTTAAGTAACTTGGCACCGGTGAACGCGCCGCCTAAAACACCCAATACCACCGGAAAAGCAATGGCCGGATCCATATAACCGCGTTGCAGGTAAACCACCGCGCTTG
>NZ_DASVOB010000183.1:0-2890 GCF_036383575.1 Mucilaginibacter sp.
ATGCTGTCGCCCTTTTTTAAACCTGCTTTTACCGCATTGCTGCCCGGTTCCAGCGAATCAACGATGAATTTTGCCCGTGGCAGGCGACTGATAAAACCCTCAATATCATGATCGCTAAGATCATTCAAAATAGTGCGCGGAATCTTGATCTGCAGGGTTTGAGTACCGCGTTGTATAGTAAACACTGTATTATCCAATAATACTTGTGGGCTTGTAAGGTCATCAAAACGTTCGAAAGATTTTCCGTTTATAGCGATAACCTTATCGCCAATTTGAAGGCCTATTTTTTTACCAACCTCGCCCGGTACAATACCATATTTTGCTGCCGAATTAGGGATATAGCTATCGCCAAAACGCATGGTTAAAACCCAGAATATTAAAATACCCAATATGATGTTTACCGTAACGCCGCCAAGCATCACGATAAGGCGTTGCCAGGCTGGTTTTGAGCGAAACTCCCATGGTTGCGGAGGGCCCGCCATTTGCTCGGTATCCATCGACTCATCAATCATACCGGCTATTTTAACGTAGCCACCCAGCGGTAACCAGCCAATACCATATTCAACACCTTTATATGTAAATTTAAACAGGCTCACATTCCAGGCATCAAAAAACAGGTAGAATTTTTCTACCTTAATGCCAAAGGCACGTGCAGCCAGGAAATGCCCCAGTTCATGCAGGATTATCAAAATTGAAAGGCCCAGTATAAGCTGGCCCACCATGATCACTATACTCATTATTTATATTTATGTAATATTAAAATTGTAATGCTTTTGAGGGCAATTGCTGTATATAATTTTGCGCAAAGATGCGTGTTTCTTTGTCAGTATTCAAATAGTCGGTTAAGGTAGGGTTTGCAATGAAATTTATTTTCTGCATACACTCCTCAATAATGTTGCTCATAGTTAAAAAGCCAATTTTACGGTCAAGGAAGCCGGCAACCGCCACCTCATTTGCAGCATTGATAATGCATGGCATATTACCTCCCTGTCTCAAAGCAGTATACGCTAAGCTTAGATTACGGAAAGTTTCGAGGTCCGGTTTTTCAAAAGTAAGATTAGGATAATCGGTAAAGCTGAAACGTTTGAAATTGGTTGGAACCCTCTCTGGATAGGTGAGGGCATACTGTATCGGCAGTTTCATATCCGGCACGCCTAATTGCGCTTTGATTGATCCATCTCTGAACTGTACCAGCGAGTGGATGATTGATTGCGGATGAACTATAACCTCAATTTGATCGGCCTCAACACCAAATAACCATTTAGCTTCAATAACCTCAAGCCCCTTATTCATCAACGATGCCGAATCGATAGTGATCTTAGCGCCCATAACCCAATTAGGGTGTTTAAGGGCATCTTCGCGGGTAACGTTGGCTAAAAAGTCGAGGTCACGACCACGGAACGGTCCGCCAGAAGCGGTAATGATCAGTTTTTCTATCGGATTATTTTCCTCACCAACCAGGCACTGGAAAATAGCCGAATGCTCCGAATCAACAGGCAAAATTTTAACCTCATGTTGTTTAGCCAAAGTGGTTACTATGTCTCCGGCAACAACAAGTGTTTCCTTGTTAGCAAGGGCGATGTCTTTTCCCGCTTTAAT
The DNA here is from genome assembly GCF_036383575.1 of Mucilaginibacter sp. Classification (GTDB taxonomy): domain Bacteria; phylum Bacteroidota; class Bacteroidia; order Sphingobacteriales; family Sphingobacteriaceae; genus Mucilaginibacter. The sequence goes on from NZ_DASVOB010000183.1 coordinate 1,600, forward strand.
AGCTGCTATAGTAGGTTCTAAACCGGCAAAGCCAACCATTGCAGTCAACACAACTGCAATTTCGGGATGGGTTACCGTATCTATAATGGCCTGATGACCGGCAAGTACCTGTATCGGTAAATGCGCCAAAGCCTGTTTAACCTCCTGGTATTTACTTTGATCGCAAATAATGGCGTACTCCGGCACAAACTCAATAGCCTGGCTAATCAGCAACTCCGCATTGGAGTGTGCCGTAAGCAAAAATGCCCTGAATAAATTGCTGTTCCACCTTATTACATCAAGTGTTTGTGTACCGATGCTGCCTGTTGAGCCAAGAATGGCAATGTTTTTTACCTGGTTACTCAATTATCTTTATTTTATAAAACTCTTTAATCCTTCGGCTATCTTCCTGTCGTTCGAAAGCCTCGGTACTTTGTTTTGTCCTCCAAGCTTGCCTTCGGCCCTCATGTAATTGATAAAGGCGTCTTTTTGCAGGCTTTGGATTACCAAAGGTTGTAAAATGTTACCTTCAATCAGGTCAAAATAGTAAATATTTTTATTCTGAAGGGCCTTATCTACTTTTATGGCGAAAGCCTGAAGATTAGGAGGAGGGGTCCCAAACTCAACAAACCATTCGTGGTAAGGTAGTTGGCCTGCCGGCGGATTAACCTGCGGGGCAACTGTAAATTCAACTACATCAACACCTTCTTCTTTGGCCACGCTCATTAAAGCATGTTCAACCTCTTCACCTATTACATGCTCGCCAAAGGCAGAGATATAATGCTTGATACGACCCGTAACAATAATACGGTAGGGATCTTTGGAAACAAATTTAATAGTATCGCCTATACTATATCCCCATAGCCCCGCGCTGGTGTTCATGATCAGGACATAGTTTCTATCCAATTCCACATTTTTAATGTTGATGCGGGTTGGATTTTCATTAAAGTATTCTTCGGATGGAATGAACTCGTAGAAGATCCCCGAATCAACTAAAAGAAGCAGACCTTTTTCCTTCTGCGAATCCTGAAAGGCAATAAAGCCTTCGGAAGCGGGATAAGTTTCTATCGAGTCAATCTTAAAACCGATACTTTCTTCCATACGGGCGCGGTACGGTTCATAGTTTACCCCGCCATAAACATAAAGGCTAAAATTTGGAAAAATATCTTTTACCTTTTTACCACCCGCTTTAGCTGAAAGCCTGTCGAAATACATCTGGCACCAGGGTGGGATCCCGCTGATGAGGCGCATATCTTCATTGAAAGTTTCCTCTACAATGGCATCAACCTTTTGTTCCCAATCTTCAATGCAA
>NZ_DASVOB010000184.1:0-5353 GCF_036383575.1 Mucilaginibacter sp.
AAGACCCCGCCATTGAGGCTGATAGAAATCTGTTGGCCGCAGAGCAAAAAAAGTATGCACAGCTTAAGCAAAGGCATATTGCCGATTACCAGCATCTGTTTAAACGTGTGAGTTTTAATTTAGGCGCTGATAGTGAAATCGTAAAACAACCTACGGATGAGCGGCTTAAAAAAATCGATATAGCAAAGCCTGATAAGCAATTACAAACTTTGTATTATCAATTTGGGCGCTATCTGCTCATTGCCAGCTCAAGGCCGGGAAGCGCCCCGGCCAATTTACAGGGAATCTGGAACGACCAAGTGATACCACCATGGGGCAGTAATTATACCACCAATATCAATACAGAAATGAATTACTGGCTGGCCGAGAATACCAATCTCTCAGAATGCCATCAGCCTTTGTTTGATTTTCTGAATGAGCTCGCCATAAACGGTAAAATCACGGCCAAAGTGAATTATAATATTGATGAAGGCTGGGTTGAGCATCATAATACCGATATCTGGGCTAAAACATCCACAGTCGGTAATTTCGATCAGGACCCTAAAAGTTCGGTAAGATGGTCGGCCTGGCCAATGGGCGGGGCCTGGATGAGCCTTCATTTATACGATCATTACCTTTTTACCGGTGATGAAAACTTTTTAAGCAAAACCGCTTATCCCATTATGAAAGGTGCTGCGCAATTTATGCTGCACTGGCTGGTCACCGATCCAAACACGGGTTACCTGGTAACAAATCCTTCAACATCGCCTGAAAATACGGTAAAGATCAATGGTAAAGAATACCTGGTAAGTATGGCCTCTACAATGGATATGTCAATCATTCGGGAATTGTTCCAGGATTGTATCAACAGTGCGCAAATCCTGGGTACCGATAAGGCCTTCGCCGCCAGGGTAGCTGAAGCATACAGTAAACTGTATCCGTTTCACATTGGCCAACACGGTCAGTTGCAGGAATGGTTTAAAGACTGGGATGATACAGCAGATACGCACAGGCATATCTCACAACTGTTTAGCCTGTTTCCCGGCAAGCAAATCTCGGTGTTTAACACACCAGAGTTAGCCGCGGCCGCAAAGCAATCTATGATTTATCGCGGAGATGTAAGCACAGGCTGGTCAATGGCCTGGAAGGTAAATTGGTGGTCGCGGATGCACGATGGTAACCATGCCTATAAAATATTGGCCGCTGCATTTAATTACATGGACCCATTGCAGAAAAAGGCACAAATGAGCGGGGGCGGTACCTATCCTAATTTGTTTGACGCACACCCACCTTTCCAGATTGATGGAAATTTTGGAGGAACAGCCGGCATCACCGAAATGCTGCTGCAAAGCCAGGATGGCGAAATAGAATTATTACCGGCCCTGCCCGATGCCTGGCCCGATGGCAGCATCAAAGGGATTAAGGCGCGCGGAAATTTTGAGGTGGCTATCGACTGGAAAAAAGGAAAGCTGAGCAAAGCGATCATCAAATCAAATATCGGAGGAAATTGCAGACTGCGTACACCTATCCCTGTAAGGATTGTAGAGGAAAGCAGTAAAACTGCCATTGGTACAAATACTAATGCATTAAACGCGGCACCTGCGAAACCAGCTTATCAAAAGGCAGATGCCGCCCAACTCCCGGACATATCATTTAATAAAGGTTATTTAATTGATTTTGCCACCAAAAAAGGCAAAACCTACACTGTTATCCCCATGTAGTACTATGAAGAATTTTAAATACTATTTGCTGTTTTGTTTGTTTTTAGGTTTGGCTGCAACGATCCATGCGCAATCCATTAGTTGGACAGAGGTGGAACCCGGGATCTGGAAAGGTGTAATCGGCAAGCCCGAAGAATTTGACCTGTTGAAAGCTTCAGGCGCGCAGCCTTATCATGCCGGTTTACAGCAAATGCCGGCTGCCGGTTTTCCTTTATCACAGCAGGAAATTACCGGCAGGGTACAGGATGGTAAAACCTATCTCAGGTTTCCTCTCGAAAAAAAAGAACAATTGTTCGGCTTTGGTTTAAATTTTCAAACTGTATTTCAACGGGGAAAGGTATTGACCCTTCATGTTGATAATTATGCAGGTAAAGATAATGGCCGTACGCATGCGCCAACCCCATTCTACGTGTCATCAAAGGGTTATGGTGTGTTTATTAATTCGGCAAGGTATATCAACGTGTACGCCGGTACAGCAGTGAATCGCGATAGCAAAATACCGCCTGATGTGAAAGACCGTAACCTGGATAAAACATGGAGTTCGCACCCGTATTCGGACGGGGTAGAAATGCTCGTGCCGGCTGCCGGTACTGAGATCTATGTATTTGCAGGGCCTACCATGCTGGATGCTGTAAGGCGGTATAATTTATTAAATGGCGGCGGCTGTCTGCCACCGCGCTGGGGATTGGGCTTTACGCAACGAATGCAGCGTTTAACCGACGCACAGGGCGTTGAAGATGAAGCAAAGGCATTTGAGGAAAAAGGTTATCCGCTTGATTTTATTGGTCTTGAACCCGGCTGGCAAAGTAAATCGTATCCCTGTACTTTTGAATGGGACCCGGGCCGGTTCCCTGATCCCAAAGCACTGGTACAGGGCATGCTGAAAAAGAACATCAGGCTCAATTTATGGACTAATCCCTACGTATCACCACAAGCGCCGGTTTATAAAAGTATTTTGCCATACAGCGGCTCGCATACGGTTTGGAACGGCATCGTACCGGACATCAGTATGCCTGAAGCCCGTAAAATCTTTTTCGGCGAGTTGGAAAAGGGAAAGATAGATATCGGGGTCAGCGGCTATAAAATGGATGAGGTTGATGGGGGCGACAATTATTTATGGCCCGATGTAGCTGTTTTTCCATCCGGTCATGCTGCCGAACAGATGCGTCAAACCTATGGACTGATGATGCAGCGTTATACGAGCGAAATTTACCATCAGCGTAACCAGCGCACATTTGGCCTGGTACGTGCATCAAATGGGGGCGGTTCATCATTTCCTTATGTGATCTATAACGATTATTACGATCACAGGGACTTTATTACAGCGCTGGTTAATAGCGGTTTTGCCGGGGTATTATGGACGCCTGAAGTACGGTCGTCCAAAACAGGAGAGGAATGGCTGCGTAGGTTCCAGTCAAATGTGTTTTCGCCAATGGCGATGATCAATGCATGGGCAAGCGGTACCAAGCCTTGGTCGTTTCCCGAGGTTGCTGAACAGGTTAAAGCCATGGCAAACCTGCGGATGCAGATGATGCCATATTGGTACAGTGAATTTGCAAAATATCATTTTGAAGGCATCCCGCCTTTCAGGGCCATGTACATGGAAGAAGGTTTTGGGAATTCTGAAGGCAAAACTGAGAAGAAACAGCTAAACCTGGAGGAAAACCCCTATGAAGAAGCCACGACCAAAGAGGTTAAAGACCAGTACATGGCCGGCGAATATTTACTGGTGGCTCCCTTATTTGCGGGCGAAACCAGCAGAAAGGTGATCTTACCCAAAGGTAAATGGTATGACTTTTATACCGGGAAGTATGCGGGTGATGGTGAGGTGATCAGCGTTACACCAGGCCTGGATAAGATTCCTGTTTATATAAAAGACGGTGGAATTATCCCCATGATGCCCGTAATGCTGCACGCGCCAAAAGCAGGGCTGAAGGTTAATCTCGAGATCAGGCATTATGGCAACAAGCCCGGCGTTTATTCATTATATGATGATGACGGTGAAACATTTAATTACGAAAAAGGCAACTATTCATTCCGTAAGATTACGGCCATTAAAAAGAATGGGAAATTAATAGGTTCTATTTCTCCCGCGCTAAAAGGTAAACCTGATAATATTGGAAAAATAACCTTTAAATCCATGACCGATTAATAAGTTATTAAAGTGGTAAATAGCCTTTTGTTTAATGATAGTAGTTTAAAATCAACTGGTTAGGTTTATTTGCACTTGGTTTGGAGTTTGATATCCCGCGCAAAAATGGCGGGCCGCAAATAACCGGTCATTGATTTAATACGGCAGATCTGTAATTTGGCAGCAGACAGAGGAATAGACTGGACATTCTTGGGGGCATGATCTCATTGTTCCGGAAATGCGGGTATGGCGATTCTGCTACACTTTAATCATGCTAATCAATTGAAAGTAAAGATGCCTCCTGTTTTGTATTTACACGAACTGGTGCTCCAAATAGCACGGAATGGTTTGATCAGGGTTTCCGGAACCTCCAATTATAGGAATCAGGACATATCAGGTAAACGATATATCATTGACCTTCTCACCGCCCTCATCAATAAATTCAAGCACACGAAATATAGAACCATTGAATATCAACAGCGCTCTTTCGGAAATCTTCGATCTGCAATCGATTAAAATACAGTATACTAAAAATAAGATATCAGCAATAGTTGCAAGTAAGGGTGTAAAGATTGATCGAGCAATCAAAGCATTAAAACGTAATGGCATAATTGTCAATGAAGACCAAGCAAAGGTAATTTTAGATTTTCTTTACATTTTAGCAAAGACTTATTATAAAAATAACAGTACTGCTGCTTAGCCGGTCATTATTTTCTGAAACACAAATTTAAGAGGCATTTGTCCGGATAGATAAAGGGAATTCGAACATCGAAATCATTGTTTTTATAATATTATACAAGATTTCTAATGCAAAGTTGGTTACTATAAGTTTTCATGAGGAAATTTCGAACACCTTAAATTAGGAGACTGTGTATTTGTAATTACCTAAAAATTAGATCTTTGATAAAATAAAAAAGGAGATAAACAAATCTGTTCATCTCCTCAAGTGGAGCCGGAGGGAACGTGAAAAATCACGTAATGGGCTCACTGTCAATGTCAATATCGGGATTTTTGATCCTGCTCACCGTGCGCTCTCCAGATGGGCGCAAACTGACCTTAATTATGCTACTTAGTATATGCTAAAATACATAATAATAATGGTGTATAAAAATCCGAAAGTTTCTAAATCGAGTAGAAGAACTTTTAAAGTTACCTTGTAACGTAACAAATAGCACCTGTGTCGTGTTAAAGCAGTTTATTTATTGAGGCTTTGCGTTTGAAATGTGATTGCCTACCTTGCAAAAAAGAAATAACTGTAATTCTAAATAATACCTAAGCTTAATCTTCAATGAAGTAATTTTCCATCGATACTCACTTGGACATCAATTGTCCCCAATTTTCTTTTTACACAGGTCAGACCAGTGCCTAAGCGTAATGAAGAAGCCGTTTTGATTCTTTCAAAAGTGACGGGGGATGACAGAACCATTCGGTTTTACCTACTCTCGATTTAGTTGTGTCGGCCGAATTTAAAATTCATTAATATGACAAGATGCTCTAATTAGCACGGAACAGCTTGGTCAAG
>NZ_DASVOB010000185.1:0-30623 GCF_036383575.1 Mucilaginibacter sp.
GATGCTGATGATTCAATTTGCAGTTAGTATTTTATATTGCTAACTGCAAATTGGAAAATGCCAACTGGCTTTACCTCCAATATCCTTTCACCCAAACATAACCACGGTTGGTTGGCTGCCAGTGGCCTTGTACGTATGCACGATTGTATCTTGGCCTTGCATAAAAGCCCTGACGATAAACATAGTGGCTGCCGCGCCAAACCCATTCGCCGGGTACCCAAACAGCATTCGGGTATGGAGCAATGGGGCGAACATAAACCGGTTCAACGGGTTGTTCGGTTACATAAGCCTGACCTGCACACGAAGCAAATAATGAGCCTGTTAAGGCAAGTACTATTCCTAATTTAGCAATGGTTTTCATTTTCAGATGTATTTTAGTTGTTTAGTATAATTACTATTGACAACTTCCAACATCGAAAGTTTAAACGCGCTTAAGCTGTGAATTTGTCAGCAACTACCAGATCTTTGCTGCCTGCGGTATACTTGTAAAAACCGCTTCCTGTTTTAGCTCCTAAATGGCCGGCAGTAACCATGTTCACCAATAACGGACAAGGCGCATATTTGGGATTGCCGAAGCCATCATGCAAAACTTTCAAAATAGCAAGGCAAACATCAAGTCCAATAAAATCGGCTAATTGCAACGGCCCCATAGGGTGGGCCATTCCGAGTTTCATCACCGTATCAATTTCCTGAACGCCTGCTACACCTTCATATAGGGTATAAATAGCCTCGTTTATCATCGGCATTAAAATGCGGTTTGCAACAAAGCCGGGATAGTCGTTTACCTCCACGGGATCTTTGCCCAAGGTGCGTGAAAGCTCCATGATGGTTTCGGTAACTGCGTCGGTAGTGGCATAGCCCCTGATCACCTCAACAAGCTTCATTATCGGTACCGGGTTCATGAAATGCATGCCTATTACATTGCCCGGTTTTTTGGTGGCCGAAGCAATTTTAGTGATAGATATGGATGAGGTATTGGAGGCCAGTATCACATCTTCGCTGCAAATTTCACTGAGTTGCTTAAACAGTTTGAGCTTTATTTCCTGGTTTTCGGTCGCGGCTTCAATTACAAGGCCGGCATTTTGAGCGCCTTCAGTCAAATCAGTAAAAACGTGGATGCGGCTTAAGGTTTCGGATTTTGCTTCCTCGGTTATCGTGCCCTTTTTTACCTGCCTGTCAAGGTTATTGCTGATGGTTTGTAAAGCTTTGCTCAGGGCATCATCGCTTATATCAACCAATGATACTTCAAAGCCATGCTGGGCAAAAGTGTGGGCAATGCCGTTGCCCATGGTGCCGGAGCCAATTACGGTAATGTTTTTCATAGTACTTGTTTACGAAACCGGCAAAATATCGGTTTATGAAAGCTGCCGGTGTTACAAGGTAATAAACTTACCGGCCTCTTTAACAGTTTTTTTATTGATAGTTTTAAACTCCGGGATCTGCCCAAGATCGGCTACTTCGGAGTATTCGAGGATATAGCTTTTTGAATAGATATCCTTATCGCCATTAAAAATAACCCCCATAACCGGGATGCCATATTTTTTTAATGCATGTAAGGAAAGCAGGGTATGGTTAATGCTGCCTAAATAGTGTTTGCTTACCAGTATTACCCTTGCATTGAGCTGTTTAATGAGATCTATAATGAGAAAATTATCATTCAGCGGTACCATGAGCCCACCGGCACCCTCTATGATCAATTGGTTATCTGTTTTCGGCAGAACGATGTTTTCCAGATCGATGGTTATTTTATCAAGAGCAGCCGATTTATGGGGTGAGAAAGGTTGCGTAAGCGCATAAGCCTCCGGAAAAAAGTGGGTGACTTTATTGGAGATGAGGCTTTTAACTTTCAGCGTATCACTGCTGTCAAGATCGCCGGATTGTATTGGTTTCCAGTAATCAGCGTTTAGTTTTTCGGTTAAAATAGCCGAAACCAGTGTTTTACCAATCCCGGTATCAATGCCGGAAATAAATATCGGTTGCTTATCGGGCATGTAATAATCTAAATTTGTTAAGTGTTGCAGCCAGCAAAGTTAAATCATTTTCGGTATTAAAACTATGCAGGCAAATCCTGATCCGTTCGGTGCCTTGTGCAACTGTTGGGCTTAGGATGGGTCTTACATCCAGGTTATTCATTTGCAATTGCTTAGCCGCTTCCCGCGCCATTTCATTGCTCCCGAGTATGATGCACTGGATAGGGCTGTCGCTGTTTAACAAAGTGAAATTTTCGCCTGCATTTACTTCCTGTTTAAATAGTTCAATATTCTTTTTCAGGTTGAAGATAGATTCGCCGGAATTTTCTAATAGCTGATAGGCCATTTTGGTAGCCGCCAGTTGATGGAAGGATGCCGCTGTTGTGTAGATAAAAGATCGCGCGAAGTTGATCAGGTAATTCCGCAGATTGTTACTGCCAAGCACTATTGCCCCGTGACCGCCCAAAGCCTTGCCAAACGTTACCACCCGGGCAAATACCTTTTGCTGTAAACCAAGTTCGCAAACCAACCCTTTAGGATAAAGCCCTACGGCATGCGCTTCATCAACAATTAAAGCAGCGTTATATTTTTCAGTTAGATTAAGGATCTCCAAGAGGGGAGGAGCATCACCATCCATGGAATAAACACTTTCGATAACTACATAACAATTGCCTTTGGCCAATTTTAGTTTAGCTTCCAAACTTTCCAGATCATTATGTTTGAAACCATAGCGGTTGGCGTAGCTCAATCTTGCCCCGTCGATGATAGAGGCATGCACCAGTTCATCTAAAATAATAGTATCGCCGCGTTGGGCAAGGGACGAAAGCAAGCCAAGGTTGGCATCATAGCCCGAATTAAAGAGCAGACCGGCTTCGCTTTCATGATGTGTTGCTATTTGCTTTTCCAGGTCTTCGGCATATTGTAAATTCCCCGATAGTAGCCTTGACCCGGCGGCACCGTTTAAGCTAAGCGGATAAGTATCTACTTCGTGTACAATACTTTGTTTTAAAAGAACCGAACGGGCAAAGCCAAGGTAATCGTTCGAGCAAAAATCAACCAAAGCGTTTTCGGGCTTAAGCTCCCGGTACGTTCCTGATTGTTGTCGCTCATACAACTTGTTCTTTAAAAAATCTTCGGCTGGTTTCAATGTGCTTCGTTTTGTGCAAAAATAAAAAAAGCGACCATTGGTCGCTTTTTTCTATGTGATAATGTTTTACTGGCCACCGCCGCCCTGGCGCATGCGGTCCATTCTTTCTTTCATTGCTTTGTCGTAAGCCGCAGCCTGATCTGCTGTTAAAATAGCTTTGATCTTGGTGTTAGTTGCTTCCATCATTGGGCGCATTGCAGAGCGCATTGCATCCCTGTCGCCATTGGCTGCAGTACGTACGCTGTCCATCTTGGTTGCCTGCTCTTTGTAAACTGCAGTGATCTTGGTGGTTTGATCATCTGTCAATTTAAGCTGGGTTTGCAAATCCTTAGCTCTTTCTTCAGGGCTTTTCCTCATACCGCCTTGTGCGTGGCTGGCTGCTGAAATTCCAATCAGGAAACAGCACATTAACAATAATTTTTTCATCGCTTTTTAATTTAATTTACGTTTTAACAGTATGATAAAGATATATCGTAAAGGTTTAAAAAAGCGGATGTAACTTAATTGTTGCCTTGCTGTAAGTTGGATATAGAGCGTTGCATCTGGGCCATCATGCTTGTAAGGCTTTCCATAGTAGGCTCAGGTGATGGCTCCGGAAGATGCGTGGAGATATAACCTTTAGCTTTCCATAATTCCAGTACATCCTCGCCCGATATTTCATATGGATCATATGCCGGGTTATCAGAAATAAGTTTTAGTTTTTTATTCTCTTTAAACTTATTGCCGATACGTTTATAAACTACGCCGTCATTTTTAGATATTACTACGTAGGTTTCGCCGCTTTTAACATCGCCCCAGTTTTCTACATACTCACCTATTATAATAGTACCTGATTGTAGTGGCAGCATCGAGTCGCCTTTGATCTCAAAGGCACGAAATGTACCTTGCTTAAACATAGGCAAATAGAACTTAGGCAGTTGCGCTACATATTCGGGATCGGCATAGCCGTTAAGGTAGCCTGCGCTGGCCTTTACGGGTACCATTTCTATATTTTCGTTTTCATCTTTATCAACAGAAATGCTCAGGATACGCAGGTTGGCCGGGTTACCTTTTGGTTTTGGCTGCCATTTTTCGTTGATGGTTTCGTTGATAAAGTCATCAATAGTAACGTCAAAATAGGTTGCTAACGATTTTAGTAATTCATACTTTGGATCGGCCCTGTCTTCTTCATATGCGCCTACTAATGAACGTTTTATACCTAATTCGTCCGCAAATTGCTGCTGCGTTAAACCCTTCTTTTTGCGGAGAAACTTAATATTTTGTGAAATTATTGACATAAAATTTGGATTTGCTAAATTTATTAGTAATTTTATGCTCATAAAGTTAGTAATAATTATCTGTTCACCAAATTTTTTATCATAAAATGAAACGTTTTGTTTATATCATTACCGACAGGAACCGTAAAAATCTGCATGTAGGCTTATGTTCAGACCTGATGAAAACCATCCAGTTTTACAGCGAAATGCCAACCTTGTTTTTTGACAATGCGCAGCAGCTTAACCGTTTGGTTTACTTTGAGGAGATCAATACCGAAGAGCAGGCCATGGAACGTTTCAAAGTGGTGAGCACTTATACCCGCCCGCAAAAAGAAAAAATGATCAGGGCTGTTAACGCCGATTGGATAGACCTGACCATTGGATTAAAATATGAGCAAGGTTTACGTGTAAGGCCGCAATTGCGCCCGTCATTAAATGCAAACCGCAGGGTTATGGCTTTTTAATAAATTTTAAAGCTCCTGAGTTCATGCAATACCTTTTGCCGCCGCGGTCGGCAGGGCCATCATCAAATACGTGGCCGAGGTGTAAGCCTGTACTTTTTTCGATAACCTCGTCGCGGCTCATGCCGTAGCTGTTATCAGTAATTATTGCTACTTTTTTTGGGTCAACCGGTTTAACGAAACTTGGCCAGCCCGTGCCGCTGTCAAATTTATCGTCGGAACTGAATAATGTGTCGCCGGTTGCAGCACTTACATAAATACCCTTTTGGTGATTGTCCCAATATTCATTGTGATAAGGCGGTTCGGTTCCGCTTTCAACCATAATGTGATATTGATCAGATGTAAGTGTTTTTTTCCATTCGGCGGCTGGTTTACTCAATTTACGTTTGGTATCCTGCCCGCTGGTATTCTGGCATCCTAAAGCTGTTAGTATGCTTAAAGCGATCACTGCTAAAATGAATATTTTCATAACCTGTTATGTTTTGATGTTATCTTGATTATACAAGCTCCTTTTTATTATGCGAAACCTTTATATATTCAATAACTCAAATACGTAATTATATTATACAGGATTGTCATTTGGCGGTCTGTTTATATTATCTTCTTTTTGGGTACCAGCACCTTGCTCACGAGATGTACTATGCCATTGTTTTGCTTAATATCAAACCGGCTGATGGTGCTTTTCCCCCCATTGCCATCAATCAAAACTATATTACTATTGCTATCTATTTTAGCGAACAATTTGCCGCCCGAAAGTGTAGTGAATGTAGCTGTCCCTTTTCCTTTATTGATCTTTTTTTGAATATCTCTTCCTTTTAGCTGCCCGGCAATGGCGTGATAAGCAACCAGATCGGTAAGTTCCCAAATATGTGCAGGTTTTGAAATTGAGTCGAACTTACCAGTTGGCATATTGGTGTAACCTTCATCAACCGGTACAAATATGGTGATAGGCCCCCGGCTGGTATAAGTACGGGAAAGGTTTGTTTTTTGAATGAAAATATAAAATGTGTGGGTATCGGGAGCCAAAGAGATGTTTTTTACAATATCATTGGTTGGGAGCATAGTTGGCTCCGTTGTTGTGTTACTACTTTTATTTACGGTTTGGGCCAGCAATATCGCCGGACAAAATGCGGTAAACATAAATAGTAGTAACTTTTTCATAGTGTGCAGGTTATAAGCTAAACATACAAAATATAAATAGGTTTTTGAAATGGTAGCTGGGTTGTAGATTATAAGCTACCTTTGTTTACCTATGGAAATCTTCCCTACACAATATTCAACCTTATCATCAAAAGCACTGAATATAAAACTTCAGGACATTTATGGTTTAACGGATACCACCTGCCGGTTGTTGATTCGCAATGTAAGTGATACCTACGTTATAGAAAGTACATCCGAAAAGTACATCTTCAAAATCTATCGGGATGCACACCGTAAACTGGAGGAGATCAAAGGCGAGGTAGAGTTATTGAAGATCTTGTTTGAAAAGGGAGCAAAGGTATCCAGCCCTATCCCTGATAAAGGGGGAGAAGTATTACAGGTTTTCAACGCTGCGGAAGGTACCCGTTACGGCGTTTTGTTTTCATGGGCACAAGGTGGTGTTGTTTATGCCATGAATGATCGGCAGCTTGAAACTGTGGGCAGGGAGATGGCTATGATACATAACATTACATCTTCACTTGAGCTTAGCCATAATCGCCAGCAGTATTCAATAGAAACTGTTATCGTTAATCCATTAAAGATGCTTGAGCCTGCATTCGTGGGATTGGAAGATGACTATGCCTATATAAAACAAACTGCCGCGGAAGTAATTGACCGTTATAAGCAATTTGATAGGAGTTTTAGCTACGGTTATTGTCACTTTGATTTCATGCCTAAAAATTTTCATTTCAATGATACTGGCGATATAACTTTCTTTGATTTTGATTTCGTGGGCAAAGGGCTATTGGCTTATGATATTACTTCTTTTTTTATTCATTACTTTTTAGAGTTTACTTCTGGCAAAATCAGCCAACAAGAGGCTCGTGATGCATTCGGCGTTTTTGTTGATAGTTATCGTAAAGTTCGGCCACTGTCAAATGAGGAGATTGCCGCCATACCATATTTAGGTTTTGGCTTTTGGGTATTCTATTTTGGATTTCAGTATGAAAACTATGATGACTGGTCGAATTTATTTTGGGGACCGAAGTTTATGAAAGATCGAGTAGCGCTGATTAAGAAATGGATGGATACGGGGCATGTTTTATTACCATGAAAAAAGACATAAAACAGAAAAGCGGCCTATCAGCCGCTTTTCTGTTTTATAAGATGAAAATTATTACCAACCCGGTGTAAAGCCTAAGCCAAACAAAGGTTTTTTAACATCACTGCGGTTAAACGGAACAGCAAGGTAAGGTTCCAATATAAACGCACCAAAAACGTTGATACGTAAGGAAATACCCGCGCTCAATGCCGGTACGCGGCCATAAAGATTTTGGGTGGTCACTTTACCTGTATTATCTACAACATCCTGCTGACCAATTACCGGCGGGTCTTTCTGGAAATAGATATGATCACCTGAGTTCCAGGCTAAGCCTGCATCAAAAAATAAGTTAAGATCGGTAAACAGGAATTTGGATTTAATAGCCGCTAATTTTTCGGGACCGGTAAACGGCAAACGCACCTCAAAGTTAAATACAGCTAAGCGGCTGCCCGATAGCTGATCAATAGTAAAGCCATTGGTTGTTGCCTTGCCGTTGTTATAAAATGTTTGGCCCTCGTAACCCCTGATATAAAAAGGATAACCCACAAATAACGGATAAAGTCCTTTGTCGTCCCCAAAGCGACCGGTAGCAAAGAACCTTGCAGCAAAGGTAATGGGAGCAGTGCGTACGTATTTTCTTACATCAATAGTTGGCGAAAAGAAACGGTAAGTGCCAAAGTTATAACCGGCTTCCAGCCTGTACCTGAAACCGTTCAATGGTGCTGTAACACCAAAAAATGAGTTGTCGCCAATCAAAGCGGTTGATACGGTTAAAATGGAATACGCTTTTAAGTTATAGAAATAAGTTGAGCCGTAATTTTGATTAAGGGTTGCAGATTCTTCGTCGTTCGGGATCTTTTTCCTGTCGGAGTTGATGTAGTTGCCTATATTAACTTGTTGTTTACCATTCACTACTGTGGTATCGAGCAGATACGAATCGCTATAACGGTCAACACGATAGTAGTTATGAGAGGCGGCACCACTTACCTCAAAACGGGTGGTTCTTGATAGGGGATAGGAGGTGAATACCCTGCCGGCATCTTCAAAATTACGGATGATATCGATATTGTCGGAATAAACCGTTTGATTTTTACCGCCCACGTTTTTTACCGGGTAAGTGGCGGTATTGAAGCCAAACTGGTAAGGGATGTGCGAAACACCTACACCAAGGTTCCAGCGGCCGGTTTGGTTTACATAAGTTACCGCAGCACCCGAATCATAGATCTGCCCGTTTACCGAAGCAGCGGCAAAGATCTGGTTGCGGCCTAAAATATCACTAAATACCCCCTGAATGCCACTTGAAAGACTTGTGCCATAAAAGTTGCTCACCCCAACACCAATACCGCTACCGGCAAGGTAATCGAGCTTGAATTTTGAGCGAAAGGGGATAGCCTTTACTGAATCGGTTGGGATTTTGCGGTAGGCCAAAAAGTTATTCAGGTTTGAGTTGATCAGATCTACACCTACCGAACGGTTTGGAGGCAGGGTTCCTGCTGCAAAATTAACGTCACCAGGTTGCACTACAACCGGGGTAAAGTCGGATGCTTTCGCGTTATAGATAGAATATTTTTGTGCGCGGTAGTACGAATAAACTACATCATCATGGTTGGAAATACTTAATGCTGGAGAGTATTCTGTAATGCCGGAAATACCGGTAAACAAGTTTGTCATTTGTTCTATTTGTCCGGAAGCTATAGTATATCGGTACAGGTTACGGAAGCCGTCGCGGTTTGACAGGAAATAGATCTGTTTACCATCTGCCGAGTATTGCGGGTTCAGATTGTTAGCAGTGTTGAAAATCTTAATGTCAGTTACTTTTCCTGTTGCCAGGTCAAGCTCGGCGAGGTTGAAAGGGATATCCTGCTCCAGCGACTGGTCATAAGTACTCCTGTCGCTCGAAAAAATGATCTTTTTACCATCAGGCGAATAGCTTGGCTGATAATCAGAATACTTATCATTGGTAAGCTGGGTGACCTTTTTGGTGTCGAAGTTATAAGAATACAAATCACCCTGACCTTCAACCAATCCCTGGAAAACAATATCCTTGCCATTTGGCGACCATGACAGGTTGCTAAACTGACCTACCTGCTCCATCGAGATATCATCAATCACATCGCCACTTTTCAGGTCAACCACATCAAGCCTGTTGCGCCCTTTGCTAAATACGCTGAACGCGAATTTAGTTCCATCCGGCGACCATGCGCCTGCCGATTCGATAAAGTTGAACTCATCAATATGCGTGTTTGATACTTTACTTGTGAGTTTTCGTAATATACGCCCGGATCTGGCATCGGCCAGGTAAAGATCAATGCTGAACAAACTTTTGGCCGAAAGGAAAGCTACATATTTGCCATCGGGGCTCACAGAAGGCGCAACAACAAGGTCGCCGCCGTTTTTACTGTCAATCAGTTTGATGCCTTTAGGTGTTTGGGTGGTGTCCTTTAAAAAAGGTTTGTAAGTAGCCTCGATAGAGTTTTTCCAGAGGCGGGAAAGTGTACGGTCGTCATACCCAAACGTACGCCTGATGCCATATTCCAAGCCGAATTTGGCGGCGTTTTTAAAGAAGGGCACTATAACGGTATCGCCATAAGTTGAACCAATGAACGACCAAAACGCCTCGCCATAACGGTATGGAAAGTATTTACTGCTTTCGGTAAGGTCGCGAACGGTAGGGATATCATGGTTCAGATAAGCGTCGCGCATCCACATGGCCGTGTAGGTGTCCTTTTTACCTAATGAAAGGTATTCGGCCATACCCTCAATCATCCAAAGCGGAATGTTGTTTATATTTTCATATTCGGACGAATCATGCCCCATTAGCAATCGATACTGGAAAGCGTGTACTAACTCGTGGCCTATTACGTGCCTTGTGGTTTGGTTGGTTTCCATCACCGGCATAACCACACGGTTTTTAAGGCCTTCGGTTACACCACCTGTACCCACGCTGATCTCGCCATCGATAGCTGTAGTTTGCTGGAAATCGGGGTGATTGGCGTATAGGATTATCGGGTTGGCATGTTTAAAAGTATCCCTGAAAACCTGTTGGTGCAGGGTATACCAAAGCTCACTTTCCTGGGCAAAGCGTTTTACCATACTATCATTTTTCAGGTAATAGTAAATCTCGAAGTGAGGGGTTTTGTAAACGTTAAACTTGAGGTTTTTGTACCTTACTTTGTTTTGGCCAAAATATTGTGCCTGCACATTGCTGCTAATTAACAGCGAGCCAATAAAACAAATAAAGATAATGGTGTGCTTTTTAACTCTATTGAAAAGTGA
Organism: Mucilaginibacter sp.; assembly: GCF_036383575.1. Lineage (GTDB taxonomy): Bacteria > Bacteroidota > Bacteroidia > Sphingobacteriales > Sphingobacteriaceae > Mucilaginibacter. The sequence goes on from NZ_DASVOB010000185.1 coordinate 10,353, forward strand.
GTAAACTTTATTCATATATTATTTAACTAAATAGATATGGCTAATTTAATAAAATAAGGTTGTTCTTAATTCAAAAAACAACCTTATTCATTTTCTCTTCACTTATGAAAAAATAGCGCCTCTATCCATTTATCGCTGGTTAGCCGGCGTGCTTTCCGGGTTTTCCGGATTGTTTTCCTGTACAGGTGTTACGCCTGTTGTATCAATCGGGTTGCTTAAGCTATCTGTTGATGTTGTGTCTTCTTCAATATGCGGCGACGGGCAGTTATAAGTTTTAGTGATCTTGGTCCAGGGTTTTGGGAATGGGCCATAAGTATACCCCAGCGACTTATCAGCATAAACCCTTTCCATAAAGCTACCAAAAATAGGTAAGGCTGTATGTGAACCCTCGCCGGTTTCGGAAGTAGTAAAGTGTACCGAGCGGTCATCAGCACCAACCCAAACACCAGTTACAAGGTCCTTAGTGATACCCATATACCAGCCGTCTACATAGTCAGACGATGTGCCTGTTTTACCGCCAATTTGGTTATCTTTTTTCCAAAGGCCGTTGTATTCCCAAAGGGCCTGCGAGGTGCCGCCTGGTTCTTCCATACCTCCGCGGAACATGTAAAGCATCAGCCATGCAGTTTCTTCGCTCAATACTTTCTCGGTTTTAAGCTTAAATTCCTGTATTACATTGCCCTGCTGATCGGTGATCTTTGTAACCAATAAGGGATCAAGTTTTTCGCCTTTGTTTAAGAAAGTACTGTATGCCCTAACCATTTCATAAACCGAAACATCGTTTGATCCCAATGATACTGATGGTACTGATTTTAAAGGGCTTTCGATACCGCAGCGATGAGCATATTCCACAATTTTATCCCAGCCTACTTTTTCTGTTAACTGTGCAGTAATGGAGTTTACAGATTTGCCCATAGCCCAGCGCAAGGACATTTCACGATAGGAAAAATGGAAATCAGCATTATTAGGTTCCCAAACTTTGTCTTCGCCGTTGTCTTTGTATTTGATAGATACCGGTTTGTCGGTAAACTTGTCGCAAGGGGTAAAACCATTGTCGAGCGCGGTAAGGTAGGCGAAAGGTTTGAAGGTTGAACCCGCCTGCCTGCGGCTTTGATTTACGTGGTCGTAGTTAAAGAAACGATGATCTACACCGCCTATCCAAACCTTTATTTTACCGGTTGATGGCTCTAATGTCATCATACCAGTGTTCAGGATTTTGGCGTAATATTTAATGGAATCTATGGTCGAAAAAGTAGTGTCCCGTTCGCCATGCCAGGTAAACACCTTCATCTTTTTCTTAGTTTTAAAGTAATCCTGGATCTTTATCGTGTCACCACTATATTTTTTATCGAGTAGCTTGTAAATAGGTAACCTTTGCTCGTTTTTCAGAATGAAATCTTTGATCTCAACGCCTTTTGAATCCCGCCATGGGTTTTTGTTTCCCCAAAGATTATAGAAACGTTTTTGCAGCATCTTCATTTTTTCGGCAACGGCCTCTTCGGCATATTGCTGCATTTTTGAGTCAATGGTGGTGTAGATCTTTAAGCCGTCCTCATAAAGGTTATAATCATTGTCCTTACACCATTTATCCAGCCATTTTTCAACCGCGCGGCGCAGGTATGAATCGCCATGCGAGTCATCTTCAACATAGCTCAAGTCGAGGCTGAGCGGCAATGCTACGTTACTTTTATATTGATCGGCAGTGAGGTATTTGTATTTCTCCATTTGGCCCAACACTGTATTACGCCTTTCGGTAGCACGCTGCGGGTTTTTGATTGGGTTGTAGTTCGATGTAGCCTTAAGCATGCCAATCAATAAAGCCGATTCGGCCGGATTTAAAGCGCCCGGCTGTTTATTAAAATATTTTAACGATGCAGTTTTGATGCCGTATGTATTATTGCCGAAGGGTACCGTATTGAAGTATAGCGTTAGTATTTGCTGTTTGCTGTAAACGTGCTCAATCTTGAAAGCAGTAAGCCATTCCTTACACTTATAAACAACAGTGCGTAGCACCGGAATATGTTTAATAATGCCCTGCGATTTCTTTTTACGGGTTTCGAACAGGTTTTTGGCCAATTGTTGTGTAATAGTACTGGCGCCTCGTCTGTCGCCCTTAGCTGTTGAAAGTACGCTGGTGAAAAAGGAGTAAAAATCAACACCTCCGTGATTGTAAAACCGTGCATCCTCAGTTGCTATAAGGGCGTTTACGAGGTTAGGGGAGATCTCTTTAAACTCAATGGGAGAGCGGTTTTCCTTGTAGTACTGGCCTATCAGTTTGCCGTCGGCTGTGTAAACTTCAGATCCTACCGAAAGTACGGGGCTTTTAATGTCCTGCATGTCAGGAGAATATCCGAAGAGCCCAAGGAAATTAAGTTCTATCGAACAAAAAAAGATGATAACGAAGTATATTAATATGACGAAGTATCTTAAAAAGCGATTGCGTATACGTCTGAACATTGGGTAAAGATGAAAAATTATGACACTATATCATAGTGTGTTTAACAAATATAAACAACGTAAAATAGACAGGTAAATTTTAGGTTAACACTGGCATAATACATATTTATGATGTGCAAAGTACACAATAAATAAATCAAAAGCTGTTTGGATATAAAAAATCCCTTGCGGTTGATTACAGGTCAGGTTTCAAATAAGGTGATAAAACTTTATTGTAGTTTTTGTACTTTGTATGGATATCTATTCATATGAAAAGTTTAACAGCGCAATTCAAAGTAAACAGTGATACCAAATTATCGTTGAGTGATTACGATCCTGCATTTAGCGATGGGTATAAAAAGGAAGATGCCGAAGCTGTGCTAACAGAGCTGATAGCAGAAACTTCTAAATTACAGGCCCAGCTTTATGCATCGAACAGTTTTTCACTGCTTATTATTTTTCAGGCGATGGATGCAGCCGGAAAGGACAGTGCCATAGCACATACCATGTCGGGACTGAACCCGCAGGGCTGTCAGGTTTATAGCTTTAAACAACCGGGTCCCGAAGATTACGATCATGATTTTTTATGGCGGCACTATAAAGCATTGCCCGAAAGAGGACGTATCGGCATCCATAACCGGTCGCACTACGAAAACGTGCTGGTAGTTAAAGTGCATCCGGAGCTTGTTTTGAAGGAAAACAACCCTGAGATAAAACAAGTGAAGGACATTGACAAAAAGTTTTGGGATCAGCGGTATGAGAGTATCCGTAATTTTGAAAAGCATATTCATGTTAATGGTACTGTTGTGATCAAATTTTTCCTTAATGTTTCAAAGCAGGAGCAAAAGGATCGTTTCCTAAAGCGAATAGACAATCCCGAGAAGAACTGGAAATTTCAGGCGAGTGATATTGCAGAGCGGGAGCATTGGGATGAGTACATGGTTGCCTATGAAAAAGCCATTGGTGAAACCTCCACAGATGAAAGCCCATGGTATGTTATTCCCGCTGATAAAAAATGGTTTACCCGGATCGCTATCTCAACCATAATCAGGGATACCTTAAAAGGCTTGAAACTGGAGTTTCCTGTTTTGCCCAAAGAAGAAATGGATAAGCTCCAGGAAGCTAAACAGCTATTAGAGAAGGAATAATGAACGTTAAGACTTACGGAGTTTTTAAAACTTCGTAAGTCTGGATTGTAAAGCAGGTTATATCCCCGAAAATATTGACTGCGCCCTTTCGCCGATAAATGGAATGGGTTTCCTTTCGCCGTTAACAGCGCCGATGAAGCCAATGATCCATAAAATGATCAATGCTGTACGCACTATCCAAATTAGAGTAACTCCGATAAAAACTCCGGAGGTGAAGAAAATAGCCCCGGCCAATGCTCCGATAGCGTAATAAATCACCATTGCCACCAGGTGGAAAAGCAGTGTTTGCCTTAGCTGGTAACCGGCCAGTGCAGTTTTGTTGTTAATGTAAATGCCAAAGTAAGCAATAAGCCATCCCAAAATGAAAAAATAACTGATGATGCTTGCAGTTTTGCCGTCATCGGCAGGTGAATAATTGTTCATGTGGTAAAGTTTTTTATATAAAGCTAACTATTTAAAAATGAAATAGTTTTATTCATTTTTAAATGATGCCTCATAGTTGGCTTTATACATTTGCACACCTGAAATTCGCACATTTAAATATTACTCTATTGTTATCTCGTCAGCAAAAATGTAGGATTGACTACCTTTGTTCTCATGCCATTCGGGTAGCGGGCCATATTGTTTGGCTATCAGTTTGATATAGCGGGCATTGGTATTTAGTGGTGCTGTAAATTCCTGGGTTTGTACGTTAGTATCTTTGATGTCGACTTTGGTGTTAATGGTGGTTGCGAGCTTATAGGTTTTGCCATCGTTTGACGTCCAAAACTGCACATATTTGGGGAACACGATCCAGGCACGACTATCCTGCAATGTGCTGATACTGATTTGTTTTATTGGCTTAACAACGCTCATGTCAACAACGGCAATAAAGTCCTTTCCCTGGTAGCCCTGCCAGTTGCCTAAGCGCCAGTTGTTAGTGCCGTGCTGGCCGTCAATCAATGATTCATCACCTTTAGCTGCGTAGTTTGGCAGGTATTTATTTACAATAGTAAGCTTAATATCATTACGCAGTTTGATGAAACTGGCTTCATCAACAAAGCTGCTTTTGCCGTCTTTTATCGCGATAGCTTTCACCGTAATATTATCACTGATGTTGATAGGCTGGGTATAAGGTGTTGAAGCAGCAGTGGGAGCAGAGCCATCAAGTGTATAATAGATCTTAGCATCGGTGTCCTGGTCTTTTATCTGGATACTGAAAGGCTGTTTAAATGACTTGGCCGGGGCCACGATGTATGGGTTAGGTACGATCAGGTTATCGTTGATCTTTGAAAAGGGTTTTTCCAAATCCTGAGTAAAGATCTTATTAGCCAGCCTGCCGGTAAACACTTCAAAATCGCCGCCTTTATTAATATCATCATAATTGATAAAAAGTTTGCTGTACACTTTTTTATCAAGGTTCATACCCTGCAGATAAATATTACTTCGGGTGATGCCTGCGCCTGGATTAATGATGCTGAATTTTTTACCGTTTTCCAGGTTGATTACCGCCTTATCAAACTGTGGGATCCCGATCTGGAAATCCTGCTGACCGGGCGCAATGTTGTAAATGCCCAATGAGCTCATCACATACCAGGCCGACATTTGTCCGCAATCCTCATTACCTGCTAATCCATCGGGTTTGTTGCTGTACTCTTCGCGCAGAATCCGGCTTACATAAAATTGGGTTTTATCCGGCGAATCGGTGAAATTGTAAAGGTATGCCATATGATGGCTTGGTTCGTTGCCGTGTGCATATTGGCCGATAAGTCCGGCTACATCGGGAATGTCGCTGCCGCTTAGTTTTGATTGGGTGCTGAACAGTTCGTCAAGCTTATTTTCAAATGATTGCCTGCCGCCCATTTTATCAATCAGCGTTTCCACGTCATGAGGAACCAAAAACGAATACTGCCAGGAATTACCTTCGGTATAATTGCCGTTGATCTCGGTAGGGTCGAAAGGCTCGAGCCAGCCGCCGTTTACACGGGCCTGCATAAAAGTGTTTTGGTTATTGTAAACGTTTTTCCAGTATTGGGCACGCTGAATGTACTGGGTATAGTCATCGGTTTTGTTCAGCATTTTGGCCATCTGTGCAATACACCAATCATCGTAAGCATATTCCAATGTTTTGGATACCGAGGCATCTTCCACATCTGATTGTACTGCTCCGTTTTTGCGATAATTATCAAGGCCAAACTGGTTTCGGTTAACGGCGGCTTTCATAGCAGTGAACGCTTTTTCGGCATCAAAATTACGGATGCCTTTAGCATATGCATCCACAATAACCGGGATAGAGTGGTTACCGATCATACAATAGGTTTCGGTAGTGGCAAGCGGCCATATCGGTAGCAAACCTCCCTGATCATACATCGCCATAAAACTCTTGATAAAATCAAGCGTACGTTTGCGGTCTATCAGCGTTAACAGTGGATTCTCGGCCCGGAAGGTATCCCATAATGAAAATACGGTATAATAATCAAATCCCTGCGCGGTATGTACCTGCTGATCCATGCCGCGATATTGCCCGTCTACATCACTGTAAATACTGGGCGCAACCATGCTATGGTATAACGCAGTATAAAATATCGTCTGCTTTATTTTGGCGTAATCGGGTTGTACTACTTTTTTTGCAGGAGGGGCGTAGCTATATGGCCCGGTGCCGCCTACCGCTTGAGTTTGTGAAGACGGGGCTGGGGCACCACCCTCAACCTGAATTTTGTTGAGCTCATGGTTCCAGGCTATTTTAGCATCCTTCTGGATCTTTTTAAAGTCGAAGTCAGGTACTTCGGTATCTAAATTTTTCAGAGCACCTTCTGTACTTACCGAAGAGATGCCCACCTTGCTGATCACTTCGCCGGGGTTATCGAACTGCAAAAATAACTTCACATTTTTACCCTGAACCTTATTTTGCCCATTTTGAACTTCATTGTTTAACGCAGTACCATAAGTTTTAAAAGGCTTTGAAAATTTAGCGTAAAAATATACCTGCTGTTTATCGGCCCATGATTTTGACATGCGGAAGCCCCGTACCTCATGATCGTTCACTACTTCTATCCATGAATCAAGTACTTCATCACGGTGCTGCAGGTCGATAATAATGTTTGCTTTATCAGTTGATGGATAAGTATAGCGATGTACTCCTGCACGGGTAGTGGCTGTTAGTTCAACGCCGATGTTATATTTATCAAGTAGGGTATGGTAATATCCGGGCGTAGCGCCCTCATTCTTTTTGCTGAAGCGGGAGCGGTATTCCGTATTTTTAAATTTAGGATCGCCCGTGGTAGGCATAAACAATACATCGCAATAATCAGGTACGCCGGTTCCGCTCAGGTGGGTGTGCGAAAAACCGTAAACCAAACTATCGGTATAATGATAGCCTGAACAGCCGTCCCAGCCTTCCAACCGTGTATCCGGGCCGAGTTGTACCATGCCAAAAGGCATTACCGGTCCGGGATAAGTATGCCCATGACCGCCTGTACCGATAAACGGGTCAACCAGTTGGGCGTAGTCCTTGTCCTTTTCTTTTTTCTTTTGTGCAGATGATAAAAAAGGCAGAACAAGCAATAAGGCGATCGGTAAAGCAGAACGGAATACGGGCTTTATGAATGACATATTATTAAAAACCAATTATATGATTTGAGTGTGCACAAATTACACTAATTACCATGAATATTTACTAACAGGAACGGTCACTATTTATTATCAGGATAACAAATAATCGGTAAAAACAAATAGCGACAGGTATACCCCGTCGCTATTTGTTTTAGAATAACTAATTCGTGAAATTCGATTTAATTCGAAATAATTAGTGTCAGTATTATCCTTTTATCATACCCACTTTTTTCAGCAGCTTACGATTTTCACGACGGTGAATTAAACGGTAAACTATGGCGTAAATGATAGGCAATATCAGTAAGGTTAATACAGTTGAAGTTACCAAACCACCTATTACTACAATTGCCAATGGTTTTTGAGTTTCTGAGCCAATGCCTGTTGAAACCGCTGCCGGCATTAAACCGATGGCCGCCATCAGTGCTGTCATTACTACCGGGCGAACACGTGATATTACACCTTGCATAATGGCTTCATCAAGGTGCATCTTTTCTTCGATGTTTTTCTTGAATACCGAGATCAGGATCACGCCATTTTGGATACAAACACCAAACAAGGCTATGAAACCGATACCTGCCGAAATACTAAAGTTTGTATTGGTGATATGCAACGCTAAAATACCACCTATCAACGCGAATGGCACGTTAAGGATAACCAATACAGCATCTTTTGCATTACCGAAGGTGATGAACAGGATCAGGAATATCACCAGCAAACATACAGGCACTACGTGTGCTAAAGTATTTGATGCCCTGATCTGGTTTTCAAACTCACCGTTCCAGGTAAATGAATACCCCTGATCAAGTTTTACGGCAGCGCCTACTTTATCCTGTGCTTCGGCAATTGTACTACCTAAGTCGCGGCCACGTACCGAGAATTTTACGGCGATGTAACGCATGTTGTTATCGCGGTAAATAAACGCCGGACCGGTAAGCGTTGTGATCTTTGAGATCTCCTTAATGGCAATTTTTGAACCATTTAGGGTAGGTACCATCAGGTTCTCGATTTTGCTTTGAGTATCCCTGAATTGTTTCTGGTAACGGATCCGGATATCAAATTTACGCTCACCTTCATAAAGCTGTGAGGCCGCTTTACCGCCTATAGCCATCTCAATAACCGAGTTAGCATCGGCAGTAGATACACCGTAAAGGGCCATCTTACGCTGATCAAGCTCAATCCGGAACTCTGGCTGACCAAGGTTGCGAAGGATACCAAGATCTTCCACACCATGGATCTTTTTAAGAATCCCCATAACAGAATCGGCCTTTTGATCGAGCACCTGGAAATCGGGGCCGAATATTTTTACTGCCATGGATGCAGGTACACCGGCAACAGCCTCTGCCACGTTATCAATAATAGGCTGGGAGTAGTTAAATACAATGCCTGGGAACTGGCTTAACTTCTTGTCCATTTCGGCAATCAGCTCTTCCTGGCTGATGCTACGTTTCCATTCCTTTTTAGGCAGAAGGTCAACCTGGATCTGTACGTTGAAGAAGCCTTTAGGGTCGGTACCGTCATTGGTACGGCCAACCTGCGACAGGGTTTGTTTCACCTCAGGGAAAGTTGACAGGATCTGCCTCATTTTATCAGTAACCTTAACCGAACTTTCCAGTGAAGTACTCATCGGCAACTGAGCGGTTACCCAAAGAGCGCCCTCGTTAAGCTGCGGGAGGAACTCTGAGCCTAAAAACTTAGCAGAGAAAAAAGTAACCGACATAAAGGCTACCGCTACAATGAGGCTTAGTTTTTGGTTGCGGTAAGTATAGCTGAACATACGGCGGATACCCTTTTCAAAGAATATTACTACCGGGTTGTGTTTTTCTCTTACGTTTTTGTTAAGTAAGATGCTCGAAAGCGCTGGTACCAGTGTTAGTGTGAAGATCAATGCACCCAGCAAGGCAAAGCCTAAAGTGTAAGCCAGCGGAGAGAACATTTTACCTTCAACTTTCTGGAAAGCGAAGATCGGCACCAAACAGGTAAGGATGATCAATTTGGAGAAGAAGATAGCTTTACCCATCTCAGCACCTACATTCTTAAACAAGCCAAGCTTAGCCAGTCCGTTGAATTTTGGCATGCCTACTTCCTTCGCTCGATGATCCAGCGCAACGAAAATCCCTTCGACCATTACCACCGCACCATCTATGATGATACCAAAGTCGACCGCCCCCATGGATAGCAGGTTGGCGCTCATGCCCTTCAGTCGCAAACAGATAAAGGCAAATAGCAAAGCCAGCGGAATGATGATAGCAACAATAAGCGTTGTACGCCAATCGGCCATGAACAGGAACACGATTACCGTTACCAGGATAATACCTTCGCACAGGTTGTGGATCACCGTTTCGGTACAGAAATCCATCAGGTTGGTACGGTCGTAAAAAGTGGAGATCTTCACATCCGCAGGTAATATGCTTTTATTCAGGTCAACAACTTTTTGATTGATAAGCTTTAATACCTCGGCAGGGTTTTCACCTTTACGCATTACCACAATGCCTTCAATAACGTCGTTGTTTTTATCGCGGCCAACCTGCCCCAAACGCGGTAAACCGCCTTCTTTAATTTCGGCAATATCGCGGGCCAGGATAGGCACGTTGTTTACGTTCTTGATAATGATATTCTGGATCTCATCAATATTATTGATCAAACCTATACCGCGAACAACATAAGCCTGGTCATTTTTTTCGATGATATCGCCGCCCACGTTAATGTTACTGCGGTTAAGAGCGGTGTAAACATCAAGCGAGGTAAGGCCATATTTTTGTAATAACGATGGGTTTACGCTTACTTCATAAGTTTTTTCCTCACCGCCAAAGCTGTTAACGTCGGCTACACCGGGGATTGATTTAAACTGGCGGTCCAGCACCCAATCCTGTATGGCGGTAAGGTCATGCAATGATTTGGTGTGGCTTTTTAAAGTATAGCGGAAAATTTCGCCTGTTGGGCCGTATGGCGGCTCAACTTCGGGTTTAACCCCATCAGGTAAATCGGCATTACCCAGGCGGCTTAATACCTGCTGGCGCGCAAAGGCATCATCAACGTCATCATCAAAAATGATACGGATATATGATAAACCGAATGAAGATGTAGTACGGAGGTTAGCCTTTTTTTGCACCGAGTTTAAAACAGTTTCCATCGGTATGGTAACCATTTTTTCCATCTCTTCGGCACTGCGGCCCGGCCACTGGGCTATAATGATGATCTGGGTATTGGTAACGTCGGGAAAGGTCTCGATAGGAGTGTTGGTATAACTCCACACGCCTAAAACCACCAGTACCAGTGTCATGAAGAACACGAAGTAGCGGTGCCTGAGCGAGAAGTATATGATATTTTTGATGAACTTGTTCATTGTAGTCTTTATGTTTAAAAAACGTAATTGCCTGGGTTTAAAGTCAGGCAGTTGTTTTAATTACCTGCCTCTTAGTTATTGCCGGCGATGGCGTCATAAAAAAGCAACTGGTTTTTCGATATGATCTTATCACCCGCCTGCAGGCCTGATGATATATAGGTAGTGTCCTCAACCGTTTTTATAACGGCTACCTGGCGCACTTTCAAATCGTCTTTACTGTTGTAAACTACTACAAAGTTTTTGCTGTTATCATAAACAACGGCTTTTGCCGGTATCGCAACCGACTGTGCTTTTTCGCTGTTGGCTATTACCACGCTGGTAAACATCTCCGGCTTAAGCAACATGCCGTCGTTAGGTAGTATTATCTTGATCTTCAGTACCTTGTTGTCCGGGTCAAGTACAGAACTAACTGCATCAACCTTGCCTGTAAATACCTTGTCGGGATAAGCAATGGTGGTAACCTTTGCAGTATAACCAACCTTAACACGGCTGATATCAGACTCAAACACATTGGCCCAGATCCAAACATTTTTCATGTTGGAGATAGTGAACATGGCGTTATTATTATCCGGGCGGATATATCCACCTGCGGTAATGTTTTTTTCAACTACGAAACCGTTTTCAGGAGCTTTGATCACCAGGGTACCGCCGGGGCTGGTGTTACCGCCACCGTTGATAGCAATTTGGTCTTTAACTTTACTGTAAGCAGCTTCGGCTTTGTTGTAGTTTTCTTTAGCTTCGGTATAATCACGCTCGCTTGAAATGCCGTTCTTGTACAGGTATTCGGCCTGTTCAAGCTGACGTTTGTAAATGGCAAGGTCGGATTTTGACGAGCTCAGATCGGTGTAGTTACCTGCAACGTCGGCACTGCGTACAATGGCCAGTGTTTGGCCTTTGCTCACTTTATCACCCAGAGATACTTTCACATCAAGCACTTGCCCGCTCGAAAAAGGGAATACTTTAACAACGGTGTTGTCATCGTATGAAACCTCGCCCGAAAGGGTAAGCTCATTTTTTATGGTAGCGATCTTGGCAGTATCGATAGTGATAATTTTTGCCATCGAATCGCTCACAGTTACCTGTTTGTTTTCAACAGCAGGAGGGGTTTTGCCTTTACAAGCGGCAAGCAATAGTAAAACTGAGAGGCCGGAAAACAGCGTTTCTCTTTTCATCATAGTAAGTCTTAAAAAGTTAGTCAGGATTTTATTACGGTTGTGCCAACAGCAAAGTTGAGGTCGGCAATAGCTTTTTGCAGGTTAAATTGCTGCTGCAATATTTTTAGTTTAGTATCCTTATAGGTGTCAAAAAAGTCAACAAACTCTACAAGGCTTATCTGGCGTTGCTGGAAACTCTTGAGCATAGCGCCGAACAGTTTATCATATTGCTCGTTAAATGCGATCTGTTGGGTTGAAAACAACTGAATGTTCAGTTTATATTGATTAACAGCTGCAACTACATCGTTTTTAAGCTGAAACTCGCTTTGTTTTAAAGTGCTTTCCTGGCTTTTGATATTGTATTGGGCCGATTTGATATTGCCCTGGTTGCGGTTAAACAAGGGTATAGGAAAACCGATCTGTAAACCATAGTAATGCGGAGCATAGCTACTGTTCTGATCGTACGAAACACCTAAGGTAACATCAGGTACCGCAAGTGCTTTCTGATAAGCAAGGTTGTGGGTAGCCGAACTTAACTGGTATTGGTTTGACAGATAATCGGGCCTGTTGGTCAAGGCCTGAGTTATCAGCGACTGCACATCGAGATCAGCGGTCTCAGTTGGTTTGGCATTTATGATTGGTTGTACAAACGTAGTTTCTTTAGTTTGCAGCAACGTTTTAAGCTCTGTTTGCAGATCATTGATCTGGCGGTTATTCTCAACCATGTCATTCTGCAAACCAAATAAAAGGGCTTTCAGACGGATAAGGTCCTTCGCAGAAGTATTACCAACATCAAACGATTTTTGAATGGCGTTAACCAGGTCGGTGGCCGCTTTGATCTCGTTTTGGTAAACTGCCTGTTGTGCATTCAGTGAACCCAGCTGGCTGAAATCAAGCTGTAGGTTATAGCGCAGGTTACGCATCAGGTCGTTAAAGGCAGCTTCCTGAACTTTAGCATCGTCTTCGGCTACTTTTACCTGTTTGCCGCGTTTGCCGGCGGTGGTAAACACCTGGTTCAGCTGAACAAATACTTGTCCGCCGCCGTTGGAGTGGTTAAAAAATTTGTTTGTGCTACCGTCATGAATGTTCTGATCGGTGCTTAGAGTGGGGTTATCCCATAGTTTAGCTTGTTGAATGAGTGCCTTTGAGGCATCAACATTATACTTTTGGGCAAGCAGGCTCAGGTTATTTTCAATGAACTGTTTTTCAGCATCAGGGAAATTGATCTTTAACGTATCTGTTTGTGCTTCGGCCTTTTGTGTTAGTAAACTAAAAAATAACGGTGATATAAATAGCAGGGATTTTATAGTACGCATGTTTCCTTCTTCAATTCTACATTACAAAAATTCAAATTACTTATGAATTTTGTATGAAGTGAGGAAAAACTAATGGTAGGGAAGGGGAACCTTGATTCATAGGATTTAGGGATTCCTTGATTTTAAGAGTGTTTTACGCCCTCTATCAGGGTAATCGTCAAATCCTATGAATCAGGGTTCTCTCAGATATTTATCTCAAAATCGTCAGCATCTTTCAAAAACGGCAGGGCAGTGCGCACTTTCCCAACTTCATCACCTATGATGCTAAAAGTATAAAGGTCTTCTTCATCGCGTTTGTAATAAACTACCTTGCCGTTAGGGTCGATACAGGTAGAATCACCACTATGATAAACTTCGTTACCATCATGGCCTACACGATTAACCGCTATTACGTACGACTGGTTTTCAACTGCGCGTGCAGGTATCAGGGTACGCCAGTGGGCTGCCCTGCGCTCGGGCCAGTTGGCTACTACAATGAGCAGGTCGTAAGGGTTTTCGTCGATATTACGGAGCCATACCGGGAAACGCAGATCGTAACAGATCACCGGGCAAATTTTCCAGCCGTTAAGCTCTACAAAAAGTTTTTTAGTGCCGGCAGTATAAGTATTGTGCTCGTTGCCAAGTGCAAAAAGGTGGCGTTTGTCGTAATGTTCATGGGTACCGTCTGGGCGCATCCAAATTAACCGGTTGTAGTACTTGCCGCCCTCTTTAATAATAATGGTCCCGGTTATCACGCAATCATACTGTTTGGCTGTTTTTTCCATCCATTGCATGGTTTTACCATTCATGGGTTCGGCCAGTTCGGCAGCATTCATGGTGAAGCCTGTAGTAAACATTTCGGGCAGTATGATGAGATCTGTTTTCTCGCGGATCCCACCCGAGAGCCTGAGTGTAATATTCTGAAGATTTTTATCGGTATTTTCCCAAAAAAGGTAGCCTTGAAAAACAGTAATTTTAAGATTCTCCATAATAGTTGGTTCATAGTTGATGGATCACGGTTCATGGCAAAAAATGCATGACGATTGGTTGACCCATACTGATAAAACTTATACAATTTGGCTATGATCCATGAACTATGAACCATGATCCAAAATCAAATTTAATCATTTGGCTATGATTCACGAACTATGAATCATTAACCAAAAATTAAATGCGAATTAACCTATCAACGGCTTTATCTAAAGTTTCTTGTCTTTTGGCGAAACAAAACCTTAATACATGGTGATCGATCCCCTTGCTGTAAAAGGCCGAAACAGGTATAGATGCTACTCCAAACTCCTTAGCTATGCGGATAGAAAAGTCAGCATCTTTTTCGTCGGTAATGCCGAGGTAACTTACTGATTGAAAGTATGATCCGGAGCATGGTAAAAGCTCAAAACGGGTTTGTTCGAGGCCTTTTCTAAAGTGGTCCCGTTTCTCCCTGAAAAATTCTGCCAGGCCGAGATAAGTTTCTTCATTTTTTAAATGTTCGGCAATAGCATACTGGATAGGGGTATTCACGGCGAACACCAAAAACTGGTGGATCTTCCTGAACTCGCTCATAAGATAGGCGGGCGCCATACAGTATCCAACCTTCCAGCCTGTAGCATGAAAGGGTTTGCCGAAAGACGCTACAATGAAACTGCGTTGCTGTAACTCCGGATAGCGGGCCATGCTATGATGGGTTTCGCCATCGTAGATCAGGTGTTCGTATACCTCATCGCTCAGGATTAGGATGTCCCTGTTTTTTACCAATGCACTCAACTCATCGATATCCTCTTTATGCAAAATAGTTGCCGTTGGATTATGCGGTGAGTTAAGGATGATCATTTTTGTTTTTTGGTTGATCAACCGCTTAACCATGTCCCAGGCAATGCGATAGTTGGGCGGTTCAAGAGCCAGCGATTTTACTACACCGCCCATTAATTTAATAGCAGGCGCATAACAATCAAAAGCAGGCTCAAAAATGATCACTTCATCATTAGGATGTATTACGGCGCTTATAGCCGTAAATATAGCCTGTGTACCACCAGCAGTGATGGTGATCTCCGTTTCGGGGTTATAAACAGCGCCGTAAAGTTTTTCAGTTTTTTCGGCAATGCGCTCTCTTAAAGCCATAACACCAGCCATGGGGGCATATTGATTATGCCCTGCTTTCATGGCCTTATTTACAAGTTCTATCAGCTCAGGCGAACAGTCGTAATCAGGAAAACCCTGCGACAGATTTATTGCACCCAACTCGTTGGCCAGGGCCGACATGACGGTGAATATGGTGGTTCCGGTTTGGGGTAATTTTGAAACTACGGGTATCATCAATGGCTAAAGTAGGGAAAAATCATCATGAACCCATCCACACAACCGGGTATTTTTTGTATTTAGAAATGTTTTAATTTAAAGGTTTAAATATATTTGGAATGTTTTGTCGGGTGATTTTGGTTGGAAAACGTTTTACTTCTCAGGTGAGAAAAAGCCTCTAAAAATTATCGGGACGATTATTATAGCCAACAAAAATGCCGAAATAACTGATACAACTACATTGGCAATAATCCTGTAGTCGGGCATTATCCAAAACCTAAAAGCAATTACAATTGCAGTAAAAATAGTCACCAGGATCCAGTATTTTGAAACAGGTTGGCCTGTCTGTTGGCTCACAGGCATCCTTCTGAAGTAATAAATTATATATATGGAACTGATCAGTGTAAAAGAATGCTGCAGGATTTTATAAAGAGGAATAGCCGCTATAATGGTTTTGTTAAATATCGCCGGAAATAATTTAACGAAGTAACCAGCGGGATGGGTAAAAGCATCTAAAAACAAATGAGAGCAGGCACCAATAAAGATCGAAAGTAAAACTACAGGCCAGTGCTTTTTAAAATGATTGTTCCAGTTAAAGGTTTTATACGGAGATAAACGTTTGCTTAAAACCGCGGGTAGATTATCGTATAAATTATTACGGACAATGTTGTGGAATAGGAAGGCTAACAATATACCCAAAGGAATATCGAACCGGAACAGTCCCATGATGGTATGGCTATAAACGCTGTAGATGCGCATCCTGATAAAATATTCGAAATCGGGTACAACGGCACCTGCTATTAAACCGGTTAAAGAAAACCACCGGGTTTTGAGGTTATCAAGTGGTAAAACTATAGCAGGGTGTGCAAATGTAAAAGGCATAGGTTTTTAGAATATCTAAACCAAAATACTATCCGTGATCTTGGTAATATCATAGCTGATCTTGTTGATAAAGCCCAGCTGTTCTTTTAATAAAGCGTCCTCTGCCTGCGCTACAGGTTTTTGAGCTTCCGGGTTAACCGGTGGAATTTTACCTATATTAAACTCAATATTTTGAGCTTGTAGCTTTTGCCCGGTATCATTTAATACGGTTATGCTTTTTTTGATCAGCTTCATCGCCTCGGGGTGGGCTACAGGTATTTCCTTTTTGCTTTGTGCCGATGCAATGGTAGCTATATATGATGAAAGGATATGGTTAAGTACCACAAATTTGTGTACCTCTTTTATTTTACGCTGCTTGCTCTTTGGCTCTGAGGTCATCCGCTCAAACGCGGCCGACAGGTTGGCCGATTTTACATAAACCTCCTTACGTGCCAGTTTGTAGGTAGTGATGCTGATCATCTTGCCCGAAATACTTTCGGCAATGGTTACCAGGTAGTTGATATTAGCTACGATCACATCCCTCAATGTTTCCTGGATCTGTTCAAACTCCCAGGTTGGGAAAATGAGGTAGCTGGCCACTAAAGCAATGGTTGAGCCTATGATGGTATCGAGGATCCTTTCCTGGGCTACATTGAGCAAACCTACACCCAAAAACTTGAAGAGGATAAGCACATACGGCGTCATGAAAATTACGCTTACCACATAATTAAGGCGTTGAAAGCTGTATGCGCCCATCATAAATACTACCAGGAAAATAAACTGTATAGTAGCATTGGGGATAAAGGTAAGTATGGCGATACCTATAACGCCCCCACCAATGGTACCTATCAAGCGCTGATAGTTACGCTGTTTGGAAAGACTGAAACCCGGTTTCAATATTACAATAATAGTGAGCAACACCCAGTAACTGTGGTGACCTAAGGATACCAGCTTAGCGGTAATAAAACCTACCAAACATACCAGCGCTACCCGCAGGGCATGTTTGAATGCACCTGATGCCAGCGTAAAGTTGTCGAAGAAAATATGGGTAGCGAAATCCTGGTGGGTTACGAATGCTGTATACTCTACATCGCCTTTAGGTTCGCCCAATGATTCGGCTGCTTTTGTACTGTAGTATTTATATATATTGTTAATGCCCTCGCCAAGCGAACGCAGGTTTACCAGGATCTTTTTAAGTACAAGATTGCTGGTTTCCTGGTTGTTTTTGCCGATGGAGTCGATCTTTACTTTGAGCTTCTCCAGTTCGATATTAAAATCGGTAAGGTGGCGTCGGCGAGTGTTTGATAATACAATGTAGGCTATATCTTCAAGCTCATCGGCCATGTTATGGATAATGCGGGCAATCTCCGTGAGTACGCCTGTGTCTTTAAATTTTTCGCGGATGTGATTATAATCATAGTGCGTGGCCATGATCTGCTCAAAAATATCAACCAGGTCAACAAAGGTGAGTACAAGGATCCTGCTTGGGGCTGTTGACTCGCGGGCCATGATTCGGCTTTTAAAAAGTAATTCGCGTACGGCATCCTGGTGCTGGCTCACCTGGATCTGTTTGGAAACCAGCTTGCGGTAGTTTTCGTCGATATCGGTATCTGACAAATAAAAATCGGCTTTGATACGTAAAAAGCGTGCTATATCGGTCACGTTTTCGCCAAGCGCCTGTTGTGCCGCGCGATAGGGGCGGATGCCGAAAAACAGCAGACTGAAGATCATATACCAAACTCCACCTGCCAAAATGGTTGCACTGTAACCCAATACTTCGGGAGCTGCCAGGGCCTTATCCATCATGAAAATCATGATGAGTAATGAACAGGTTCCTACCGATGCCGCCCTGTTGCCATAAACGGTGAACATGGAAAACAGAAAGGCAAAAAACGTGATCTCGATACCTAATGTAAATATATTGAGCCGTGCAAAACCCGTAATAACGGCTACCAAAAACAAACAAAGGTTGCCGGCTGCCATAGCGTTACGTTTATGCGATACCGGTCCGGGCGTATCAATAACGCAGATACATAATGCACCCAACGAAAGCGTAAGGCCAAGATCGAACTTATCGAACTGCATCAGCAGCAGGGAGGGGAGTAAAATACCTATGCAGATCCGGATCCCATCAGAAAAATATTGACTGTAAAAGAAACTTTTTATTTCCCTGATGTTTATAGACATGGTGGTAGCAGCTTTATAAATAACAGAACTATTATAAGCAATTTTGTTTGTTCGACCTGTTTTTATTAAATATAATTTATAGCCCTGAAAATGGCGTTTCAAATTTGCAGAATTTTAATTTTAGTATGTATTTTTAATGAAAATGGCATTAATTGAACTTTTGTGTTAATAAATATTTACTTTTTGATGAAATTAAATTAAAGATCAGTAAATTCACCCCCCGGAAAAGGCCAAAAGCTAAACCAATCAATTTTACCTCAATTTAATTTTTTACTATGTCGCCAACGTTAAAACTCAGCCAAAGAGAAGCAGCCTTTAATAACGAGGTTGTTACCCGATTTGAGTTATATAACAGTTTGTTTCAAACGCTTCCGTTTTACCAGGTAAAGGATACTGGTATTTTATTACCGTTCTTCAGTTCGCATTGCGAAAAGGGTGCTATTACGCATGATTCGCCGACAGATATTATCGAATCATTTTTTGAAAAGTATGTACCGGGTATCGATCACCGCGAGCAGATCAACCGTATGTTCAGGTTTATTCAATACATTGAACGCCAGGTGGTTTTGTTTGACGCTATTGAAGATTCATCCTTTAATAAAATAGGTAAGTTTGATGATAGCGGTACCCTGCAAAGCTTGTTGCAGCATGCCGCCATCAGTGATGAAAGCCGTAATGATATCAGCGAAAAACTAAAGGATTTTTCGTTACGACTGGTACTTACCGCTCACCCTACGCAGTTTTATCCCGGTACGGTGCTTGGCATCATGACCGACCTGATTGAGGCTGTAAAAACCAACGATATCAACAATATCGATGTGTTGTTACAGCAATTGGGCAAAACACCTTTCTTTAATAAAACATCGCCAACACCTGTTGATGAGGCTGTTAGCCTTTCATGGTTTTTGGAAAATATATTTTACCATGCCGTATCAGGTATCCAGTCAAAACTGGAAGAGGAATTTGATATTGACGCTGCAAGCCGTCAGAACCTGGAGCTTGGTTTCTGGCCGGGTGGCGACCGTGATGGTAACCCTAACGTAACCACGCAAACCACTAAAGAAGTAGCAAGCTTTTTAAGGCAGCGCCTGTTCAGGTGTTATTACCGTGATTTCAGGGTCCTGAAACGTCGTATTACTTTCCGCGGCGTTGAACAGGCCATGACCAAACTGGAAAACCTGTTTTATAAAAATGCCAATGAGCAGTTAGCACCGGTTAATTTACAAGGTGAGATACTGGAATTGCTGTTATCCATTAAAGATGTTATCCTTAAAGATCACGATGGTTTATTTGTTGATATTGTTGAGGATATGATCCAAAAGGTGCGCCTTTTTGGATGTTATTTCGCTACGTTGGATATCAGGCAGGATAGCCGCATTTTACGCAAGGTATTTGAATACGGCACTCAAAATATTGATACAGGTGTGTCTGAAGTCTATTCGGAATTAAGCGAGGATGAAAAAGTAAAAAGCATCACCTTTAAAGAGGCCGATTTTGTTTGCCCTGAAGAGGAAAAAGATGCTATGATCCATGATACGCTGGATACTATCAGGCTGGTTAAACAGATCCAGGAGGGTAATGGTGAAAGGGCCTGTCAGCGCTTTATCATCAGTAACTGCCAGCGTGCATCTGATATCCTGCAACTGATAGACCTGTTTTTATGGAGCGGTTGGAAAAAAGATAACCTAAGCATCGATTTCATGCCGCTGTTTGAAACTGTAAACGACCTTGAACATGCTGCTGCTATTATGGAACAACTGTACACGCATCCGTTTTATGCCGAGCATTTGAAAAACAGGGGCAGCCAGCAAACGATCATGCTTGGTTTCTCTGACAGTACCAAAGACGGCGGTTACCTGATGGCTAACTGGTCGATATATAAAGCTAAGGTTGAGCTTACTGCTATTGCCCGCAAATATGGTATTCAACTGGCGTTTTTTGACGGCAGGGGAGGCCCGCCT
>NZ_DASVOB010000186.1:0-7086 GCF_036383575.1 Mucilaginibacter sp.
TATCCCAGTTGATAAAAGTGATAGATGTGCCGCCATGAGCACCGCCAGTGTACGAGTAGCCACGCACTTCAAGTGTGGTTAAACTCGAATCCTGGTGGATCATCTTGGCAGAATCATCCAGCGTAAAAAACATTCCCGACCGCGAATCATCCTTTTTAAAATCGTCATATGATTTCAGAAAATTTTTGGTCATCATTTCCAGGCTGCTGTCTGCTTTACCATCCATAGCAAACATCACTGTAAGCTTACGGGTTATAGTATCATTTAAGGCTTTGGCGCTATCAAAAAACGGGTAGTTAATTTTCACTACTGTACAGGCACTGTCAGGCTTTGTACCACAATCTGCCGCCCGTGCTTTTATTACTTTATAGGCATAGTGCAGGGTATCAAACGACTTTTCAGCAACCTTATTAGACACTCCCCACTGGCACGATGATAACCCTAACGCAATAAAAAATAACAGGCACAGATTTTTCATAGGTATTATGTTTTAGTAGTTTAGCAACTGCTCCCTTGAGAGCGAAGCATTTAACCAGCCTGCCTCAATATTCGCGCCGTACTTGTTATAAAAGTTAATAGCAGGTTCGTTCCAGTCAAGCACCTGCCAAACCATACCGCTAAAACCACGCTCTTTTGCTTCCTGTATCAGCCTGTCGAAAAGTAGCTTGCCGATCTTTTTGCCGCGCATCTCTTCGGTCACTATCAGGTCTTCCAGATACATTCGGCTGCCTTTCCAGGTTGAGTAGCGAACATAGTATACCGCGAAACCAACAACCAGGCCTTCAACTTCGGCAACAAAAGCCTTCCAAACAGGATTTGGGCCAAAACCGGCTTCTTCAAAATGCTGTAAGGTAACGGTAACCTCTTCGGGGGCTTTTTCATATAAGGCCAACTCGTGCACCAATTCCATCAAACGCGGGCAATCGGCTTGGATAGCTTCCCTGATAATTAGCCCCCCAGCCCCCTGAAGGGGGTGCTGACTTTCAGTTTTATTTTCTGTATTGTTCATTTTCTCTTTTTCTCTGAACCTGAATTTTCGCCGTTGTTGGTGTTGTCACCAACAACTTTTATCTATTTTTTAGGTGTTCAACTTTTAAAAGTGTGAACACTTGCAATTATCTCCAACTAAAACAAGGCTAATAATCAACACTTTAACTTTCAACATTATTGTTCATTTTTAACAAATGAACAACTTAGTACTGACAATCAACAACTTAACTTTTCGAAATTTTAAAGGCTGAACACCCGTTTTTAAAAAACTGAACACTTAAATTTCGATTTAAAAAAACATGTTGTTGGTGACAACACCAACAATGGGCGGGCTAATTATGTCTGAACTGGAATTTATCGAATTAGGCGAATTATTTGAATTGTGTTTTCATTCTGTCAATTCTTAAATTCCATAAATTCAGGTTCAGACAAATTCTGATCAATTATTCTTCCAATGCTTGATCACCCTGCCGCCAAATATCGTACTTCCCAGTCTCACCATATTACTGCCCTGTTCAATAGCCAGCTTATAGTCTGACGACATGCCCATCGACAATATATCAAAACTTTCTTCCTTTCTGAAATAGCTCAGTTTGATGCCTTCAAAAAAGGTGTTCAGTTCGTAGTATTCTTCTTTTATCTGTTTCTCGTTATCGGTGTTTGTAGCAATGCCCATCAATCCGCGGATACGAACGTTTTTCATAGTGGCAAACTCTTCCGACCGCAACAACTCTATCGCTTCATCAAAACCCAGTCCATATTTGGTTTCTTCGTCGGCTATGTAGATCTGGAGCAGGCAATCAATTACCCGTCCGGCTTTTTCGGCATGCTTGTTTATCTCATGTAAAAGCTTCAGGCTATCAACAGACTGGATCATGCTCACAAAAGGTGCAATGTATTTTACCTTATTGGTTTGCAGGTGACCGATCAAATGCCATTCAATATCTTTGGGTAGCTGCTCATACTTTTCAACCATCTCCTGCACTATATTTTCGCCAAAAAGGCGCTGCCCCGCATCATAAGCTTCCTGTACATCTTCAACAGGTTTTGTTTTTGATACAGCCAATAATATTACCTTATCTGCTTCCGTTTCCTTTTTTAAGCTTTTGATGTTATCTGCAATGCTCATTTATCCGTAAATTTGCTTAATTAATCAGCCGCTAAATTACTGAATGCGTAAATATATAACCTTGTTTTTTTCAGCAGCACTTTTTTTATGTGCCTGCAATGGCAAAAGTGTTCCCGGGGATGTGCTTAAACCCGAGGCCATGGCCAGCGTATTAACCGAGATGCACATCATTGACGGTAGTTTGTATAATGTTATGCAGGCGCCCGATAGTTTGTATAAATATGGTGCAGGCAAATACGCTGCTATGTTTAAACGCCAGCATACCGATACCGCGCATTTTAACCGGAGTATGCGTTATTACGCCACACAACCCGATAAATTACTGGCCATTTATGATCAGGTAGATATTAAAATTAAAAGCAAGACCGATTCCCTTGCCAAAGTTCAGACTGAACAAAGCAAAGCCGCCCGTAAGGTTGATTCGCTGAAAAACTTAAACATTAAAACTAAAGCCGATTCGGCAAGGAGGATGCATCCTCATGAAAACGCGGCTGCGCGCAGAGCTGACTCATTAGAAAATTTAAAAAATAAACCCAAAACCGATTCGGCAAGGAGATTTCATCCGCGGAAAAGCAAAGCTGCTCATAAAGCCGATTCGTTAAAAAAACTTAAAGCCATAACCTAATGCTTTACCCCCCAAATAGTGTAGATAAGCTGGGTTTTACCGAAATAAAAGAACTGATAAAAGCACATTGCCTGAGTGAAATGGGTCAACAAATGGTTGACAAGATCCAGGTAATGAGCAATTACGACCAGATACATAAGTTCCTGAACCAGGCAAACGAGTTTAAGAATATCCTGGTTAATGATGAGGCCCTGCCCATCCAGCATTTTTTCGATATAAAGTCCCTTGCCAATAAAGCCCGTATTGAGGGCGTTTTTTTAAGTGAAGAAGAATTTTACCAGGTTCAGGCTTCGCTAAATACCGTGTTTGCCGTTATCGCGTACTTTAACGAACGCGAAGGTTTGTACCCCAATCTTGAAGCCCTTTTTGAGCACCTGCCTATTGAAAAGGCTATCCTTAAAAAGATAGACGCAGTGATTGATCAAAAAGGCAAGATCAGGCCTAACGCCTCGCGCGAGCTGATGGAAATTACCAGCGGCATTGCCAAAGCCGAGCAGGAAGCCCGCAAAAAGATTGATATGGTATTTAAAAATGCGACATCAAACGGCTGGGCTGCCGATGGTTCTTTAACCGTACGCGATGGCAGGTTGGTGATCCCCTTGCTGGCCGAAAACAAACGCAAACTGAAAGGCTTTGTGCATGACGAATCAGCATCAGGCCAAACGGTATATATTGAGCCCGAAGAGGTTTTTGTGCTTAACAACCGTATCCGCGACCTGGAGTTTGAACGCCGCCGCGAAATAGTAAAGATCCTGACCGCTTTAACTACCGAATTAAGGCCTTACGTTCCCTTACTACTCTCCTATCATGGTTTGTTAACCAAGCTTGATTTCGTTCGCGCCAAAGCCCTGTTTGCCATTGATATTGAAGCCGAAATGCCGCAGGTAATAAACGAAGCCAGGGTTAAGCTGTATAATGCACGTCACCCGCTGTTGTTCCTGAATTTTAAGGCCGAGAAAAAAACGGTTGTTCCGCTTAATATGCAGATAGACGAGGGTACCCGCATCATTGTGGTATCTGGTCCTAACGCGGGCGGTAAATCTGTTTGTATGAAAACTGTTGGTTTATTACAAATGATGGTGCAGGCCGGTTTACTGATCCCTGCCGATGAAGCCAGCGTTGTGGGCGTATTTAAACAGCTTTTTGTTGATATAGGCGATGACCAGTCGATTGAAAGTGATTTGAGTACGTACAGCGCCCACCTGTCCAAAATGAAGAATTTTGTGGAACAGGCCAATGGTAAAACCCTGATCCTGATAGATGAGTTTGGTACCGGTACCGATCCGCAGTTTGGCGGGCCGATTGCCGAGGCTGTGCTTGAATCGCTTAACCAAAAAAAGGTTAAGGGCATGGTGACCACCCACTACTCCAACCTTAAAATATTTGCCAGCAATACTGAAGGCATTGAAAATGCATCCATGCTGTTCAATAACATTGAGATGCGCCCGCTTTACCAGTTAGAAATTGGCAAGCCAGGCAGCTCATATGCTTTTGAAATAGCTCAGAAAATCGGTCTGCCGGCCAACGTTTTAAACCTCGCCAAAAACAAAATAAGCGAAGGGCAAAAAAAGGTTGATACGCTGTTAGTTGATCTGGAGCGTGAAAAACGTTCGATATTTGAAACTAAACAAAAGCTGGATAAACAGCAGCGTAAGGTAAATGAGCTACTGGCCGAAAACGAGAAACTGAAAAGCTATCTCGAAGAAAATCAACGCTCCCTCATCAGGGAAGCAAAAGATCAGGCCAAGAATATTATCCTGAACGCTAACAAACTGGTTGAAAACACGATATCCGAAATCAAAAGCAGCAATGCCGATAAGGAAAAAACCCGCCAGTTGCGTGAAAACCTGCATGTTGAGCTTAAAAAGAACACCGTTAAGGTTGAAGCACCAAAACAAACTGCCCCTGTTGATGAGGAATTAAAACCGGGCGACTGGGTAAAACTCACCGACTCGGAAACTACAGGCCAGGTAATTGAGATCATTAAAGAGAACGTAGTGATTGCCATTGGCGATTTGCGTACCGTCGCCAAAAAGAAACGGGTGATCAAGGTTTCCAAATCATCGGTACCTAAAGAGATCAGGCGGAGTTTCAGCGCACAAACCAATGATATGGCAAGTTTTAGTCCGGAGATTGACGTGCGCGGGCAGCGTACTGAGGATGCGCTGCACGCCATTGAAAAACTGTTTGACCGTGCGCTGATGATGGGCTTTAACAGCCTTAAGATCATTCATGGTAAAGGCGATGGCATTTTGCGCAAAATGATCAGGCAATACCTTAAAAAGTACGAGCAAGTTGACCGTATGGAGGATGAACATGCCGATCGCGGTGGAGATGGAATAACTTATGTATATTTGAAGTAAACGGAAGGTTAAAATAAACAATTAACAACCAACCAAACGTCATTGCGAGGAACGAAGACAACCGACCGTAGGGAGATCATTAATACCTATAAAAATCAAATTATAATTATTAATAATCCCAAACTTTACAGGGTGGATTTGCATATTCGCTCTGCCAGTCGGGGATTGCTTCGTTCCTCGCAATGACGTAATTTTTTAACACCAGTGCAACCTAACTTATTTCAAAATAATATGTCTTTAAAATCTATTGCCCCTATGTTATACACCCGGCAGGTACGGGAAAGTGTTGATTTTTATGTAAACAATCTCGGGTTCACTTGTGTTGGTTATGACGAAGACTGGGGATGGGCTACAGTAAGCCGTGATGATATTGAGATCATGCTGGCTTTGCCTGTTGATAATACCTCATTCACTGTGCCTAAATTTACCGGCTCTTTCTATATCCGTACCGATAAAGTTGATTTTTTATGGAGTGAACTGAAGGATAGGGCTGTAATTTGTTACCCTATTGAAGATTTCAGTTACGGCATGCGCGAGTTTGGCGTTTTTGATTACAACGGTTACTTGTTGCAATTCGGGATGCCGATTGAATAATACATTCTTAACAAATATTTTGCGGATAGGTTAATAGCTTATCCGCTTTCTGTATAAGTTTCCTATTTTAGGGCAGCCAAACCCTGAAAAAATGCGCAAACTATATTTCCTTGTACTTTTCATTGCATTTACCGGTTCAACAATAAGCTGCACCGCTCAAAGCGTTATTTTAAAAAGCAAAGATCAACGCATCCGATATACCGGGCGAATCAATCAAACCGACGAAGCTGCTGAACTGTACTGGACAGGCTCATCCTTAAAGATCAACTTTAACGGAACCGGCGCATCGGCCCTGATGCAGGATGAACGGGGCGAAAACTACTATACCATTATAGTTGATGACAAGGTGATCAATACCATTCACCTCGATAATACCAAACAGGCTTATACCCTTGCCGAAAATTTACCCGCGGGTAAGCACACCCTTGAGTTATTTAAGCGTACTGAATGGGACAAAGGCAAAACCCTTTTTTACCAGTTTACTTTGGCTAAAGACGCCACCGCCCTTTCTCCACCGGAAGCAAAAAAACGCAAGATCGAATTTTTTGGCAATTCTATCACCTGCGGTTATGCCGATGAAGATACTACAGGGCAAGACAGAGGATCTGCCCCTTATGAGAACGGTTACCTGAGCTATGCCGCCCTAACGGCCCGTCATTTTGATGCACAATATGTTTGTACCTCAAAAAGCGGTATTGGCATTACTGTGAGCTGGTTCCCGCTCATCATGCCCGAAATGTATAACCGCCTTGACCCTACCGACCCAACAAGCATCTGGAATTTTAAAAAGTACACGCCTGATGTGGTAGTGATCAACCTGTTTCAAAATGATTCATGGATCGTGAATCAGCCCAATAATCCACAGTTTAAAGAACGTTTCGGCAGTAAAGCGCCGGAGCCTGACCAGATAATCAAAGCTTATAAAGAGTTTATAAAAAACATCCGCAAGGTTTACCCGAAAGCGCAGATCATTTGCGCCTTAGGGAGCATGGATGCAACTAAAGCAGGTTCGCCATGGCCGGGATATATTGAAACGGCAGTTGCTGCGCTTAACGATAAGCAAATTTATACTCACTTTATTCCTTATAAAAACACTCCCGGACACCCGAGCCTCAAAGAACAACAGGCTATGGCCGATGACCTGATCTCTTTTTTGGAAAAGACGGTTAAGTGGTAGTATATAAAACCATGTCATTGCGAGCGATAGCGTGGCAATCTCGTAGCTATACAGGGTAAACATGCACAGCTGTTAGCATGGCTACGAGATTGCCACGTCGCCCCAAGGCTCATTCCCACTCGCTCCTCGCAATAACATAAAATTTAACCTTACTCCCCCACCCTCTGCTGATCAGGCAGTTCATTAGGTCCGGGAATATTGGTTTGTT
>NZ_DASVOB010000187.1:0-4990 GCF_036383575.1 Mucilaginibacter sp.
AGCTTTCGGGCTTGTGTTGCTTTTGGCAATTGCTGTTACCGTGCAGCTTTGCCGCCTGCAATTTGTTCAGGGCGATAAATGGAAAGCTATGGCTGCCGATCTTTCGGCGCAATACCAAACTGTTGAAGCCGCAAGGGGGAATATTTTTTCTGTTGACGGAAGGTTGCTGGCTACTTCGGTGCCTGAGTATGAGCTGCATATGGATATGCTGGCCGGTGGTATCGCCTCCGATACGGCATTCAATAATAATATCGACCTGCTGGCTGCAAAGCTGTCGGGTATGTTTGGTGACAGGTCGGCCAGGGATTATTCGCGCGTGTTGCGCGAGGCCCGCAAGGATAGTTCACGTTATGTGCTGATCAGGCGTAAGGTATCGTACCAGGATTTAAAAAAAATCCGCCAGTTTCCTGTGTTTAACATGGGCAAGTACAAAGGCGGCTTGATCGTTATTCAAAAAAACAGGAGGATCCTGCCGTTCCAGTCGCTGGCGGCGCGTACTATCGGTTACAAAAACGAAAACGTGAAGAACCCGGTAGGTTTGGAAGGTGCTTATTCATCATACATTAATGGTGAAAGTGGCAGGCGCTTAATGCAACGTATTCCGGGCGGTATCTGGATGCCTGTTGACGATGATGATGAGATAGCACCTAAAGATGGCGCTGATATTATTTCAACCATCAACGTAAACTTTCAGGATGTAGCGCAGGATGCGTTGAAAAAACAACTGGTAAAAAGCGCGGCCGATCATGGCTGCGTTGTGCTTATGGAGGTATCTACCGGTGAGATCAGAGCGATTGCTAATTATACCCGCACTAAGGATGGCGATTATAAAGAGCAGATGAACTATGCTATCAGTAATGCTATCGATCCGGGATCGACCTTTAAACTGGCATCATACATGACTATGCTCGATCAGCATAAAATTGATACCAGCACCATGGTTAATGCCGAAGGTGGCAGGTATAAATTCCCGAAAGGGCCAACTATTACTGATACCGAGCATGATAACTATGAAATGTCGGTTAAACGTGCTTTTGAAGAATCATCAAACGTGGCAGCGGCCAGGCTTGTTGACCAGTTTTATCATAACAATCCATGGCAGTACATCAATAAGCTGTACAGCTACCACTTGAACGAAAAGCTACAATTGCAAATACAGGGTGAAGGAAGGCCGGTGATCAAGAATCCATCAAACCGCAGCTGGAACAAAAATTACAGTTTGCCCGAGATGGCTTATGGTTACGAAATGAACATTACGCCGCTGCAAATGCTGGCTTTTTATAACTCGGTTGCTAACAACGGCAAAATGATAGCCCCGCTGCTGGTTCGCGAGATCCGCAGGCTGGGTAATCCTATCGAGCAGTTTCAGGCAAGGGTAATTACCGAGCAGGTATGTTCTGAAGCAACTTTAGGCAAAGTGCGTGGAATGTTGGAAGGTGTTGTAATGAACGGTACCGGTAAAAACGTTATTAAAAACAAGCTTTACAGCGTAGCCGGTAAAACCGGTACAGCGCAGGTGGCAAACGGAACAAAAGGTTATAAGGACAAGAAATATCAGGCCTCGTTTTGCGGTTATTTCCCTGCCGATCATCCTAAATATTCGATGATCGTAGTGGTTAACAACCCAACCCAGGGCGATTATTTGGCGGCAAAGGTTGCCGGTCCGGTGTTCAGGGAAGTAGCGGACAGGGTTTATGCCAATGATCTGGATATTAACCAAAGCTCGCAGACGCATTACGTAGGTAATACGGTAATGCCGCAGGTAAAACAGGGCAATATGAAGGCCTTGAAAAAAGTTTATTCAAAACTGGGTGTTAAACCTTTGTATGCATCGGCCAATAGTACGGTTGATACCAGCAACGGGATCTCGTTTGAAGAAGTGAAATATAAAAATGGTACCGTGCCGGCGGTAACAGGCATGGGGCTTAGCGATGCGTTATATGTTATGGGTAACGCCGGTTATAAGGTAACTGTACGCGGAAGCGGCATAGTTACCAATCAATCGGTTACCGGTGGAAGTGCAATACCAAAAGGATCACGAATTTTAATTGAACTGCAATGAGGTATTTAAGCGATATAATTGATGGACTGGCCTTCACTGAGTTGCAGGGAAGCGCCGATGTAGAGATAACGGCAATTGCTTTTGATTCGAGGGCGGTAATCCCTGGATCGATGTTTGTTGCTGTAAAGGGTACTCTTGTTGACGGACACGATTATATTGACCAGGCCATTAAAAAAGGTGCTGTAGCAGTAATTTGTGAAGACCTGCCTGCCCATACCACCGGCGAGGTAGATTTCCTGATGGTAGCCGATTCCGCCGTGGCGCTTGGTATTGTAGCTGCTAATTTTTATGATAATCCATCGGCTAAATTAAAACTGGTTGGTGTAACAGGTACTAACGGTAAAACAACTATTGCAACGCTGCTTTACCAGTTATTCCGCGATCTGGGTTATAAATGTGGCTTGTTGTCGACAGTTGAAAACCAGATCAATGGCAAGGTGATCCCATCAACCCATACAACGCCCGATCCGGTTGAACTGAACAGCTTGCTTGCCGAAATGCTGGATAGTGGTTGTGATTATTGTTTTATGGAGGTGAGCTCGCATGCTATTTCACAAAGGCGGATTGAGCGCCTGGTGTTTGCCGGTGGTGTATTTACCAATTTAACGCACGATCACTTAGATTATCATAAAACCTTTTTGAGGTATTTAAATGCTAAGAAGGCATTTTTTGACGGCTTGCCAAAAGATGCATTCGCGCTTACTAATAGTGACGATAAAAACGGGAATGTAATGCTGCAGAATACAGCGGCACATAAAAAAAGCTATGGCCTTAAAACCATGGCCGATTATAAAGCCCGCATCCTTGAAAATCAGTTTAGCGGTTTGTTACTGCAAATTGATGGCGAGGAAGTATGGTTTAAAATGGTGGGTACATTCAACGCTTACAATCTATTGGGAGTATACGCCACTGCGATGCTACTTGAGCAGGATAAAGCCAAAGTGCTTACCAGCCTAAGTAAACTGACTGGTGCCGAAGGCCGCTTTGAATACATAACTGCGCCTAATAAAGTTGTAGGTATAGTTGACTATGCCCACACACCGGATGCTGTGCAGAACGTGTTGAGCACCATCCATGATATCCGCAAGGGTAACGAAAAGGTGATCACAGTAATTGGTTGTGGTGGCGACAGAGACAAAACCAAGCGTCCTATCATGGCTAAAACCGCTTGCGAATGGAGCGATAAAGTGATCCTGACCTCTGATAATCCGCGTACCGAAGATCCGGCGCAGATCATTAAAGAAATGGAAGAAGGTGTTGATCCGGCCTTTAAAAGGCATACGGTAAGCATCGTCGACAGGCACGAGGCTATTAAAACTGCCTGTATGCTGGCTAATCCCGGTGATATTATCCTGGTAGCAGGCAAAGGTCACGAAAAATACCAGGAGATAAACGGAGTGAAAAATCACTTCGACGATATGGAAGAACTGGAAAACCGGTTCAAAGATTTGGTGTAATCCTAAACCAATTAATAGAGAGTAGATAAAATTAAAGCATTAAAAATAACTCGCAAATCTGCAAGATCTAAGATGAGCAAATCAATCATCTGCACATCTGAAATCTGCAAATCTGCACATCGATAAAGCAATGTTGTATTACCTGTTTAACTATTTAAGCAAAAATTATAGCATACCAGGAACGGGGGTGTTTCAATACATCACTTTCCGGACGGCAATGGCTGTAATTACATCGTTGCTGATCACTACGGTTTATGGTCGCCGGTTAATTGATTACCTACGCTTTAAACAGGTAGGCGAAACCGTAAGGAATTTGGGATTAGAAGGGCAGATGCAAAAGTCAGGTACACCTACAATGGGTGGCATCATTATTTTGTTAGGTATCCTGGTGCCAACGCTATTGTTTGCCAAGTTGGATAATGTGTACGTGATCCTGATGATCGTAACCACCGTTTGGCTGGGTGCTATCGGCTTTTTAGATGATTATATCAAAGTATTTAAAAAGAATAAGGAGGGTTTGGCAGGCCGGTTCAAGATTATCGGTCAGGTAGGGTTGTCGCTTATCGTCGGGTGGACAATGTATTTCAATAGCAATATCATTATCCGTCAGGAAGTGGTTTTGCCGGTGAAAGATGATGCCCCGGTTGAGTTTCATATGAAGCGTAATGTTCCTGTTTATACCCAGGATGTGCACTCTACTAAAACAACCATGCCTTTTTATAAAAACAATGAGTTTGATTATGCCAAGGTATTGAAGTTTTTAGGGTCTGGTTATGAGCAATACGCCTTGGTAGTGTTCCTGTTTTTTGTGATCCTTATCATCACGTTCATATCAAACGGAGCTAATATTACCGATGGGATAGACGGTTTGGCGACGGGTACATCGGCCATCATCGGTATAACCCTGGCTATACTGGCTTATGTATCGGGTAACACGGTTATTGCCGATTACCTGAATATCATGTACATCCCTAATTCGGGCGAACTGGTGGTTTTCGCCGGTGCTTTCGTAGGGGCGTGTGTAGGCTTTCTATGGTATAACTCATACCCGGCACAAGTGTTTATGGGCGATACCGGTAGTTTAGCTATAGGCGGTATCATAGCTGTGTTCGCTATCATGATCCGCAAGGAACTGATGCTGCCATTATTATGCGGTGTTTTCCTGGTAGAGAATTTTTCAGTGATCATACAGGTATCGTGGTTTAAGTACACCAAAAAGAAATTCGGCGAAGGGAGAAGGGTGTTTTTAATGGCTCCGCTTCACCATCACTATCAGAAAAAAGGTTTCCACGAAGCCAAGATCGTTACCCGCTTCTGGATCATTTGTATCCTGCTGGCGATAGTGACGGTGATAACGTTGAAGCTGCGGTAGTGGTTAGTGATTGGAGATTAGAGGTTAGGAAAGGAAAAAATCGGTGAGATCATCAAATAATCGGTGAAATCCCAAAAGAAAATAAAGAATGAACCAGGA
>NZ_DASVOB010000188.1:0-14268 GCF_036383575.1 Mucilaginibacter sp.
AGGAATACCAACTTACAGGCTATAAAAAACTACACTATATCTATTTCGCGCTTGCATACTACTCCAATAATACCAGCCGTAATGCCAAAACTTATTATTATTCACAAGCCGCAGTAAATTCTGTAAACAGCACACATGATAGCGCAGCTGCGGGAGACATCTACCTGATCAAGGGAATGATAGATTATGCCCAGGAAAGGTATAATGATGCTATTGAATCTTGTGAGCAGGCCCTCGGTTTTTATAGCCGACAGGCAGGTATGTATGATGTTTCAATGCCGTCACTTCACAGCATCATTAGCAAAGCCTATGATAAAATGGGGAAAAAGCTGGAAGCGATCAGCTATATTGAAAATATGATGCAAAAATATCCGCCTAATTCCATGACAGACAGCATCACCTATCTTAAAAGGATCGGGCATGCCTACCGGGAATTGAAACGTTTCCCTGAGGCTGAGAGTTATTTTTTGAAGATAAACACCATTTTAAAAGAGCACCACTTAAACCAGGGTGAGATCAATTTAGATTTGGGCAGTCTCTACCTCGACGCACATAAATATGAAAAGGCCAGAACATTTTTATACGAGGAATTAGCAGCACCACACGCAAATTACTCCAAAGGCGGTCAGCGGCAACTTCACTATATGCTTTTCCTTGCAGATTCGGCTACCCATCATTACCTATCGGCAATAAAACACCAAAACTTCCTTAATAATCAATCTGAATTTAAACTTCGCAGGGAAAGGGACAGCGTCGTAAAGACAATGGAGGTTGCCTACAAAGCGCTGGAAAAAGAGCAGGAGATCAAACTTAAAAATCAAAATATCGCAACGCTCAAACAGCAAGCTCTTGCTCAACAGGAAAAGTTAAAACAATCGCAAAAGATCAGCTTGCTAACAGGTAGCGCCCTGTTACTTTCCCTGGCTGTGATAATATTATTTGGCTTTCTCTACCGTCAAAATAAACGGAGCAGCAGAGAAATGTCTCACAAAAACCAGCTTTTATACAAATTGGTATCAGAGAAGGAATGGCTGCTGAAGGAAGTACATCACCGTGTTAAAAATAATTTACATACTGTATTTTGTTTACTGGAAAGCCAGGCACGAACAGCCACTACCGAAGCGCGAAGCGCACTTGAAAAGAGCCAATTCCGTATTTATGCCATGTCCCTCTTTCATCAGAAAGTATACCAGTCAGAAAATATTGAACAGGTGGACTTTGGCTTCTATATCAGAGATTTCCTTATATTTTTGCAGGATAGTTTTGACCTGGAGGCCAGGAATATCAGGATAACACAGCACATAGAGCCCGTGTCTTTATCGCTAAAACAGGCCATGCCATTGGCGCTCGTAGCTAATGAAGCCCTTACTAACGCAGCCAAATATGCATTTGAGGGCAGATCATCCGGAGAGATCAGGCTTACGCTTGAGCAACAACAACAAACTTACCAGTTAATTATCAGTGACGACGGAATAGGTATTCCGGCTAACTATTTATCGGTTAACAGGTCGTTGGGAATGGAACTGATGCATGGGTTATGTGCCGATATTGGCGCTACAATAAGCTTTGAGGTTGAAAACGGAACTAAAATATATATTAATTTTGCGGCTGAACAGGTAAGTGAACGGCCGGTGGAATATCAGAAAATATGAAGAATAAAGTTTTAGTAGTTGAAGACCAGTTCATTGAAGCCAACAACCTGCGAATGGTACTGCAATTAGCAGGTTACCAGGTTTGTACAATAGCACGATCAGTTAAGGAAGCCTTAGAGATCATGGATGCCGAACACCCGGATCTTGTACTACTTGATATATTTTTACAGGGAAGCCAAACAGGTATTGATCTGGCCCGGATGCTAAAGAAACAAAACATTCCATTCATTTACCTTTCCGCAAATTCCGACAAAGAAACTTTTGGCCTTGCCAAACAGACAACTCCTTATGGATTCCTGGTCAAACCATTCCGCGAAAAAGATGTACTGGCCATGCTTGATATAGCCGCCAACCTCCATGATGAGCATCTTGCCCTGGCACGCAAGCCCGCCTCCCATATGGTTCCGGCAATTCTTAAAAAAGCAGCAAATAACTTTGGCATGATCGGGAAAAGCCAGCTATTAAAGGACATCACCCGGTATATCACTATTGCTGCCTCAGCCGATTCGCCCGTATTGATCCTCGGCGAAAGCGGTACCGGGAAGGAGGTTGTAGCGGGGGCCATACATGAAAATTCGGCACGGAAAGAAAAACCGCTCATTGTTGTTGATTGTGCTGCTTTATCCCCTACTCTTATTGAATCTGAACTTTTTGGACATGAAAGAGGAAGTTTCACGGGCGCAACAGATAAAAGAACAGGAAAGTTTGAGCAAGCTGCCGGCGGAACAATTTTTTTGGATGAAATTGGAGAGATGCCCATCGAGATCCAATCAAAATTATTGCGTGTTTTACAGGAAAAGGAAATATGCCCTATCGGTGGAGTACGAAAAAAAGTGAATGTCCGGATCGTAGCTGCTACTAACAGAAACCTGGAGGAAGAGGTTTCGGCCGGAAGGTTTAGGCTGGATCTTTATTATCGCTTATATGTATTTCCGATCCAACTACCTCCTTTAAGAGAGAGAAAGGCTGATATCATACTTATTGCGGAACACTATCTTCAGGTTATCGCAGCAAAAAACAATAAGGCCATCACCGGATTTACGGACAAGGTAAAAAAGGCATTGCTTGATTATAGCTGGCCGGGTAATATACGCGAGCTCATTAATCTTATTGAGCGCAGTGTATTGTTCTGCGAAGGCGGACTAATAAATGACATTGCAATTCCTGTATTTAAACAAGTAAAAGTAGCTGACGGAAACCAGATCAAAACTTTCACTGAAAATGAACGGGACCACATTATTGAAGCTTTGGCAAGGTGCGACTGGAAGCTCTACGGACAGGGAGGAGCAGCCGAAATACTCCAAATAAACGCTTCAACACTAAAATCGAGAATGAAGAAACTGGGTATATCAAAGCAGTTTAATTAATCGGGTAAACGCTGCGTAACGGCTAATAACTTATTAAATATTTTTGCGACAGGTTATCTATTAAAAGAGTATGTGATTGCGAGCGTAGCGCGGCAATCTCGTAGCCAATGCATGTCCGCTCTGTATACTTCGTCGTTCTTCCTCAATGACATGGCTTTTTTAGCTAACATTTTCAACCGATCTGCATCTTCCGAACACCGGAGCAGGGCACACCGACGGCATCGATACCAAACGATAATAACCTGCAATAGTTGAATAATTAAATTATTGCTGTCCTGTAATACAACTCATTGGCTCTCCCTCAAAATCAGGTATTCAATTCACGGCAAAACCCGTACTTATCTGAACCAATCCCCCATCCAGATAAACTCACGGCATCATGAAATTAAACGATTTCACGAAATATCCTGACATCATGCCACACGCAAAAACAATCAGCAACCTGTAAATCAACAAATTAAACACATTGGTATATCCTTTGCATTTACGAATACACGTTTATACTATGAAACAAACGCCTGGATACAAAGAAAGTAAATCAATTACCCAATGGTACCTGACATCAATTAAAACGATCATGTTACGGTACCAGCCGGTTTTTTGCCGGGAATCATCCTCCGGGCTTAATAATAAAATGAATCAGTGATATGGATAATTACAACGCTAAAATGGAAACGATCATCGACTTGCAACAACGTGGAATTGATCAGGATTTTATACTAATTAAAGATTGCCTGTTATATGTAGGTGGTAATGGAACAATCAACCGCGCAGACTTTAACGGCGATGAATCTCCCCGTTTTAAAGACGACCTTCAGCTAAGGGAAAATAACACTCCCCATGCGGTTAGACATCCTGATAATAATCCGGTCCCACTTGAACACGACGAGCTCATCTATAAACGGCAAGCACCGCGCTGGAAACAAAGCTTTCTGGTATTTAAAAACCCCAAATACACTACGGTTCCAACAGATAACATTGCTTTTTTTTACATCCGGAACAATTCCGCAGCGCTGATGTCTTTTAACAAACAGGAGTATGTACTTAACCAATCACTGGATCAAATAACCAGCGCAGTATCGCCAGATCAATTTTTCCGCGTCAATCGTCAATACCTCATCAATTTTAAAGCAATTAAGGAGGTGGAACTTTATTTCATGCGCAAACTACACATAAAGCTTACCGTAGAAACGCCGGAGAAATTACTTATCAATAAGGAGAAATCATCCTGCTTTCTTTCCTGGATGGAAAACCGCTGATATTTATAACTGATTTACTGCCAATGCCATTCCTCATTACGGGGGATGGTATTATTGATCGCCCTCGCATTATCATGGTTATTATGCCGATCAGATATCATAAGGTTACTTGCTTCAAAAAGCTCTACTCCAAAATCAATTTTAGAATATTGGAGAGCACCGGGTTGTGATCATCTGCCCGCCAGTTTACATATAGATCGGTTTGAAATGGGAGCCTGATAAACCTTAATCCGGGGCTTTCATGATACATATAGGAATCTGGTAAGATGGCAATACCAAGTCCCTTTTTGACCATCGCAATTATGGTCGACCCAAATTCGGAGTGCATAAAAACATCGGGCACCAAATCGAACGACTTAAATAACCGCTGGATAATGTCACTATAGCTGCTGCCTTCGTCTTTTACAGGTAAAATAAACTTTTGCCCTTCTAAAGTTTCTTTCGACAGATCTTCAACAGATCGGTAGGGATGATCCTCGGGAACAACTATCGACAAATGATCGG
Organism: Mucilaginibacter sp.; assembly: GCF_036383575.1. Classification (GTDB taxonomy): domain Bacteria; phylum Bacteroidota; class Bacteroidia; order Sphingobacteriales; family Sphingobacteriaceae; genus Mucilaginibacter. Next base: position 4,783 of record NZ_DASVOB010000188.1, read on the forward strand.
TATAAATTTTTTTCGATTGGATCCCCGGCGCATTGTTATTGTCCCTGGTGATGATCAGGTCAATTTTATAGTTCCTTAGAAATTCCTGCTGGTTCTCATACATTAATTGCACCAATTCTATCTGAAGCTTAGGCAATGCCTGAGCTATCCGGGCCATGATCTCGGGCATGATCGAGCCGGAAATCGAATCGGGATGTGCAATTCTGATGGTGCCGCTTTCGCCCAAATGTATTTGCCGCGCAAATTGATGAATAAACTCAAGTTTACTTAATTCCGTTTCCCACTTTTCTTTCAGGAAACTACCCGCAGGAGTTAGTTTTACATTGCGCTTATTGCGTTCAAATAATTGCAGGCCCAGCTCTCTTTCCAAAGCCTGGATATGACGGCTTAGCGCCGATTGGGTAATATTCATCTTCCCGGCAGTATTCCAAAAATGCAATTCCTTTGCCAGGGCTAAAAAATATCTGATTTGCTGTAAATCCATTAATGCAATATATGCATTAATGGATGACAAAATAGCATTTTATAGCATTTAATACAACTATATATTTGCTCCATGGAAACCCTTACAATTGAACGGATAACTAAAGAAGACCTGGCTAAGCTTCAACAAATCAGCATACAAACTTTTCATGAAAGCTTTTCGGCACTCAATTCCGAAGAAAACATGAACGATTATCTTACAACAAGCTTTTCTGCCGAAAAACTATCTGCCGAACTGGGCAACCAATCATCCCAATTTTACTTCGCCATAGTTGATGCTGAGGTTGTTGGCTATCTAAAACTCAACTTAGGAGAGGCGCAAACGGAGATCAAGGATAACCACGCGCTTGAAATTGAGCGAATCTACGTACTACAGGCCTTTCATGGGAAAAAAGTGGGACAGCTTTTATACGATAAGGCTATCCAAATCGCCGGGCAAATCAACGCAAGCTATGTATGGCTTGGGGTATGGGAAAATAACAACCGTGCATTAAGCTTCTATAAGAAAAACGGTTTTGCAGAATTTGACAAGCATATCTTCAGGCTGGGTACCGACGAACAAACAGATCTGATGATGAAAAAAAATCTGATAAATAATTAAATGATGGATAAAAAAAACGTATTCCTTTTCCTGCTGATATTAGGCACTGCCTTTTGGGGCATATCTTTTTCTATAACCAAGCTGGCTATCGGGCAAGCTTCTTCCTCTACTTTTTTATGCTATCGTTTTTTAGCTGCCACCCTGGTCCTGTCTGTCATATTCTGGAAGCATGTCAAAGCCATCACCTGGGATGCTCTTAAAACAGGAATATCGTTAGCACTGCCACTCACTGCCGGTATTTGTTTACAAACATCAGGCATTAAGTATAGCACCGCTTCACAATGTGCCTTTGTCGCAGGGATGTGTGTTGTCATCATTCCGTTGCTGAAAATTATCTTTTACAGGGCTGTTGCCCCTGTTAAAATCTGGATCGCAGCCTCAATTGCGCTGATGGGGTTATTTGTTATTTCAATCAAAAAAGACCTCTCCATCAATATCGGGGACCTATATACAATTGCCGGTTCTTTTGCTTTCGCCTTTTACCTGATCAAAGTAGAAAAGCATTCTAAATCCCGGAATATTGTAAGCACAATTGTACCAATGTTTGCAACCTGTGCGGCTATTACCGGTTGCCTTGCATTAACAGACAGCCAGGCCAATTGGCTGCCGGAAAGCAATTCATTCTGGACAGGCATCATATTCTGCGCACTGTTTTCGACAGCATACATGTACACCATTTCAAACATAGCCCAACGCTACATCAGCGCTGAAAGGGTATCCATTATCTATCTTTTTGAACCGGTGTTTGGTGCGATAGCAGCGTTCTTTATTTTAGGTGAGGAACTCTCCTGGCGGTTGCTGCTGGGTGGTAGCCTGATCCTGGCGGCTACCCTCATCTCTGAGCTCAAAACTCCCGAATGGCTAACTTCGCTAAGAGATAATGGCTAACAGAGTGGGCTTGGCTCAATAACTACTTCGATTGATATTACTCGTACGTCGATTAGTTTTTGCTCGCGGTCTATTATTGCTTATTAAATTTTTGATTATGGGTTCCTTTGCTGGAATAAATATCAAAAATGAAAAAACTATCCCTCCTCATATTGCTCTTTATAGCTTCGTTTGCAGCGTCTGCAAACGCTACTACAAAAACTAATGTGGTACTTAACCGTACCGAATCAGGCTCTGGTATCACCGGCGTGGTGCTCGATTCGGTAAGTGGTAAACCGGTCGATTACGCCACAGTAACCATCATTGATCAGGCCAGCGGCAAAATTATTTCCGGTTCACTCACCAGTACCGACGGTAAATTTTCTATCGGAAAATTAAATGCAGGCACCTACCGTATCAAGGTCAGCTTTTTGAGCTACGCAGATCAAACCATATCAGGCGTTAATTTGACCGATGGAGAAACAAAGAAGCTTGGACGCATCCTGCTTAGCCCTAATGCTAAAGTTTTGAATGAAGTACAGGTAACTGCAAAAAAGGCATTGGTTGAAGAAAAGATCGACCGTACGGTTTACAATGCCGAAAATGACCTCACCGCGCGCGGTGGTGATGCTTCTGATGTTATGAAACGCGTACCAATGGTTTCTGTGGATATGGATGGCAATGTAAGTCTGAGGGGCAGCCAGAATATCAAGGTGCTTATTAACGGCAAGCCATCGGCCATGATGTCGGCCAGTGTTGCGGATGCGCTTAAGCAAATCCCTGCCGACCTGATCAAGAGTGTGGAAGTGATCACCTCGCCATCGGCTAAATATGATGCTGAAGGCTCGGGCGGGATCATCAATATTGTATTGAAACAAAATACACTTCAGGGACTTACGCTAAATATCAATAGTACTGCCGGTACACGCGGATCAGGGCTTGGGCTTAATGGCGGGTATAAAGTGGGTAAGTTTAACTTTTCGGTTGGGGGCTTTGGCCGCGGCAGCTACAACTCACCCGGTTCTTTCAGCAACAGCCAGACAGTTAGCAGCCTTACCTCAAATGATGTTTATCTGACTACACAAAGTGCCACAACCAAAAATAAATCATTGTTTGGCAGGTATAATTTAGGGATGGATTATGACATCAGCGAACACAATTCGCTTAGTTTGGGTGTAGTTATTGGTGCCAATAACCGGCCTACAACGCAGGATAATTTCCTGACACAAAGCTATCTTAATGATGAGCTCACCAGCTCCATGTTACAGCGGAATAAGATAACCAATAATTCAAACCAGGTTGATGCTACGCTTACCTATACCCTTACCGGCAAAAAACCTGAACGGGAATTTAGCATACTGACCGAATACAGCCAAAATAACAGAGATAATAACTTTGAAAACATTTACCTTGATCAAAGCAATGGCTCTGTAACCGGAGGGCTCAAAAACAACAATAACAGTGTAAATAAGGAGCTCACTTTTGAGGCCGATTACCAGACACCTACATTCAAAAACCAATTGCTTGAGTTTGGCGCTAAAGATATTATCAGGACTGTAAGCAGTGATTATACCTATTTTTCGGCTGCGGACGGCACACTTAACTATCAGCCCATATCTTCGGCTAACCTGTCAAACGCTTTCAGTTACAAGCAAAATGTAGCCGCGGGGTATCTTTCTTATACGCTTTCGCCTATTAAAAATTACACACTCAAGGCAGGTGCACGTTACGAGTACACCAATATTACTGCCGATTTTAATAGTGGTTCATCTGTTACTATACCTAACTATGGGGTACTGGTGCCCAGTGTAAACCTGGCCCGTAAATTTGACAATGGCGACATGATCAAATTTGGTTTTACCCGCCGTATCCAGCGGCCATCGCTTGAGTTTTTAAATCCTAATATCCAGGCCTCAAACCCGCTTAGTGTTACAGTAGGTAACCCTGCACTTTCGCCCGAGTATACCAATAATTTCGAGTTGGGTTACAGTACCCATATCAAAAATAATAGCGTCAATGTATCTGCCTTTATGCGTAATACCAATGATGCTATTCAAACCATCAGAACATCCAGTGGTGACACTATCAGAACTTCGTACCAAAACCTCGGAAAACAGAATGCTTACGGATTGAGCCTGTCATTCAACCTGTCGCCAATCAATAAGCTAAGCATCAATGGAGGGGTTGATCTGTATCACCTTAGCCTTGATAACCAGGATCCTGATCCGTTGTTTCATGCTAACAACCAGGGTTGGGTAGCCAATTACCGTTTATTTGGTAGTTATGATCTGTCGGATAAGTATTCTATCCAGGCTTTTACTTTCCGTCGTTCGCGCCAGATCCAGTTACAGGGCTACCAGGGAGGTTTTGGTGTATATAACGTTAGCTTTAACCGGTATTTTGCCAAGAAAAAGGGCAGTATTGGTATTGGGCTCGATAATTTCCTTACCAGTGGCTTTCACGTACCAACCGTGGTTAATTCAGGCAACATCAGTCAGCAAGCTGTTAGCATAACACAGATAAGGAGTTTTGAGATCAGGTTCAGTTACCGCATTGGCGGCCTTACCCAGGCCAAGCCCAAAAAACCTAAAAAGACCATCAATAATGATGACCTTAAGGACAGCGGCACCAACAATAGCAATAATTAAACTTTCAAAAAGAGAAAAGGCTCGCAATGCGGGCCTTTTCTTTTTAATCATATCTGATCGCTACCAACCTTATGGTTTAGCAGCTGCTTCAGGAAGTAATTGCATGCGGATGTAATTTTTACCGCTCAGGTATTTTTGAGCAGTGGCTTTTACGCTTTCTACAGTTACGCTGTTTAAGTCTTTAGTATAAGTATCTAATTGGTGGAGATCTTCCTTGTCATTGATCTGTCCACCGATATAGCCCAACCAGAAACCGTTTGTGCGTACTGCCGTTTCCCTGCTGCGGATACTTTCGGCGCGCCATTTATCGATGTTAACCTGTGCCGGGCCATTGATTTTGATCTTGCTGATCTCGTCAAGAGTTGAAGCTACCAGTTTGTCGGCATTTTTGGGATCGCAGCCGAAGTACACAAATACTGAATAGCGTTGTGTAGGGAATTTGCTGTTGTTGGCAAAAGCACCCGGCGAATAAACACCGCTTTCGTCTTCCCTTAAACGCTCAATCAACCTGATCTCCAGGCACTCCTTCAACGCATCCAGCTGGATTTTTTCGGCAGCACTGTAATCAAACACGCCCGACCAGATCAAATCAACAGTAGCTTTAGGCTCCGAGCCTTTATATACGTTTTTAGCTATCTGTCCTTCGGGAATGTGAATGCCCAGATCTTTAGCCTGTTCGCCCAGGTTCTTGGCCGGCAATGAGGCTATATATTTTTCAAGCAGCGGTTTAATTTTTTCAATGTCGATATTACCTACAAAAGTGAAGGTCATTCCCGATGCATCAGCAAAACGTTCTTTATAAATTGCATACTCGCGGTCAAGGCTGATCTGATCTATTTTGGCAATGCTCGGACCTGTACGGCGAACGTTATTATTACCCAACACTGCGCTTAAAGTATCCTGAAAAACAGCGTTAGGATCGTTCAGCCTGTTGGCAAGCCCTGCTTTTGAGCTGGTAATAATTCCCTGGAACAGGTCGGCATCTTTACGTGGTTCGGTCAAATAACCGTAAATAAGTTCAAATGCGGTTTCCAGGTCTTTAGGCGTTGAATTACCGCTAACACCCTGCGTACGCTCGCTTATATACGGGCTTACACTCAATTGTTTTCCTGAAAGATATTTTTCAAGCTGTGTAGGGTTGTAATTACCCACCCCAAATGATTCTACCATCCCCGAAGCATGGGCAGCAGACTGGTAATCAACATCGCTGTAAAGCGAAGTACCTCCCGGCGCCGAAGCGCTGAACAAGATCTCATTATCTTTAAAATCGGTTGGTTTAAGTACAACTTTAATACCGTTGCTTAAGGTTAGAGTAGTAGTACCCAAAGCGGCATCTTTGGTTTCGCCTGTGATTTTACCTGCGGCCGGTGCATTAGCTAATAGTGGCTGTTTGCTAACCTCATCATTGTAAGGTTTCAGGTCTTCAGTTTCAACATCTTTAATCCAGGTATTAACTACAGCTTCGGCCGGCAGGGTTGCTTTATCCTTTTCTGGCGCCAGCAGCATCACATCGCGGTTAGTGCTTTTGATGGATGTTTTGGTAATGGCATTAACCTCGCTAAGCGCTATGCCCGGCAGGTCATTTTTTACCAGGTCATACTCGTAGCTTATGCCCGGTGCCGCAGTACCTTTTAAAAAGTATTGCAGGTATTCGTTTACATAACTATCGGAGTTGGTTTTGTTTTTTTCTTTCAGCGAGGCTTCCATATCGCTCAAAAAGCTTTGTTTAGCGCGGTCAAGCTCGGTTTGTGTAAAACCAAAACGTTTGATCCTTTCGGTTTCGCGCCAGGCGGTTTTGAAACCTTTTTCCAGTTCGCCGGGTTTGGCTACAGCATATACGCTATAGGTATCCAATCCGCCTAAAAAGCCGCTAAGATCAGCGCCACCTTGTAAATATGGGGGATTAGCCTGGCGCATGATTTCTGCATAACGCGCACCCGACATCCTGTTGAACAAGCCACGGGTGATACTTTCGCGGTATTGAGTTGCTGTATGTAAGTCAAGCGCAGCCTGCTTCATAAACACCTGGGCTACGGTTACAGTCATTTCCTTATCAGTGATAGCGATAAACTGATTTTGCCCCGTCAATGGCACCGTATATTTAGTACGCGGTTTTTCGGCAACGGGCTTTTTCAAATCGCTGAATTTTGCTTTAACCACCTTCTCCATCTCGTTCACATCGATATCCCCCACCACGATCAAAGCCTGCAAGTCGGGACGGTACCAGTCATGATAAAAACGTTTGATGGCTTCGGGTTTGAAGTTATTCAGCACTTCATCGGTACCGATAGGCAGGCGTAGCGAATAACGCGAGTGGTTCAGGATCACAGGCAGGTAAGCCCGTTGCATCCGCTCCTGCGCACCTTTGCCAAGGCGTTTCTCTTCTAATACTACACCACGTTCTTTATCAATCTCTGTAGGATCTAAAGTAGCGTCCTGTGCCCAGTCGCGCATGATCTGGATGCCATTTTTCAGGATCTCCGGATTATCCGACGGAATAGGAAGTTGGTACACCGTTTCATCAAACGAGGTATACGCATTTAAATCGGCCCCAAAACGTACGCCCGATTTTTGCAGATAGCTTACCAGCTCATTCTTCGGGAAGTTTTTAGTGCCGTTGAAGCTCATGTGCTCCATAAAGTGGGCAAGACCGCGCTGACTGTCATCTTCAAGTACCGAACCAATTTTGTTAGCCAGGTAAAAAGTAACACGTTTTTTGGGCTCCTCGTTATGACGTATGTAATAGGTAAAACCGTTAGGCAGCTTGCCCGTACGCACCGCAGGATCAAGTGGCAGATTCTTTTCGGCAGCAGCCTTTACAACTTTCGGTTTACTAACCTGTGCCCAGGTCGGCGCCGCCTGAAACGACCAGCTAAGCGCAAGGCCTACGCTGGCCAATAAAATAGTACTTTTTATGTTTTTCATATTTTGTATATCGGGTTAGGATTTAGCGCTAATTTAAAAAAGAGCCGGTATTAAACCGGCTCTCCGGAAAATTAAATTAACTAAAACTAATAAAACGTCCTACCGGGACTTCTTTATGATAGCGCCAATGCTATCCATTTATATTTTTAACTGTTAAATATCTTTTTAAGCTGCGCATCTATATCCGCTGCGGCAGGGTTTATTAAAACCACATTCCCGGCAGCATCAAGCACAATAGCAAACGGCACCGACTGGATACCTAAAGCATTCATCATTACTGATGCATCCTTGCCGTCCTCATATCTATCTATCCCCTGCTCCCATGGCATTGCTTCTTTAAGCATCGCGTTTTTCCAGGCTTTGCTGTTTTGATCAATTGAAACACTTACAATCTCAAACCCATTGGCGTGATATTTTTGATATAACTCCTTGAGATGCGGAATGGATGCCCGGCAGGGCATACACCATGATGCCCAGAAATCAATGAGCACCACGCGGCCTTTTACCGACGATAGTTTGATGGCCTTACCATCCGAGCCTTGCAATGTAAACTCAGGCAACACTTTGCCAACCACCAAATTTGGATTGGTCACCACAGTATCTGCAGGCAGCGCCGTAAAAGCATCGGCCTGTTTTATCCCGGCTAAGCTAAACACTACCATAGCGCATACTATTAAAATTCGTTTTTTCATGCCGATGATATTATAGAACCTGTAACTCAACTAATTTCCTTTTTGGCGGAAAGCATTTGTTATTATCGCAAACCTGGTAATAAAGTCCGCATTTAATTACCATACCCGGCTTTAGCGTTGCCGCGTCTATCTCAGTTTTAAAAGTTGCTTTATTTTCCCATACAAACATGCCCTCGCCGCCGGTAAATGGCACACCGGCTGAACTTTGCCACTCGCTGCTTGTTATGCCCTGTGGCAATTCAATAACCGCCTGTGTTGGGATAAACGGGCTATCTTTAGGCACATAAGCATAAATATGCCATCCATTTAAAATAGCGGCATCAATTACCACCTCTTTTTTTCCGGCTGCACCATCAACCAGTTTCGCGCTGATCGCTACAGGATCAGCAAGGGTTGGCACAGCAGTATTTACTGTTTTGATACCACCCGATGTTGCCGGGGCAATTGCCGCTGTTTCGGTTTTATAAGTATTCACCATGAATTTGAAACCGCCCGATTCGGTGTAATAAAGATTTGCTTTGTTTTTGGTCAACCAATCACGCCATTCTTTGGCCGATGCAAATTTCTCTGTAGTGTATCTTTCCAATACTCTTTGGGCCAATGCAGGCTCCTCCCCTTTTTCGAGCATCTTGATGCATTTTTCAAGCAGCTCTATCTTACGATTAGAGATACCCAGCTTTTTGGCGTCTTCATCAACCTGTAAGGAATAAGCATCCAGCGGATAAAAGTATTCAAGGTTGGCAAGGTAATATTTATGATAAGCTGCTGTATTGGTTCCAAACATATCGTACATACCGCTACCGGTCCAGCTTTTCAGGTAATCGTCAAAGCTTTGTGTATCATCAGTAACAGGCATTTTCAAAAACATTTCGTTCCCTCTGCCAATGTCCTCACCTTTGGCTTTGCGGTCTTTAAGCTCCTGCTGCATTTTCAGCAAACGGGCGTTACCTTCTTTCCGCGCTATCAATGCTTTTTCATACAGGCCCTTATCTGCGCGGTAGATCATTTCATTTACCCATTCACGGTTCTCGATTTGCACCTTTTTCATGATGGCTTTCTGATGATCAAATTTTTTGATGTAGCAAACAGTGTTCACCAAAACATCCTTAGCTTCATCCGTCATGTGGTCAGGCGAGCCGGAAAAGCCCCACATAAAATAATTGCCCTGGCGGCCTAAGGCTACCGCTTCGGCATTTTTCAGGCAAACACCACCGCTTATAGCTTCGGCATCGGGCGAGTCATTAAACCCTTCGCCGTGAGCTACCATGCC
>NZ_DASVOB010000189.1:0-17848 GCF_036383575.1 Mucilaginibacter sp.
CTACATCTTTCTGAAAACAATCTGTGCTTTCGCATATCGGGCCCACAACATCATATTTCAAACTTTCGGACTTGCCGGCTTCCGACTTCCGACTTAAGTTCTCTATCTGATGATAAGCCTGGTAAAGCATCGGGCGGATCAGTTCGGTCATGCCTGCATCGAGGATCAGGAAGTTCTTTTTCTGCCCGTTCTTAACGTAAAGCACACGTGATATCAATGAGGCGCTTTGCGCTACCAAAGCTCGACCTAATTCAAAATGCACTTCTTGTCCCGGCTTAACGTTCAGGAAGTTTTTGAATACCTGGAAATAAGCTTCAAAATCGGCAATATTGTTGTCGGGGTTATAGTAGTCGACACCCAAACCACCGCCGGTGTTTAACACTTTTATTGGGAAGCCGCGGTCTTCAAACCATTCCTGCATTTCGTTAATACGGGTACACAGGTTTTTGTAAACTTCCAGGTCGGTAATTTGTGAACCGATGTGGAAGTGAATGCCTAAAAACTGCAGGTTATCGCACTTGCGTAAAGCGGCAGCTACATCGGGCAATTGCCAGGTGTTGATCCCGAACTTGTTTTCATCAAGACCGGTAGTGATAAAATGATGGGTATGGGCATCAACGTTAGGGTTGATCCGGATAGCTACACCTGCTTTTTTATTTTTTGCTTTGGCAAGGCCATCGATAATAAAAAGCTCATGGATGGATTCCACATTGAAGCAGAAAATATCAGCATCAAGGGCCAGGTTTATTTCACGGTCAGATTTACCTACACCAGCAAATACAACCTTGCCTTTATCAAAGCCATGCTCAATGGCCGCTTTAACCTCGCCCCCGCTCACGCAATCAGCACCAAAACCGTAAGTTTGGATGGTGTCAATAACCTTTGGGTTAAAGTTGGCCTTCATAGCATAATGCACATGAAAGCCATGCTTTGCAGATGCATCGCGACAGGCACTCAGGGTGTTTTTAAGCACCTCAAGATCGTAGTAATAAAACGGGGTATCTAAGCCGTTAAATTTATCTATAGTTTTACTTGTGAACATTGTAGTATATCATCAAATCGGCCCCTCCTAAATCCTCCCCGGTAGGGAGGACTTTGAATTGAAGACCTAAAGAATTATTAAAAACAACAAAAAGTCTCCCCTACCGGGGGAGATTTAGAGGGGGCTTAAAATAACCTGTTATGTAAGCTCCTCAAAGTTTCAACTTTGTCCTCGGTTTTTACCAGTAACGACAGGTTATGATCACTGCCGCCATATGATATCATCCTTAATGGGATATGCTTAACAGCTTCCAGCACACGGGCAGCATAACCATGTTTTTCGGCACCAAAATCACCTACCACGCAAATGATGGTTTGGTTCACATCTATCTCCACCGAACCGTATGTATTCAACTCTTTGGTGATGTCGCCAAGATAAGTAGTATCATCGATGGTTACAGAAACGCCCACTTCTGATGTAGTGATCATATCGATAGATGTTTTATAGCGCTCAAACACTTCAAACACCTTGCGTAAAAAACCATGCGCTAAAAGCATCCTGCTCGATTGGATCTTGATGGCCGTAATGGCATCTTTAGCAGCAATTGATTTGATCTTATCCTTTTCGCTGGTATTGGTAATCAGGGTACCCTGAGCTTTAGGATCCATGGTGTTTAACAAACGAACCGGGATCTTATATTTTTGAGCAGGGAACACACTTTGCGGGTGCAGGATCTTCGCGCCAAAATAAGCAAGCTCGGCAGCCTCATCAAATGACAGCTGAGCTATAGGCTGTGTGCCTTTTACGATTCGCGGATCGTTATTGTGCATGCCGTCAATATCCGTCCAGATCTGTACTTCCTCGCTGCGGATACCGGCACCAATTAGCGAAGCCGTATAATCACTGCCACCACGGCGCAGGTTATCTATCTCGCCATAAGCATTGCGGCAAATATAGCCCTGGGTAATAAACAGGTTTACTTCAGGGTGTTTATCAAGCAGCGGAAGCAGGTTTTCGGTGATGTGGTCAACAATGGGTTCGTTATCCTCATCGGTCTTCATAAAATCCAAAGCAGGCAGCAGTACCGATGGTACACCTATCTCCTTCAAATAAACATGATAAAGCGTAGTTGAAAGCAGCTCGCCCTGTGCCACAATGATCTTATCTTCAATATGGGTGAACAGATCATTAGCAAGGTTGCTCAGTAATGAAAAATGGTAGTCGATAACCTCTTTGCCCTGGGCTAAAAACTCAGGCTTCACAAACAATTCCTTAATAAAAATTTCGTACTTATCTTTCAGGATAGTAATCAGCTGAACCGCCTTCTTCTTATCGCCGGCGAGGTATGCTTGTCCAATTTCTACAAGGCTGTTTGTTGTGCCTGATACTGCCGATAGCACCACTACCTGGCGCTCGGCCGGGTTAATGATATCAAGCAGCGCTTTCATCCGGGCGGGGCTACCTACTGATGTCCCACCAAATTTTAAAACTTTCATTTTTATGTTGCTGTTAACCGTATATGAACTGATGTTTGAGCTATCATTTTACTGATTTTCAAGCATCAATATTTGAGGCGCTAAAAATAGTGTTTTAAAACGCTTATCTGTAATATGAACTGAATTAAAATTTGAGAGGGTGCTTGTCATCCTGAGTTTTTAAATCCGCGGACTCTAAAGGTGAAATGATACCTCCACGCCGTCATGATGAACTTGTTTCAGCACCCCACAAGAAAGGTAGGCGATTTGCTTAGCATGTGGCTTAGCGAGTGAGGTGTTGAAACAAGTTCAACATGACGATAATTTTTAGTTATGTTATGGTTAGCGATAACGAAGAAGATGTTTCACTTCGTTCAACATGACAAAAAATATTTTCTAACTTCACGGTGATATATCATCCGTTTTGCGCACTTACTATTAAACGCATTGATCATGACACATGAGATAGTTTTTGATAAACCGGCGGCCCAAAGGGAAAAACTCATTACGGAGCTTTACAAAAGCGCTTTCCCAACGGTGGCGAAATACGTAAGTAAAATGGGGGGCTCCTTTGATGATGCAAAGGATATTTTCCAGGATGCACTTGTTATTTATTACGAGAAAGCAGTTGGTGGCGATCTATCCCTGCAAAGCAGTGAAAAAGCCTACCTGTTGGGCATTACCAAACACCTTTGGTTTAAAAAGTTCAGGGATGGTAACAACAACCTGCCGCTTGATAATTGTATTGAAGGCTTTGATATTACCGATGAAGCCGATGAACAACCATCCACCAATAAACTGATGCATTACCTGGAAACTGCCGGTAAAAAATGTATGGAGTTGTTGAGTGCTTTTTACTACCATAAGCTGCCAATGAAGGAGGTAGCGGGCTTATTCGGCTACGCGGGTGAGCGCTCGGCTACTGTGCAAAAGTATAAATGCATTGAAAAAGTAAGGGAAACAGTTAAAGAACAATCGCTGGCATATGAGGACTTCATTGAATGAGATAAAGGAGATCGATGATCATGTCCTGAAACAGGCAGCACCTGATGAGGCGTTACTGTTTGAGGCCCAACTGATCATCAACCCTGAACTTAAATACCAAGTGTTGTGGCATAAGCAAACCTTGAGCCTGGTGCAGCAATACGGCCGTAACAACCTCAGGGCCGAGATTGAAGCCGTGCATCAAAAACTATTCAGCCAGCCTGAACACGAAGGCTTCAGGCAAAAGATCATGCGTTTATTTCGCAAACGCTAAAAGCTAAATTTTATGAATATCAATCAAAATGAGTTCCGCAAATATGCGGTGGGGCACCGCCGTGTCCAAAGTTTACATGTCGACAGGTTTATCGCACAGGTAAACACCAGCAAAATAAACATGGGTATGACACCCTATATTATGGAAGAGCGCCAACTCAACATATCGCAAATGGATGTTTTTTCGAGATTGATGATGGACAGGATCATTTTCCTGGGCACCGCGATAGATGAACAGGTAGCTAACATAATCCAGGCGCAATTACTGTTCCTGCAATCGGCCGATGCCAAAAAGGATATCCAGATCTACATCAATTCGCCGGGAGGTTCGGTATATGCCGGGTTAGGGATCTATGATACCATGCAATTCATATCGCCTGACGTGGCTACTATTTGTACGGGCATGGCTGCCTCTATGGCTTCCACATTACTGTGTGCAGGAGCTAAAGGCAAACGGGCCGCGTTGCCACATTCAAGAGTGATGCTGCACCAGCCGTCGGGCGGGGCGCAGGGGCAGGAGTCGGACATTGAAATTGCTGCCAAACAAATTGCCAAAATGAAAAGGGAACTATATGAAATAGCAGCCAAACACAGCGGCCAAACCTACGAACGGATTCATGAAGTATCTGACCGCGACTATTGGATGATAGCCAAAGAAGCCAAAGCTTTCGGGATGATCGATGAGGTTTTGGGAGCCAGGGAAGATTGATCAACGGCTTTTTTCAGAGGCTGTATCACAAATCATGATCAGCCTCATTTTCTGACTTATTCAGCTGCTTAAGTAATATATAGTTTTTGGGGTGGATTGACGCTACTAACAAAAGGGGGTTAACAGGGTTAACACAATTCGGGGCTAACATTTCCACACATAGTTAATAATCAGATAATTAAATGATTTCTATACAGAAAATGTGTTAACCCCCTTTTTGTATAAATATTATCGGCTAAATTTCAATTCATACGTAACACAACACCAGGGCTGGTCAATTTGATTGATGATACAACCTCCTGATATTCCCGCTTTTCTATTTTTTTGCAAACCAAACTTCAAGGTTCGGCAGCTTTAACGTTTGATGTGGCGATGCCGGCTCATGCAACTTCAAACTCACCGGGTAAAGTTTATTAGCATCTAACATCAAAGGATCAAGATCTTTTATGTAGATATTTTGCGGAATACTATGGCTAATGGCAAAAGGGATATTCTTTTTAAAGTTATTGAACACCTTTATCAACAATTGGTTATTTCCCGCCATTAGGTTGAACCCAATAACATGGCTTACCGAAGCAGCTTTGCCGGAGTTATTATTGATCAGCAATTGCTTGCCATTCAGCAATACAATAACACCATCGCCGCTGGTAATTTTAACCTGCGCATAAATTGTTCCTTGTTTTATATTGATATTTTGTAAAATATAATACGCATTATCCATACCTGCCGGCAATTCAATTTGCTGGCCATTCTTGTAATTATCCATGCGCTGCCATGGTTTATCCAAATCGTTGGTATATGGTTTGGCTACATCAATCTTATCAGCACTGCCATTTAAACCACCTAAACCTGCCGAATATGGCCCGGTAATATAAAGAGGGCCCCATTTTATTTTAGCGGTGTCCGATTTAAACTTCATCAACCTGTCGCCCTCAAGCTTAACTGTGGTGGTTACATTATTAACCGTCAGGTCAATTACACCACCCTTCTCTTCATCGGTATACTGTATAGTGGGCAGATATTTGCCTTTGTGCTTTGGCTTTATTGTCCAGGCTTGTTTTACTGTGCTTTGATAATTACTATTGTAATCAATACCTGATGAGCTATAGTAGTTATAGGCATTATGCTCATCCAAATTTATATGATCATAACTGCTGCTCAGGATGTGAATTGGCTGTACTTTATAACCTTCAGCAATATCAACTGCTATTACTTTGATCTGTTTTTCATTGTCAAAACCAGCAGGTAAGGTTATCACAGCAGCGCCGGCAGTTTGCTTAAAGTTAAGCGATTGTTGTTCGCCTAAAACAGATACGTTACCGATCTTGCCTTCCAGGCCCGGCAAAGTGATCAGGCCATCGGCCGGTACCGAGGTTACAAAAAGGTACAATTTATCAGGCTTGCTGGTTATGTTCCCCCAGTTAAAGGCAGTAAAAAACGGATCGGCGGTGGTACCGTAAACAGCTCCGGCATTTTTATGAAGCCAGGCCCCTATTTTCAATAAAACATCTTTTTCAAATCCCACAACTGAGCCATCACCTTTAGGCCCGATATTGAGCAGGTAATTACCTCCCCTGCTGATCACCCGGATCAGGCTTTCCAGTTTCTCTTTATATTTCTCATCCTCGCTACCGCGTTTTTGCCATGACCTGTAGCCCCATGTTTCATCAAAAAATGAAGCCGGCGACTGCCATGGCACACCGATGGAATAATCGGGATACTGATTATCACCCATAACCGCAAAATCACCCTGGTCATTACCCAAGCGACTGCTCACCATACAATCGGGTTGCAAGCGGTGTACCAGTTGATAAAGTTCTTTACTTTGCTCAGGGCTTTGCGATCCCATATCAAACCAAAGTTCAGATATAGTACCATAGTTTGATAACAGCTCGGTCACCTGCTTTTTATTATACTCATGATGCTCTGGCGTTACATAATCTGAATTATGGCTTGAGATGGGTGATGCCTGCGGATAATGCCAATCGATCAATGAAAAATATAACCCAAACCTTAAGCCATGCCTTTTGCAGGCCTCGGCCATTTCCTTTACCACATCGCGTTTAAAGGGTGTAGCATCAACCACATTAAAATCGGTGGTCGCTGTTTTAAACATGCAAAATCCGTCGTGATGCTTTGAGGTGAGTACTATAGAGCGCATTCCGGCAGCTTTAGCCAACAGTGCAATACTGTCGGCATTCCAGTTTAGGGGGTTAAAATTTTTAGCCAGGTTGGCATAGGTATCACTGTAGATCCCTGCATGTGCCTGGATCTGCTCGCTTAAACCACGGCTAACAGGCTTACCATCCCAAACACCACCTAAAACTGAGTAAATACCACCGAAATGGATAAACATGGAAAACTTTTGATCCTGCCATTGCTTTACCGAAGGTGAGGATGGTTGTGCAAATGCAAAATGAGTGCAAACTAATAAGGATAACAGGAAGTAGATGCTTTTTTTCATGGTGATGGATTCAATAGCCCAAAGTGTAAAAAAGTTGTTAATAAACAAAAAAAGCACAACTTAAAGGAGTTGACTGTAAACCTACAATTGCACAATTATGCACACATCCTTAGTCGATTTTACACTTTTGTTAATTAAAGTGTTACATAATTGTGAAATCCTCTTCACAAATTGCAATTTTTTAATAAAAATATTATTTGCATCTTTGTAATGTCAGAACCCAAACCCTAATTCATGATGAAAAACCCTCTTGTCCTGTGGTAAGAGTTTAGTTAACCTTTAAAAAAACGTAAATGGCAGAACCTATACAGATCCAACCCAATATCCATTGTGAGCCTTGCAAAGAATGCGGTGCACGTCCGGTAATTGAACAAAACCGCAAAGGTTTTTCAGTCACCTGTCCTACAAACAGGAAACACTATGCAACTGCTCCAGGCCTGGTAAATATTGATGAATGGAATAGGTTTAACAAAAAATCGCCGGTGCTTACGGGCACACAATACAAAAGCAAAGCCTCATAAAAACTAATTCCCTTTTTATTTAGGGTGTTCAATCAATAAAAGCGTGGTTATGAGGATACAATGGGTTTAATTGTATTCATATTATGCATATTGTAGATACTAAAAATGAACCTTCAAATAAAAGGCACAGTCGCACATTTTGTCCAAACTGCCAAACTAACACCGGCCAAAGGATTAAGAGACCACGATTGTTAAAGCTATTGACATTTTGGTTACCGGTTAAAAGGTATTTTTGTTTCAGCTGTAATAAAAAGTACCTGGTGATCGAAAGGTAACGAAATCATCTAACAAGACAATTTCATCTTCCAAAAAGCGGCGTTGTTTGTTTCCCTCCTGATTTGAGATATTCGGTATAACTCTTTTTAATATAGCCGATCATATCATAATCGCTCATCTTTTTCACTTTTTTAATATCGGGGTGATATTGGTTCATGAAATTTTGCAGTGAATCCCCTTTGAGATTGGTTATCGAGCTTACCTTTTCGGGCGAAAAAAACCTGTCGACATACTCATCTTCTTCATCCTTCAACAAGATCTTCTGCAGTTTTGATTGCGGAGCTTTGTTTTTTGTTAGCATATCAACAACCGAAAGCAGGTTAATACTCAAAATAGTTGCAGTACTTTTATCTGCATTTATGTGATTGCTGGGTTTACCAAAATCAAGATCAGCCGGACGTGTTATAAACGCATCTTTTATGGTTGAGCCATGATAGGCAAAAACAGAGGCAAACTCCCTCCGGTTGCGTAATGAATCGGCTTTAGCGTTACGCCTGGCCCTGATTTTCACTTCACTTAAAACTGTTGCATCTGGATCAATGTAGCACCTTAAAGTATCAAATTTCAAAAAACTGACTATAAGCCTGAATGGTTTGTATCCAATACTGCTGATCCTTAAAGTATCGCCGGGTTTTACACTGGCTAATACAAATTTCCCCTCTGCACTACTTATACTTTTTGACACCCGTGTGCTGATAAAGGCGTTTGCAACCGGCAAATAAGTAGTTTTATCAATCACGATTCCTTTAATACGCTGAGCAAACAGGTTTATTGACAGGAGCATCAATATTACTGTGGCGGTAAGTTTCAATGTTTTCATGACGGGTTCAGTTAACAGGTAAAGTAGGTTACCTAAATATAACACATAAATTGTTAACCTTGGTGCATTTAACAAATATTAACAATAAGCCCTATCCCATCATTTCATCAAAAATATCTGCGAATGTCCTGTTCCTGAACCGTTGAAAAGTACCGTCAAATTTTTTACTTACCGGGCCAAGTAATTGGATGCAAAGGTATCTTCAATTAGCTCAGCCTAAAATATTATTGATTAAATGCGATCACTCCTCTGAAAAATTGGATCCCACCAAAAACTATCGCGCCCCAAAATATGAAACCGATATGTGCTAATGTTAAAACGAGACCGCCAACGCACCATAATGCCCCGTAAAGCATATCCTTTTTAGCACGTGTTTTCCGGGCCTCATTAATTTGCTGATCAAGCTGTTCTACAATATAGTTGGCATTTTCTTCATCAAGGCCGCGTTCAAGCAGTGCTGTTTTTACTTCGTAAGCATTTTGTCCGCCGATGAAAAGATTAGTGGCGTATTGATACATTTCGTTGATATCAACCGCTGAGGTGGTTTGGGTGTTTTCTGACATGATAAGGTTGGGTGTTGATTTGTTTTGCCCTTTATTTGCGGGCAAAACAAAGTTATTTATTACGAAGCGGATTAACAATACCGGGAGAAAAACATTTATCAGCTTCCAAAAGATGCGATGCCGGTCACTCTCCTGTTAACCGGAATTTTGAATTAAGTAACTGTTATATTTTTCCCGCCATTCAGTGATTGGAATCGCTGTCTCCAACGTATCGTGATCAAAATAAATCCAACAGTTAAATTCATTTGATAGTTTGATCAGGGTATTGATATCATCCTGACTGATAAAATAACGCCCATACTTTACCGGCCCATTCAATACAGCACCCCACAGAGCATATTCCAGGTTACTCATCCACCCGGCAGTATATGCCTCTTCAGATATATCACTCATGAAATCAGCAAGCTTTTGTTGAACATCTGTTAAAGTACTTTCCATACCAATAAATATAAACAAACAAGACTTAACTCAAGAAACATCAATATTGATGATGAAAAACCGTCACGCCCCCGGGTTTTCTTTAAGCATTTTCGCTTAACAACACCCTTCCACAAAAAAGCGCCCCGTAGCTAACCACGGAACGCTTAATAATGTCAAATATAATCAACTAAAAGTGCTCAATCTCACCTGGGCACTTTTCAAATAACGCGTATTTTTTAAAGAGAGACCTATCTGTGAATATCAGTTTCGAATCAAAGTGTATCAATCATTGCCAGTCCTGATCAGGCGGATATGATCAACCATGGCCTGGTTAACGTCAATATTCATATTTTCGTTGGCATCTTTAAACAGAAGTGATATAAGATACTTGCCCTTACTTAGCTTAACCTTTACCCCGTTGCTGTATCCCCAATTGCTCCATTCGCCTTTACCACGTTGCGGCAGTACAATGGTTCCTGTAAAATGGTCATCAACGTTCAATGTGCGTATAGCACATTTGTTTTCGGTATTAATAGGCCCGTTACCGTTGGCATATCGCAGGTCTATAACATAAATGCCCTCCCTGGCTATATTCACCGGGATATTCAGCGTGGTGTTTATAGTTTTGCTGATCTCCACAAAACCATCACCTGTAAACCCTTTGTAAGGAAGGTCTGATTTGTCAGCAATGGTTTCAGCCTCGATAATTTGCTGAGCACTTGCCGGAATAACCAGAACAGGTTCGCTTGCAAATGAGGTTATTCCTTTGGCATCCATGGCTATAACCTGGTATTCGGCATATAAACCTGCATTTACCGCATAGCTCAGCGTTTTTGTTACGGCAACAGGCTGCCCGTTTTTAATTACCCGGTAATTTACAGCATCCTGTGCTTTTGGCCAGGTAAGTTTGCCCTTTGCATATGTAACAACCGGAGTCTCAGGAGCGGTATAACCCGGAGCCAAATTGCTTTTACCCGAAAGCACATTATTGGCCAGCGTTATCTTAACATTATGGTTTCCTTTTAAACCGGCGGGTATTACGCCCCCAGTCAAAGCTTTCCCATCAAGCGTTATGGTTTTAATTTGATTACCATAACCGGTCATGTCAATATCCAACACAGCATTGCGGTATTTGAAATGATGTAACGAGCGCCCACCGGCCAGGGCCTTCGGTACAAATGGCGCAAACTGCAGGCTATTTTCATTATAATGAATACCGAACAATACTTTATATACCAACGCGATGTTACCCGATAAACTCCACAGCATATTGCTGCTATTGATCTGCGTACCGGCAAAATCTCCATCGCTGGCTACAAAGTTTTCCTTATTGGTAAGCCACAGCGCGGCCGGGCGATAAATAGCACTGATAGCCCGCATTACCGATGTTTCGTTACCGGCTTTTGCCGATGCCATAGCCCAGTAAGTTTCCACAAAGGGCCATACCGCATTATTATGATACGGTAAAATATTAGGGATCTGCGGGTAAATACATGGAATACCGAACTCGTTTACAGGAGTATTGGCAATTACACTTTGTTGTTTACCGGCATCAGCAACATCAAATAACACAGCAAGCGCCTCTCCTAAAGCTTCTGACCGCGGTGATACCGTTTTGTTGTTCCTGCCGTAAAGGTACTGACCATAATAGCCCTGGCCGGGCAACCATAAATTGTTTAAACCTTTTTTTATGGTGGCGGCTTCGTCAAGATAGCCTTTAACTGCGGCTTTGTCGTCCAATAAACCAGCCATAGCAGCTAATACCTTATTCACCTGGTAATGCACTACGCTGGTGCCTAAACATTCCGACTCATAAATATCGGCCGGTTGCATCCATTTGGGATATGTTTCTTCGCGCCAGTCTAAAAATGATGATTCGCCGCGTACCAGGCCGGTTTGCCTGTCGTACACATTCAAGGCATCATCGGCGGCCGATTTTTTAATGATCTGATACGCTTTCTTCAGCCATTCTTTATCACCGGTTACCTTATACACCTCCCAGGCGGCCACGGCCCAGATCATCCTATCGGACGATACGGGGTAAGCTCCGCCCGTACCGGTATCCTGGATGATCCTGCCATTTTTCACCTTGCGCATGAGACTGTAAACGGCAACTTTAGGTTGCAGAACAGCCATGGAAAGGATGATGCTATAACTGATATCCCTTGTCCAAACGCCACTCCACTCCTTACCTGTACGAAAAGTACTATCGGGTTCAACCGCCTTCTGCATTTCCTCTAATGACAGGTTGTAAAGTGCATCTGATAATACATACGGCGACCTGTATTGCGGAAAAGCACTGACATCCTTGCTCATTTTCCATACAGAAGCGGTATTGTTGGCGTCCTGTGGTTTGTTCAAGATCAGCGTAGTTTCATAAATACCATCACCGTCGGCATCTTTCAGTTCCAGTTCGGGGTGATTAATTAAATTGTTAAAATCCCAGATCATAGGTGCAGTGCTGCCTGCTACAAATACCCCTTTAAAATCATCTTTATAGATCTTAACGCCGTTAAAGCAGGTGTAATAGCCTTTTGCTTTAAAAGCCTCAAGCACAGCCCGCATATCAACACGGATCTTAAATTGCGTAGATGGTTTCAGGTAAGCGCCGGCGGACGCTATTTTCTTATCGGCATCGGGTTCACCAAACCTGATCAGCGGGGTTTCGTTATTTTGAGCCGGGCAAATAAAATGATGATCGTTACCAGATGGCATTTCATTATCCTTGCCGTTGATGCTGAACTTAAAATCAACCACCGGACTTTTATACAGGTTAGCCGGGCTCTGATAGTTAGATTGCAGATCGGTTGGCGACGCCGCTATTGCAGTATATTTTCCCTGTACTACCCTATCCGGATAAATAGTATAGGCCTTAGAAGCATAAACAGGTTTGCTGCTTTGTGCGCTTACATAACCAACATTAAGCAATAAGCTAATAATTACAGAAACAGAATATTTCATTAGAAGATATTTTAATTATAAACCAATATTCCACCGGGCAAAGTATAGCCCCGGTGGAATAAGAAAGCGTAAAGCCTTTTACTAACAGGCATCAACATTTACTACTGATACTCAACCACTACCATATCCCAGTATTTGAGCATTGGTAGTGTAAAAGTAACTGTATTTCCCGATTGTGTATAGGTCACATCTTTCGATGCCCCACCATCAATATCCGGCGATGCCACCCAGATCTTTTTAACGGTTTTTGTAGCTGTAAAATTAAAACGGCCATTGCTTACAGGATGCGGAGCTGCTTGAGTACCATTACGATCTCGCCAGTCAAAACTTGCGGCATTGGCAAAGTTGATGAGGTGAATGACCTGTTTGCTGCCCAGATCTTTACCTATAACTGATACCTGCCCGGTTTGCGGTGGAAAGTTATTCAGTTTTGTTTGACTATCGCCCGGAGTTATAGCGGGATTGTTAAACGTTCCCCCATCGCGAAGCAGGTTTTCATAGGCTGTTAAAAAATCATAATAGCTGACCATGGCTGTTTTCAGGTCATCGCGCATTTGCAGGTTATTGTTGGGAAAATACTCCTTGCCCAGCATATGTTCGCCCAATTCCAGGTGCGAGCCGCCATGCGCGAAGATCACCGCATCGGTAAATAAAACACCGGGGGTGCTGAAATATCCCGGGTTACTTGCCAGGTCATAATCCATATAAGCAGCAAGCACGCTCTTTTTAGTGCCGCCGGTCAGGGCATCGTTACTTTTAATAATATCGGCAAGGTCTTTATAACCTTCATTTGGTGACCAGACTTCGGAATACAGAAAATCAACCGGGGTGTCGGCAATTTGTGGCTGCCCGTACTGCGTTACCGCGTTCATGACCAGCCTTTTGGTTGGCGAAGCCACTTTCATGGCCTTAATAAATGAGTTAAAAGCCGTAGGCAGATCAACTATACTGCCAGTATAATTGTACAAGGTTTTATCACGGTTGCCCAACTGATCTATCTGGTAGCCATCAAAATTAAATACCTGGTACATTTCGTTGGTTTTTCCGGCCAGGTATTGCTGCCAGCCTGCATTTGAGGGATCCATGATATACAGGTCGCTTTTAAAAGGAGGCTGCGGCAGGGTGGCTACCTCTTTTTTGGTGTGGGTAGCATCATCAAACAAATACCATTGCTCGTTTACACCATCGGCAGCTGCGTCATTCAACGAGCCGTAAGCCAGGTTATAATGCAGGGTTTTCATGTTATACCCGTGCGCTGCCGTAATGTAGTCCTGAACAGTGGTAAGGTAATTATCGCGGTTGGCGATGTCTTTCCAGCTGGCATCAGGTTTAGCCACTGTACCGGCCAGCGGTTCATGATGTTTATACTCCCAATCCTGAAACTGCACATAGTTCATGTGGTAACGGTTCAGCGAGCTCATCACGGTTTTGATGTCAGCATTGCTCAGTTTACCATAGGCTGATAAAAAACCATTCCGCGGAAAACGTGCAGGATCTGATGACACATCAACCGCAATGGTTCCGTAAATTTTCTCCTGGCCGTTTACGGTATCAAAAAGCTCAACCATATAGCCGGTAAAATCCGCTGCCGGGGCTGTCCATTTCCAGGAAGTACCCGTTACTGTTCCTGATTGTACAATGGCGCCAGCCTGTTTGTACCTCACCTTTGCCGTAGCAGGCAGGGCTTTATCAAGCGTAAAAACAATTTCATCGCCGGGTTTATAAAAAGCTTTATCGGTATTGATGCCGGCAAGGTTAGTTGCCGCTATTGTTTTTATTAAACCGGTATTATCAACCAGTTTATCTTTTTTGCAGCCGCAGCTTATGGCGGCCAGCATCATCAACACTCCTGCACTGTATATTTTCATTTCATGTATTTTATTTCCTGTTTTCAATTGATTATTGTTTTACGATGGCAACGCTCAGATCCTTCATATTAAGGGTTATTTTATAGTTACCTGCGGTCGAGGCGGTGACTACCCACTTATTATCCGGGTCACCTGAACTCAGCTGAACCGTGGTTGCCGATAATGCCGGGTGATCACTAACCGGGCGATAGAACTTCGCGCCAAAATCTTTAGCGGTGCCTATCTTGAACTCGCCGGCTACCAGCGGCCCCGTCCAGCTAAACACGAATGGATCCGCGGCACTTTTCACCATCGGCGTGGCGGCATCAAGGCTCCAGCCTCCGGGCGTAGCGTCGCCAATGAGCCATAGTGCTGTGTACGGCGGGGTAGAGACTACCGTATTGACAATGCTGATGGTATTGGTATGCAGGTTCAGGGTGATCTTATAGGTACTTGCTGTTGTAATGTGCCATTTGTTATCCGGGTCGCCCGCGTTAAGCTGCACCGCAGTTGCTGATAGATCGGGTGCATTGGTTGTTGGTCTGTAAAACGGCGCATTAAAATCTTTAGCGGTTGCAATTTTGAAGTCGCCGGCCACAAGCGGCCCTGTCCAGGTGAATATGAACGAATCGCTGGCATCAACTATTAACGGCGTAACAGCATCAAGGCTCCAGCCACCCGGTGTTGCATCGCCCAGTAACCATAACTGGCTAAATGGGGCCTTTGGCGGATCGGTGTTGACTATGCTGATGGTGTTGGTATGCAGGTTAAGCGTGATCTTATAATTACCGGCCTGCGCTGCGGTGATCTGCCATTTATTATCCGGATCACCGCTGCTTACCTGAACGGCAGTTTCGGTAAGTGCAGGATGATTTGCCAGCGGGCGATAAAACGCGCCGCCAAAATCCTTGACCGTAGCAATTTTAAATTCACCGGCAACCAATACCCCGGTGTAGGTGAACAGGTACGGATCATTACCATCCTGAACCATCGGCGTAGCATTGCTTATATCCCAGCCTTTAGGGGTGGCATCCCCTACCATCCATAACTGGCTGTAAGGCGGTGGGATAGTTTTGGAATATGTAGTTACTGTTAATGCTACAACATTGGAGTTAAACGGAGATACCGAGCCATCGGAAGTGGCCGTAACCAAACGCATTTCTACAGCGGTAGCCGTGGCTGTAGGCAGGGTGATGAACATATCGTTCAGTGCCTCCTGTGTGTAAGCTTTGGTCAACGTGTCTTTTCCTAATTTAACATTAGCGGCATTGGCAAAGTTGTTCCCTTTAATATCCCATTGCAAAAAGTAAGTCACCGAGCCTTGTATGCCCTGAACATTTGCTGCCGTCCAGCTTAAAGTCAATGCCTGATTTGCGGCATTATCGCGGGTAAGTACTACCGCATTTGACGAGGCCGATAGCACCGGAGTTGATGTTACCTTGGCAGTTATGTTATCTTTTTTACATGAAAAAGCAAAAAGTGATATAAACGATACCATCATCAGTGCCCATAATGCGGATTTTGTATGTTTTGATCCTGGTGCATAAACACCATTGAAGTTTAAAGCTTTCATTTTGATGATCTGTATTTTGATGAATTAATAACCGGGGTTTTGGGTTAGATTTGAGTTGGCGTCAATTTCCTGTTGAGGTATCGGCAGTAACAGAAATTTAGCTGTAGCATTTACCTTACCTATTGAATGCAGAAAATCAAGCCCGTACTGACCGTTGTTGATCCTGATCAGGTCAAACCAGCGCTGGCCCTCAAAGGCAAGTTCCATGCGGCGTTCATGCAGTACCTTAGTACGGAAAGCATCTTTAGATAAGCCAGCGGCCACACTTGCCAAACCGGCACGGTTACGTACCAAATTCAGGGGGGCTTCGGCACCTGCCTGACCAAGTTCGTTCATGGCTTCGGCCTGCATCAGCAATACATCGGCATAGCGCAAAACCGGAAAATCGGCAGGATTGGTATTGTAATCTGGCGAGATTGATTTCGGCACCAGGAATTTACGCAGATTGAAGCCTGTGCTTGAATACGATGCCTGGTAGGTTTTACCGTCAAAAGCCGGGCAGCCGGGATAAAGCACGGTAAGGTCTTTACGCAGATCGCCGCTTTCATAATCATTTACAAACTCCTGCGTTGGCTGATCCCATCCATAAGCACCACCCACAAAATCAGAATTGCGCGGACCAGTAAAAGTGCTTGTCCACGAAGCCTGATTAAAATCGTCAAAAAAGCCATAGGTGGTTGCGCCGCTGTATTGCACTTCAAACAATGATTCGGCAGTATTCTTTTTTGTGGCCGAAAAGTTATCGGCATAATTTGTATTGAGTGAATAACCCAGGGCTGTTACCTGCTTACACAGGTCAACCGTTTTTTGATAGTTGCCCAATGTTAAATAAACCTTGGCCAGCAAACCGGTAGCTGAGCCTTTTGATGCCCGGCCAATATCGGCACCGCTGTAACTGGTCGCAGCAGGCAATGCAGCTATCGCATCGGTCAAATCCTGGATAATGAGCGCATACACATCGGCTTTAGGTGCTCGTTTTACTTTAAGATCGTCCCCTACCACTTGTGGTTTGGTTATCAGCGGGACATCGCCAAATAAACGTACCAGGTTAAAGTAGTAAAGCGCCCTTAAAAATTTGGCTTCGCCCAAAACGCGGTTCTTCAGGGTTTCATCCATGTTAATGGCCGGCACCTTTTGCAAAACAATATTGCATTGCAAAATGCCCGGTGCAGGCCCGCGGTAAACATCGAGTACACCCGCATTGGCCGATGTGGTGACAAAATTTTGCTCATCCTGGGTTTCGATACCATCGGTACCGCCGCCTGCCCCGGTTACACTGTTACCGGCCATGATATCAGTGGTCCAGATCCTGAAGTTATACAGTTTGGGACGCTGCAAAGGCTGGTAAGCGGCATTTACAGCGTTCACGGCGTCCTCTGCAGTTTTATAATAGTTGGCTGTGTTTACAGAGTCGAGCGGCGCTTTATCAAGGAAATCCTTTTTACAACCTACAAAAGCGGCAGTAAGCACTAAAGCGATTATATATTTATTGATTTTCATTACTTAATGCTTTAAATGTTAAAGTGTTAAATTGATACCTAAACTAATGGTGCGGGTAACGGGGTACACACTAAAGTCGATGCCGTTGCTACCAACCTCGGGGTCGAAACCTGTGTATTTAGTGAACGTGAACAGGTTTTGTCCGGTAACATAAATGTGCGCCCTGCTGAAGCCTGCTTTTTTTATCAGCGCATCGGGCAGGGTATAGCCCAATGTTGCTGTTTTTATCCGCAGGTACGAGCCATCCTCCACAAAACGATCTGAAATACGGGAGTTTTTATTAGGGTCATTGTAGATAGCCCTTGGTATGGTATTACTGGTGCCCTCACCTTCCCAACGGCCTAAAACCCTTGCCGTTTGGTTTTGGGCAACTGCCATGCTTTCCTGGTATACATTGTTGGCATTAAAGATCTTATTGCCGTACACACCCTGTAAAAACACGCTCAGATCAAACCCGGCATAGCTGAAGGTATTGTTCAT
>NZ_DASVOB010000190.1:0-1862 GCF_036383575.1 Mucilaginibacter sp.
GAATGGCCTGCACCTTTCGCTTCCCCCGTTAAAGCCTGCTGTTACTTCAAATGTTAAGTTAAGCGTATCCCGGCCGGATGATAAACTGTTAAGTGATGTGCAATTGTACCCTAACCCGGTAACCGATCAGATCAACCTCAAGTATTCTATATCGCGCAATACCAACGTAACCATCAAAATAATGGATGTGCTTGGCAACGATATTTCCACCCTGTTTTCGCAAAGGGTTGAGTCCGGCGATCACAATCTGAATTATCCTATCAGCAATAAGCTGGTTCGTGGCTTTTACTTTGTACGCGTAGTAGCCGGTACCGAATCGGTTATTAAAAGGATTTCGGTTATTAATTAAGGTCATCAACAAAAAAGAGCTGTTCGAAGTCTCTGACTTCGAATTCAATATGTATGTAGTTTGCAACTACATACATCAACTGTAGTCTGAAGACTACAGGCATAGTCATCCGAAGTCAGAGACTTCGGACAGCGGATTTTAATTAAGAGAACGTCAAATAATTAATACAAGCTCACAAACCTTCCCCCAAACCCATCAAATTTTTTAGCTTTGGCGTTTATAGCGTTCATTTATGAAAATTATAGCCATTGGCCGCAATTACGCCGAACACGCCAAAGAACTTAATAACCCGGTACCCACAACACCGGTTATCTTCATGAAGCCCGAAACGGCTTTGCTGAAAGAAAACAAGCCTTTTTATCACCCCGATTTTTCGGAAGATGTTCACCATGAAATAGAATTGGTTTTAAAGATCAGCAAAGAGGGCAAACACATCAGCGAGAAATTTGCGGCTAACTATTATGAAGAAATTGGTTTAGGAATTGATTTTACTGCCCGCGATATCCAGGCCCGCCATAAGGAAAAAGGTTTACCCTGGGAGTTGGCCAAAGCTTTTGATGGTTCAGCACCTATCAGCAATTTTGTGCCTAAGGCCAAGTTTGAGTCGGTTTATGATATCAACTTTAGGTTGGATATCAATGGCGAAACCCGTCAGCAGGGTAACACCCGTGATCTGCTTTTCTCATTCGAGAGCATCATCGCATTTGTTTCAAAATACATCACCCTAAAAAAGGGCGACCTAATATTTACAGGCACCCCACCGGGTGTATCAAAAGTAACAATCGGCGACAGGCTTGAGGGGTACCTTGAGGATGACAAAATGCTCGATTTTTACGTTAAATAAGCATGATCAAAAAGCTATTGGTTACAGGTGCAATTTGTTTGGCGCTTTATTCAAACACATTTGCGCAAAATAATATTATACAAAGCAGGCAGTATCCGCAAAACTATTTCCGGTACCCGCTTGATCTTACGCCGCCTACTACCGCAGGTTCATTTGGCGAATTAAGGCCCGCGCATTTTCACTCCGGGCTCGATTTTAAAACCAATCAGCGCACCGGTTATCCCGTACATGCTGCCGCCGAAGGTTACATATCAAGGGTACGCGTTCAGTTTGGAGGCTTCGGACGGGCAATCTACATCACCCATCCAAATGGATATACCACGGTTTATGGTCATTTGGAAAGTTTTAGTCCGGCGGTTATTGATTTGGTAAAAAAATACCAGTACGAGCACCAAACCTACGAGGCCGACTTTAACCTTACATCAACCCAGGTGCCGGTTAAAAAAGATGAAGTTGTAGCTATTTCGGGCAACGCCGGGGCATCGGCCGGGCCGCATGTGCATTTTGAGATCAGGGACAGCAAAACTGAGGAAACCATCAATGCGCAGTTGTTTGGCTTAACCATCCCCGATAAAGTGCCGCCAACCATTACCTCTATCGGGATTTATCACCTTAACGGGCGACCTTTCAGCGAAAAGACTCCTAAAGAGTTTTTAGGTGTTACCGGAT
>NZ_DASVOB010000191.1:0-2209 GCF_036383575.1 Mucilaginibacter sp.
TATCTTTGAACTTATCGTTTGGCTTTGAAAAATCATCGTTCCAGCCCCCATCGCCCGGTAATAATGGCGAATAGGTAGCCCAACCGGCATCAATAACCGAGAAAGGCTTATTGCTGTGATCGGTAACCAGTTCGGCCATCATGGCGGTTGTTTTTTTGATCAACTCGGCCGAGTTGTTGCCATATGCAAAATACCAGTCGTTAATACCATATACAGGTTGCTTCGGAATGCGCGGCTTTTCGCACATCATTTTACAAAAACGATGCGTTGCGGCAAAGGTATCTTCGTTGGTTTTAGCATTAGTAGTTATGATATCGGCGGCGTGTAGTTGTCTGTCGCCCAGCAATACGCCCACCCCACCCGAAGTTGTATCTAAAGTAAGTTCGATATTATCGGCATTAACGCCCCACCAGCAAATACTGTTAGCGCCTGTTTTTACGCCGAAACAAGCCGTTTGTTTATCATCATGTATAATTACATACCACGGATTTTTAATACCGGCGGCTATGGTTTTCCATTCCAGGTCGCCATAAGAACGTTCCCAATGATCGCCCAGGAATTTAGCTGAAGCAGAAGTGTTGTGTTTCCATTTTAGCCGTACGCTATTTAACTCCTGCTTAGGCGATGACACATAAACGCCAAGTGCATTGCCATTAGCTTTAAGGGTTACACTGAGATCTTTATAACTGTAATGAGATCCGCCCGAGGCCCTGAGCTTAACCCAGTCGGGGCCTGATTGCGCCCAAACTTCATCTGGGCTATTTATGATAGCGGCTCCGTTTGATGCCGAGTAAGTAAGCCTGCTGAAAAGCATTGCAGCCGCGGTAGTTGCAGAAATTTTAATAAAATGCCGTCTTTGCATAGTAAATGTAATTGCGATGTGGATTATCTGTTAAAGTAACATTTAAATTGGTTTACAACGTTACTAAAAGGATTAAGCAAAAACTAATACAATTATGGATTTTTATTGGCGTTACACAGCCTTGTCCTCTGGACTACATTTGCTGCGGCGGCCAGAGGCCGCTTGATAACTGCCACTCGGCTGGAGCCTACAGGTGTTGGGAAGATAAAAGTTGCCCGAAAAGCCTAATAAAAACCATGTCATTGCGAGCGCAGCGCGGCAATCTCGTAGCCAGTGCATGACCGATTTGTATGGCAACGAGATTGCCACGTCGCCCCAGCGCCTTTACCCATGCTGCTCCTCGCAATGACATGTTTTATTTAAATAGCATCACGTTATCCATTAATTTCCATCTCCCCAGTACATACTCTTTCAAGAGGAGGTTTAAGACCTCGTTAAAACGGCAATCAAAAATAAACCACAAACTCCGTTTGCCGTTCAGCAACGGTTTTCAGTGAAAACTCGAAACCATGGTTCAGCATGATCTCACGTACCAGGGTGAGGCCTATCCCCTGCCCGTCTTTTTTGGTGCTGAAGAATGGGGTAAACAAGTTGGCCTGCTGCTCGGGGCTAATGCCTTTGCCGGTATCGGTGATCACCAGCTTTTTCTCTTTGGTATTGATGGTAAATGTTACCGATCCTTTATCATCTATAGCCTCGATAGCGTTTTTTACAATGTTGATGAATGCCTGCTCCAGTTGCTGTTCATCGGCCATGATCTTAATTGGCTCTTCCGGTAAATTAAGATTAAGTGATACGCCTTTTTCTTCGGCGCGGATAGTCATCAGTTTAGTTACCGAGGTGATCAGTTTTTGCAATACCACAGGTTGCTTGTTGGCCTGCGGCAGCTTCACTAAATCGGCAAAGTTTCGCATGAACAGGTTAAGGTTCTGGTTCCTGTCCATAGCGATCTGGAGGGCATCTTTTATCGGGTCGAAATCATGACCGGCCCAAAGCTGGTCGGTTTTCATGGCCGACTGCATAATGGAGTTAACCGGGCCAATAGTGTTGTTCACCTCATGCGCCATCATCCTGATCACCTTGCCGTAAACTTTCTTTTCGGCAGCGAGAATCTCGGCTGTCAAATCTTCAAGCATAATAAAGTGGCGGGAAAATCCCCGGTCAATAAAATGTGATTTCTGCAATTTGAACGAATTGACACCGTCCAGTTTAACCACCTCCGTTTCGCCCGATTTAAGGGCTTTGATGTGCTTGAAGATAGGGTGAGCGAGCTCGCCAATTAATTCACCAATCACCGATTTTTCATCAATGCCGAGCACTTGCAAAGCTTTTGGGTTGACCTGCTGT
>NZ_DASVOB010000192.1:0-1527 GCF_036383575.1 Mucilaginibacter sp.
GCTATATGGGCATACAGCATAATTCAAAAAACGAGAAGCGTTTTATATTTTCGGTTTGGAGCGCTTACAACACCAACGACCCGAAAGAGATCCCGTCTGACTATGCAGTAACCCTTATTAAAAAAGGCGCAGGCGTGTTTACCGGCGAATTTGGTAATGAAGGTTCCGGTGGCCACAGTCACCTGGTATTTAACTGGAAAGCCGACGTTGTTTACAAACTGCTTGTTGGCGCAAAACCGGCCGGCGACCATACCATATTTACCGCCTACTACTACGCCCCTGAAAACGGCGAATGGAAATTAATAGCCCAATGGGATAAAACCAAAACCGGCGGCAAACTGCTTACCGGCCTGTACTCGTTTGTTGAAAATTTTGGCGATAATGGCGCGGATTATTTTTCGGCCCGTTACGGCAACCAATGGATCTGCACCCCAGGCGGCAAATGGCTGGAGTTAACCACAGCCCGCTTCACCACCACTGCCGATAAGGTAAAACATCCCAGATTTGATTATGGCAGCGGTGTTGACGGAAAATGGTTCTACATGTTTTCGGGAGGATTTAAAACAGTTGGCGTTACACCTTACGGCACCGTAATAACCAGGGAGGCCAATGGTATCCCTCCAGCTATTGATTTTGATAAACTGCCGCAACAATAATCCCCACAGCAATAAAAATCTATTAACCCCACCCGCCTTTGTGCGAATACCTGTCATTGAAACCTCGTATAAATTATAATGAGCAATTGCAATAAAAAAGCACAAACGTTTGCGTGTGGGTTTCATTTACCTATTTAAGTATGTTTGGTTTAGTTAATCAAAATAATATGATCGATGATGTACTCATAAGCTATGGATTAAGCTTAATTGGTTCTAAAATTGCCCCTTATGGCTCGGGTTTAATAAACCATACTTACAAACTAACCGCTAATAACCAAAACTATATCCTTCAGGAAATTAACACCAATATTTTCAAGGCTCCGTACCATATAGTCAACAACCTGGCTTTAATAGAAAAGTATATCAATGAAACCGCACCCGGCTATTTGTTTGTAGCTCCTTTAAAAAGCCTCAATGGCGACTTTATAGTAAAAGCTGCCACAGGCGAGCATTACCGGCTATTCCCCTTTGTGCAGGGCTCGCACTCGGTTGATGTTCTGAAAAACGAAAAAGAGGCTTACGAGGCGGCTAAACAGTTTGGCAAGTTTACCTACCTGCTTAAAGATTTTGACATCAGCCTGCTTGAATATCCCCTGCAAAACTTCCATGACCTGCCCTTAAGGTTTGATCAGTTCAAAATAGCTGTAAAAAACGCAGAAACCACCAAGCAGGAAGAGGCTGCCGCCGAGATAAATGAGGTATATAAACACCAGCATATTTTAGAAACATACAACCAGTTGATCAGCGGTCAGGAAATACCTATGCGCGTGGTACATCATGATACCAAAATAAGCAACATCCTCTTTGATGATGAGCAAAATGCACTATGTCTTGTTGATCTGGATACCGTTATGCCCGGTTACTATCTGAG
>NZ_DASVOB010000193.1:0-5237 GCF_036383575.1 Mucilaginibacter sp.
GCGGTCGAAATATACTTTTTAATTAGTTGACAGGTAATTTAAAAAGCAGCTGAAGATAGATTTTTTTGATCTAATCTTCTTTTATCATCAATTATTTTACGGTATGTTTTTATCTGTTCAATATATTAAACTATAAAATAATTATCTTCTTAACTTATAATCAATGTTTTACTGCTTTCGTTGTACTTTTTCCCAAACTGCGCTTTGCTTAGTGCTAAAATAACGGATGATACCAGCCAGCACTGCATAGTTCATAACACAAAAATAATAGGGGATAAAAAGAACTTTTATGCGCAGCTGCCGCTTTTCCATTACCATGCCAAGCAATGCCAGCAAGTAAAACAATACCTGTGCCAATAATAGCCCCTGCATGGCTGTTTCTCCCGATTCAAGGGCAAGAACGATGTTTAAAATAAATGATAATATAAGCAGGAAAGGGGTTATTGTCCACCGTAAAACCCGGTGACTGATATATTGAAACGATAGAATTGGGTAGGGGAATGGGTTAAATAATTTTTTAAGCCTTAAAATAGATTGTATCCCGCCGGCAGCAATCCTTACTTTTCGTTTTAACTCTTCCGAAACATTTTCTGATGCTGTTTCGGTAGCGTATGCATCAGGCTCGTAAATAATGCGGTAGCCTTTAGCAGCTATCAGCATCGAGATCATAAAATCATCAAGCACCGTATCCGGCTCAACCGGCTGATATAATGAACGGCGTACACTAAACAGTTCACCCGCTGCCCCCACAACCGAATACAGTTCTGAGTCCCATTTTTTAAGGGCGGATTCATATTTCCAGTAAAAGCCCTCACCTGCCGCACTGGCATCTGCGTTCTCATCAATATGCACCCGTTTTTCGCCAGCCACAGCACCAACTGTTACGTCGCTGTAATGCCTGCATATCTTTATTAAGGCATCCTTATTTAAAAATGTATTGGCATCGGTAAAAACAACGGCATCGGTATCAACATATTCCATGGCACGGTGTACAGCAGCTATTTTGCCTGCCCGTTCGGGCTTGTGCAGTAATTGTATCTGTGGGTACCTGGCAATAATATCAGGGGTTTTGTCTGATGAGCCATCGGTAACAAAAAGCAGTTTCAGTTTTCCTTCGGGATAATTGAGTTGCAGACTGTTGCTGATCTTCTGTTCAATAAAATATTCTTCGTTGTAAGCGGCTATGATCAACGTGCAGGAAGGAAGCACATCCAGGTTTTCTGCAGGGAGAGGTTTCAGGCCTTTAAAAATCCTCTTGATCCTGATGATCAGGTAAAGGAAGATGCCGTATCCTGCAAAAGTGTAAAAAACAATAAAAAGACTTATGGCTAAAATTATTTTCATCCTATGGTATTAATGGGGTATCCTAAATTGCTACTGTTTTTTGAATGGGTGAAATTCCACCATACTGCTTTCAACAGCATGGGAATAAATCCGTATTGTTTTTCTTTAATGTAATTAACCAGGTTGCGGGGCACCACAAAAAGCAGAAAATAAAAGTAAAAGAAGATCTTTTTGAACAACGGGGCATTCCGGCGGATAAACAGGATCCGATTGCGGTTCATAAAATATTCTTTAAGCTTGCTTTTCTTGCCTACCGAAACGGATTCTTTATGGTAAATAAGGGCATCGGTACAAACCCAGGCCTTAAAACCTGCTCTTATGATATGTTCGCACCAATCAACCTCTTCATAGTACAGGAAGAAGTTTTCGCACATCATACCTGCTTTTTCAATCGCCTCTTTCCTGATCATCATGGCGGCCCCATGGCAGTAGGCAGTAGGGGTTGTAATATGATCAAACTGGCCTTCATCTTTCTGTTTTAGACCTATGACGCTATTGCGACATGTGTAATAGTTCATGGGGGTGTAGCCGGCGTACTGTATCAGGTTTTTATCACTGAAATATTTGATCATCGGCGATAGCATTCCTACCACATTATTATCATCCATCACACCTGCAAGTTTTTCAACCAATCCGGGGGTAAATTCGGTATCATTGTTCACCATGAAAATATAATCGCCGGTTGCAACTGTGAGCCCAAGGTTATTACCGCCTGCAAAACCAAGGTTAACTTCCGAACGGACAAATATAATATCAGGATATTTCATTCTCCAGCCCGGAACCGGGTCTATTTTACTTGCATTATCGACAACAATTATTTCTATATTATTATAAGTACTCGTATTTTTAATCGATAATAACATTTCTTCGGTGACAGAAGGCTGATTAAAATTTACAGTAACAACAGAAACTTTTTTCATTTATAAGGGGTTATTATCAATATTGCTTTTTACGGCTAATATCAGCAAAAGTTAACCAATTATATCACTATATTCCTTTGAAGAATAACCTACCAAATGATGATGAGTCATTGCTTAACATAAAAGCTGATGAACTTATACAACTGCTAAAAAAGGGGAATATTGATAAAGAACACATTAGAGTCATACAGCAAAAAATAAACAGCGCAATTGAGCTTAATGCTCCTCTGCAGAAATTTGATGTTTTTAGTGGATTAGACCAGGATCAAAGTCGCCTGGATATGGTAAATAACCTTGAGCTTTTGCTTGCCCAACACCCGGTTGACAGCAGGGAATCCAAAAAATACCTGATCCACGAAAAGTTAAAGCGCGTTGTTTTGATAGGAATTGCTGTTACCATGATCATACTCGGTTTAGCCATGATCATCATGCCGGCACCACCATATTTTGAAATGTTTACCATTTTTTATTTTTCGAAAGATGACGGTATAACTTTAATGGATGTTATATCCGTTTTAATCGTATTAACAGGTGTATATTTGTTTATAAACGCCGTACTCCGGAAAGTCAATTCCTGATTGCTAAAATTATGCCGAAACCTCCAAAAATACTCCTGGTTGATGACAGCCCTCTCATTTTGATGGTTATAGGTCAGGCTTTGGAAAAAGATGGCTTTGCCACGCGCAGGGCGGCTAACGCCGAGGAAGCTATGGCATTACTTAAAAATGAGAGCCCCGATCTTATTTTGTCGGACTATCAGATGCCCGGAACCGATGGTTTTGCATTCAGGCAAAGCTTAATGGCTATACCCGAGTATAAAAATATCCCTTTTATGTTTTTGACATCTGTTACTGATCATGCGCATATGATAGCGGGGATCAGCCTGGATGCTATTGATTACATTGATAAGGATACGCCCATTGCCTTTATTATTTCAAAGATCAATAATTATCTGAACAGCATCCGCGAACGGCACGAACATACAATAAGGGAACTGAGCAGCGCAGCGATGGCGCTGAATTTATATTCCGTTCCGCAGGAAACACCTCGCATCAATGGTTTTGAAATAGATTTCTGGCATAAATCATTTGAGAATTATCCTGGCGGAGATTTTATTGACGCCATATCGATCAATAACAGGTATACTTTTATTATCCTGGGCGATGTTATGGGGAAAAAATGGGGGGCCTGGTTCTTTTCATTTGGTTACCTGAGCTATATAAGGGCAGCTGTACGGTTATGTGTTTCGGAAGGAGATGTATCAACCCAAAGCATCATGCAGAAAATAAACTCTGTTATTTATCATGACCCGGTTGTGAGCGAGGTTTTATCGACACTTTCACTTATAATGATTGATTCAGAGAATGAAACACTAAGTTATACCGGAGCAGGCGATTTACCGCTGTTGTACTTTAGCCATTCCGAAATGAAGCTTAACATGATCGGCTCATCGGGATTATTACTTGGCATCAGTAAAGAGGGCGGGTTTGACGAACATTTGTTTACTATGCAGCCAGGTGATCAGTTGATGCTGATAACCGACGGATTAATCGACAAGGAGACAGCGGCAGGAAAGAAAACAGACCTGAATAGTTTTATTAATGAAGTTGCAAAATATCTTGGTAAAGCAGATTCATTCGCCACTTTAAAAAATGATGGCTTCTTAAACGAAAAAGCAAGAGAACAAATTGACGATTGCAGTTTAATATTTATTCAAAAAAAATAGCTAAATGATATTACAAACACATCTGCTCGATAGTGCATTAATTGCAGATATACAACTTAAAGAGGCTAATTTGGCAAATTCTGATCAATTTAAATCAGAATTGATTATCTTGATTAATAATGGAAATAAATATATTATTGTAAATTTTGAGCAGGTAATATATATTGATAGTTCTTTTTTAGGTGCATTGGTATCGGCACTTAAACTGACCATGAATAATGGGGGAGATATTGCCGTAGTTGGTTTAAATAGCGATATCAGATCATTGTTTCAATTAGTGCGGCTTGATAAAGTGTTTAAGATCTATACAAATACACAGGAGGCTTTAACCGGGGCATAAACAAATTACTATTTTGAAAAAGTTTGTTTTCAACAATGAAACCGAAGGTATTTATCCTTTAACCGTACAGATCATCAGCTATATACAAAATATAGCAAAAGATATTGTTGATGACGACGCGGGGTTCAGGATAAAAATTATCCTGCTTGAGCTGCTCACCAATTCGCTCAAGCATATGGGGGACGATGTTACCCGGATCGGGATCGATCTGAAAAATGACAAACTATATATAAGTAAACAGGACAAGGGAAGGCCACTGGAAATTAATACCCGACAGGCATTGCTAACCTGGCCGCTAACACAAAGCAAGTTTACTCAAAATGAAATTGCTATTTATGGCGATGACTTCGGCACATTAAAAGGGCGGGTAAAAAACAGTAATCAGCTGGAGTTTTTTACCGAAGATTTTGACGTAAGATATGTTGACAGGGAAACCATTATGGGATTAAATGAACATTATGGCCTGATGATCATTGCGCGTGCCAGCGATGCATTTAACTACAAGCATAAACCCGGTACAGGTGTAAATACTTTTACCTCGGTAATTGAACTTAAACAGCGATAAATATTACTGTGTAATTTTCTGAAAGCGTTTCTTAATAGTCAGGAAAGGTTTCTCATATCCAAAATAGGATAAGGATGCCAACCCAATGGCGCAAGCTATAGTAGCCACATATATGATAATGTTCTGCATTGCCATGTTCATTGTAGGGATATAACGATGTACAAGATACAGGATCAAAAACAAGGGGTATTTATGCAGCAGGTAAATGCCGTATGAGATCTGCCCGATGTAATCAAGTGCTTTACTTTTTATAGTGTAAATACTGGTTTCAGCCTGGCAAAGATTAACAATAAGCAACGATGAGATAATAGCCAGCGGTACATCGCCATGAGGAATATCGTG
>NZ_DASVOB010000194.1:0-22557 GCF_036383575.1 Mucilaginibacter sp.
CATGCCAGTATAATATTCCCAAGGCTCTCCAATACAATTATTAACCGATGTTCGGCAATGTTTTTCACCGCAGTTGAGTTCCATGAGCTAAGTTCAAAATATCCCCTGGTTGATAGGCCCCATATGGCGGATATTACCATACCTCCTAAAAAAATAGCTATTACAATAAGCCAGCCTCCGAGAGGCACAAAAGTTGAACCGTAGGCAAATACAATACCCGGCGTTTCGCGCTGGTAAAGCCATACCCCAAGTATAATAAGGCCTATAGTTACCAAAAAAGCCACCAGAACCAGTGTGCTGTTCACCGTCGATGGTTCTGTGGTACCCTTCGGTGTATAAGAAAAGCTGTACCCCAAACTGGTATTGTTAAGCTTTTTGATATCGGCTTTAAACTCGTCCAGTTTGTTAACAGGTACGTTATCTTTCAGAAACGATAACTTATAATTAAGCGCCAGGGTATCGCCGGTAACTGTAAAGTCCGATTCGTAATGGTAGTAGCTCCTGTTAATGGCATCATGATCCTCATTAATATCCCATCCGCCAGGCAACACCACCTTAATGGAGTAATTTGCATCATAAGGATACGTGAGCGCAACAGGTGTTTTAATACGCCCGGTTATTGAGGGGAACTGGTTATAAATAAAATTTGCAAAAAGATCTGCGTTTAGTTTATTACTGGTCGTGTCTTTTTTAAAGAAATCGCCCACTTTATAAGTTTCTATAGTAATAAGCTTATTTGCCTTCAGATCATCTGTTACAATAATTGAATCTTTGGCCTCAATTTTATTATAGATCTTTGAATAATAATCGAGATAATTCTTTTCAGTTTCGGCCATGCCCGATGATTCCAGTTTACCACGCATATAATCGGCCTCATCGCCGGTATAGGTTGTTTTCACCGTAAACAACACAGGCGATTTTCCGTCCTTTACTGTATAAATATCCTCGCCGGTAACTTTACCGCCTTTTGAAGGCGGAATAGTAGTAAGGCCGTCACTGCCTGTTTTTAATATCAATCCTCTACCATAACGCGGAAAGTAAATATCAGTGCCTTCGCCTCCCTGGTTATCCATTGTGGCATCAACCCAAACCTGCTTGCCATTTACATTGGCAGTTACTACAGCATGATTAAAGGCATAGGCTGTGGGAATGTACTGCTCAACATGCTCGTTCATATCGGCATTTACCAAAACCATCGAGGCGTCGATTCCGTCTGCTTTTAGCATCGATACAAGCAGTAACGATTTATCTTTACAATCACCATAGCGCTGCCTGAATACCTTTTCGGGGTTATTGGCCCGATGTGAGTATTCACCTATTTCAATGCCCATGTAACGCACTTCCTGTTGCACAGTACGCACCGCAGCTCTGAAATATTTTTCTTTATCGTCGCCGGCGTCTTTTTTTAATTTGGCAATGCGTTCCCCAAGTTCGCCTTTTATATTCAGCGAAGGTGGATTTATGCTTAAAGCCCAGTTTACAACTTCGGCCCAATTGGCAAACTCACTTACCTGGATAAAGCCGCGCTCATTGTACCATGATGGCTGACTGTCATCATCATGGGCCGGTGGTACCTGGAACCCTTCATATACATAACATTTCAGTCCATTAGCTTCGCTGATGGCAACTTTAGGCACATTGTTGAAAGTTTTGAAGTTCAGTTTCCGTTGTGATGAGGCAATTATAGCCGTGTAATGATGCGCAATTGGCGTATACCACTGTACATACATATTGGAACAAAACTTGCCGCTCAATATAGGATTACGGCCTGTGATGGTATATGAATATTCAATGCGATCACCTTTGCGGATATCATCAAGAATATACAAAGCAGAGAAACTTCCCTGGTAAATAAAATTCGACAAGTCCTTCTCATCGGCCAGTACTTTAAATGCCGAAGTTTTTAAACGATTTAATGGCTTCCCATCGCGCCACACAGTAATATCATGAAAGTCGAGCCTTTCATACGCAGGGTCAAAACTAACGGAGATCTGCGACGCGTTCTGGATGCCTGTTTCAGAAACTATATTCCTGATAATATGATTATAATCGGCTTGCTTTTCAACCTGTACCTGTTCTTCAAGAAGCTCATAATAAAAGCCCCGCTCAATGGTACGTGAGGACGGCCTTTGGTTATAGGGTTTTATTGGGCTAAGCCAATTGGGCTTTGCCGAAATGTGTACCGCCGGTGCATCGCCAAAAGCAGCCCCGCTGCACCAAAACAACATCACCAAACAAAGGGAAAACGTAAAACGCATTTTAAAAGCTTTTGTATACCGGCCTTGAAAATAAAGAAAACCGCGTTAATTTGATGTAACTATTTTAATATTTAACGTGATGGGGTATATGGAATAATAATGCATTTGAAGGAAGATATCTTCACTTAAACCAACAAAGCCACCCCGAACCGGGATGGCTTTGCCAATAAATATTGTTAAGGCTTATTATTGCCCTCCGCCTAATACAGCGCGGAATTTTGTTTCGTAACCCTTTAACTGGTTTTCAAATTTAGTAGCAAGGGCTGTTTGGTGGTTATCTTTAGTAAACTGAACCAGGCCATTCAATACCTGCATACCGATCTGTACATCGCGGCCGCTAATGCTGTTCACATCCTGGCTAAGCAGGTAAGCATTATAATCCAGCTGATCAGTAAGGTAATTATCAATATTGGTAGCCAGTTTATTACCTAATACTACATCATGAAGCTGATATGCCAATTGGGTTAAATACAACTTACGACCAGCAACATCTACATACGGATAGATATCGGGTAGTTCAGCGTCATACTTCTGAACAACTTTCAACGCTTTATCGTTTTTACCTTCCTGAACAAGGTTTTGAGCCAGATCAAGGAAAGTGGTAACCATTACAGGATAAAACATAGAAGTTGACTCATGATCAAGATATTTGGCTGTTTTGAACTTGCCGAATTTAAACTTGTTCATCACATTGTCATACATAACATCAGTATTGGTTTTGCTTAACTGATCATGTAGAGCTGTATCCGGTTTAAACGGGATCAGATGGTAGGTAAAACCTTCCTTGTACAGGTATGGTTGCAAGCCAATCAGGTTTTCGTTGCCAATAGTTGTTGTGAAACAGATTGGGCGTTTCCAGTGGTTATGCGCTAAAATATCAAACATGGCCAAGTTCTCTTTGGTTACATAGTTTGAGGTATACTTCCACTCCATAGCGGTTGCCAGTTTATCTTTTTGATCGGCTTTTACAACGCCGTTGGCAACTACCTCATCAGGATTAACAGTAACTTTCAGGTTTTTTGTTGGCAGATAGTTGCCATAATCACCACTTTGATATTGCACCTGGGTAGCTTTATCATCAGAAGTAATAAAATCAAATACTTCTTTGATATCCTGATAGCCCGGCAGCTTCTGATCATTAAAGTAAATAACATCCCTCACCCCTTCTTTATATTTATCAAAAGGCATAGTGATAGGCAGAGGCTCTGAACTGTTCATTTTTTTCTGCATCTGGCGAATGTACCAGTCACCGGTAAACAAGCTCAGGTTTACGATGCGCACATCTGGACGGATGCCTTCAACCTCCTGGTCATACCACAACGAGTAAGTATCATTATCGCCATAAGTAAACAAAATTGCATTTGGCGGGCATGAAATAAGGTAATTGTAAGCCATGTCATGCGGCGTCATTTTGGTTGAACGGTCATGGTTTTTCCACTCTTTGGCGGCCAAAAGTGCCGGGCAAACCAGCAAACCAATTACAGTTGAGCCGATAGCGGCTAATTTAGCGTCGATATATTTACGCGCAAATTCGGCAATGGCTATCACGCCAAGTCCTATCCATATAGCAAAAGCATAAAACGAGCCCACATATGAGTAATCACGTTCACGTGGCTGCACAGCTGCCTGGTTTACATACAATACAATTGCTAAACCGGTAAAGAAAAATAGCAGTCCTACGATCAAAGCATCTTTACTGCGGCGGTTAACATGGAAAAACAAACCTATTAAACCTATTACTAAAGGCAGGGCATATAGCGGTGTATAAGTAGTAGCCGCGGTTACTGATTTTGGCAGGTGTTTGCCACCATCAAATAGGCCTGTTGTCCAGTTACCATCGATACCTTCGGTACTGGTTTGTCCGTCGGCATCGTTATAGCGGCCCACAAAATTCCAGAAAAAGTAACGCCAGTACATCTGGTACATTTGCCAGCTAAACATCCATTTCAGGTTATCGCCCATGGTTGGCGCCTGCCCTTCCGGGATGCGAAGCCATTGCTTATAAAACTGCACATCGTTGGGGTCTGTGCTGTACATACGTGGCAAGGTAGTAGTATGGTCATATACATAATCGGTTTTGCGACCGGCATTTTCGTATTGGGTTTTGCCTTTACGGTAAATGATGCTTCCCTGTTTTTGATCAGTAACCTGCGAATCATACATAGGGCCAGTTAGCAATGGCACCTCACCGTACTGGATACGGTTAAGATAACCGTAAAGCGTAAAAGCGTTATCAGGGTGTGAGTTATTTAAATTAGTATTAGCTGTTGCGCGGATAGGAATATAAGCAAATGAGCCGTATCCAAAATAGATAAATGCAACACAAAGTAAAGCAAGGTTCAGGACTGGTTTCTTTTTGCGGATACTGTATATGATGCCTGCTACCAACGCGATAACTATCAGCAAAATGAAAAAGAAAGCCCCGCTGCCAAAGCCCATTCCTAATGAATTAACAAAGAAAAGATCGAAATAAGCAGCAAATTTGATAGTATACCCCCTGATGCCGTATTGTACCAAACCAAGGATCACCACACCCGCTAAAAAAGTCAGGATGCTATTACCAACCGTAATGTTTTTAGTCCGGCGGAAATAGTAAACCATGGCAATAGCCGGGATAGTTAACAGGTTTAACAGGTGGATACCGATTGATAAACCTATAACATAAGCTATAAAAACGATCCATTTATCGGCGCCAGGCTCATCAGCATGTTCATCCCATTTAAGGATAGCCCAAAACACGATAGCGGTGCATAATGATGATAAGGCAAATACAATGGTTTCAACTGCCGAAAACCAAAATGTATCGGTATATGTGAAAGCCAGCGCGCCAACAAGGCCAGCGCCCATAATCACATACAGTTTATAACCTTCAATAGCCTCATCACGTTTTTCAACCATCAGTTTTTTGGTAAAAGCTGTAATTGTCCAAAATAAAAACATAATGGTTGCACCACTTGCCAATGCCGAACCCATATTAGTAAAGAAAGGTACTTTAGTATTATCACCAAATGACAGCAGCGACAAAACCTTGCCTATCATGGCAAAAACGGGGTAACCGGGCTGGTGGGCTACCTGTAAGCGGTAGGCACATGAAATAAATTCGCCGCAATCCCAAAAGCTTACAGATGGCTCTAATGTTAAAATATAGGTTATTGAGGCTATAACAAAACAAAGCCAGCCTAACAGGTTATTGATTTTTTTGTACTGCATTTAATAATATATCAATTGATTTAATAGCGCGGCAAATATCATGATTTTTATAACTTATTAAAAAAAAACACCTCCCCGTGACAAAATTTAACATTAATTAACTTTTTGAGGTACCGGGATTAAAGAAATTTTATTTACCAATTTTCACAAACATGTATCGGTAAAGAAATCTTAATACAATTTCCAGTTGCATTAAATCTAATTCATTGATATCTAATTCGCTTGATTTTAAATAACTAACTAAGTATTATGTTCAAATTAATTTGAACAATTTAAATATATCAGAAACAACCAGCCCTGCATTTATGTATATACCCTTATTTACCAATGAAATTTTTATCTTAGAACAATTAACGCTTATTTTGTTGTAATGCAAAAACTCTACTCCTTACGCTTTCGAAAAATATTTATCATAACTGTAATTGCCTTATTTATATCGCAGTTAAGCCAGGCGCAGTCGGTTTATTTACCTAATTCATATCAGTTGTATCAAAAATTCAATTCGGATATTTATTCGGTAAAAAGCTCGACCCATACTGCACTACGCCCCTTTTTAATTGACAGTACTATACTGCATACCTATGATTCGGTAATGAACGTTGGCGTTAAAGACCGTAAAACCTGGGGCGGGCGTAAGTTATTTAATGAGCACCTTTTCGATGTAAAGGCTAAGGAATATACTTTTTATGCCGATTACATTACCGATGTGCAGGCCGGCAGGGATTTCAATAAGAGTACTACAACCAATTTAAATGTACGCGGCTATCAGATAGGCGGAACAGTAGGCGAGAAATTTTCATTTTACACCAGTGGTTTTGAAAATTCGGCCAAGT
Source organism: Mucilaginibacter sp. (assembly GCF_036383575.1). Lineage (GTDB taxonomy): Bacteria > Bacteroidota > Bacteroidia > Sphingobacteriales > Sphingobacteriaceae > Mucilaginibacter. The sequence goes on from NZ_DASVOB010000194.1 coordinate 6,302, forward strand.
TTCCATCTTATTACAATGACTATGTAAATGCCAACGGTTTTATACCCGGGCAGGCTTATGCCAGGAAATATACGGGGCAAGCGCGAAACTCCCAGGATTGGTCGTATGTAACCGCAATACTTTCTTATTCAATCACAAAAAAGCTGAATATTACTTTAGGCGAGGATAAAATGTTTATCGGCGATGGCTATCGCTCGGTGTTATTATCTGATTTTGCTGCTAATATGCCTTTGTTAAGACTTACTGCCGATTTAGGACCGGTGCGATATATGATAGCCTGGGCTTACATTGAAGACCTTGCCTCTACTACCGCGCCTAAATTTGACTATTTCGGAGGCAACCGCCGTAAGTGGGCTTTATTTCACTACATTGACTGGAATATAACCAAGCGTGCTTCATTTGGTATGTTTAACGCTTTAATTACGCCAGAAGCTGATAACCAGGGAAACCGGTCGGGCTTTGACGCTAATTTTGTAAACCCTATCTTATTTGCAAGTTCGCTGGGGCCGGGTGGCTACCAAAAAGATAACGTATTTTTAGGTTTCAATGCCAAATATAAGATCTTTGATAAAGCAGCTTTATACGGGCAGATCATGTTCGACAGGTTCAAGGGCAGCGATTTCTTTTCAGGCAACAGTACCGATAACACCAATGGCTGGCAACTGGGTATTCGCGGTGCCAATATTTTCAAGGTTAAAAGGTTAAATTATTTATTTGAATATAATACCGTTAAGCCATATACTTACAGTAACCAGCAGACAATAAGCAGCTATTCGTTTTATGGTGATCCGCTGGCGCATCCTTACGGTGCAAACTTCAGGGAGTTTTTAGGAATCCTGAACTACTCGGTTGGCCGGTTTGATTTCCAGGGGCAGATTAATTATGCCAAATATGGCCTCGATGCCTTAAAAACCGACAATAACGGTAAAATTATTACCAAGCCATTTGTGCCTTCGGCAAATACTACAACAACCATTGGCCAGGGCTTAAGCACACAGTTATATTATGGAGAAGGCACAGTTGCCTATATTTTAAACCCTAAATATAATTTACGTCTTGAACTTGGTGCATTATACCGCCAGGAAAAAAACGATCAGAAGGATTCAAAAAACACGCTGATCACTTTCGGATTAAGAAGCTCGTTCAGAAATTTATATCACGATTTTTAAATATCTGCTAAGACTTACGAAGTTCAAAAAACTTCGTAAGTCTGAATTTCCGAGACCTCTTTTATCCTTTTTTCTTTCTCGAACCTACAGATAAACCCACCGCCACACCAATTGCTATACCTACAGCAAGACTATGTAACGCTACACCGATGGCAATACCAACAACCAAACCACCTGCAAAATAATTGGGATCTATTCTGTTCAACATTCCGCGTTAAGATTTAATTTACCAATACTTTTTACCTGTATACAAAAACGCCTCGTCCTCTTCATGTACTAAATTAAAATTATTGCTGCCTGCTACTTTCGATATTCTGTCACCAATCTTAGCAACCTCATCAAAGTTATTCCTCCTGCCTAATGAAACGGGAATAAAATGGTATTCCTCACCATTAACCTTTATTACAACATAACCCATGTTGCGGTAAATAGTATCCAATTTGCCATCAATTTCAGCATCATGAAACTTATTATACTGCATTAGCCGCGGAGCTAATAAAACAACTATAAAAGCAGTAATACAACACAAAATAAATAGTTTTTTCATTTTTGGCATGGAAAAGCCCAAATTACAAAAGAAACTTTTTATTCTGCCCTGCTGACAAACTGTTGTCATAAGTATATATTTATTTTGAATAGTATTCAAAGCCTGTAAAATATGACCATAAGTGATATAGCTAACCTTCGGGTCTATAACCAGCACCTTAATCATAATAAATTTAAGAAGCCCGAAGAGATAGTTGGATATATGTGCGCCATGCAGGCGCAGGAGTATGCTCATGCCAAATGGGCAATTGGCTTGCGGATGTTATCACCAACGGATAAAACTGTAGAAAAAGCCATGAACACCGGGACTATATTACGAACCCATGTATTAAGGCCAACCTGGCATTTTGTATTACCACAAGATATCCGCTGGATGCTAACCCTTACAGGGCCAAGGATTAATGCCGGCAATGCCGCCATGTATAAAAAGCAAGAGGTTACCGACACAATTTTCAACAAGAGTTTTGATGTATTTATAAACGCTATGCAGGGTGGCAAACAATTAACCCGAAGCGAAATTGTTTCGGCACTGCATGAGGCCGATATAGCCACAGACGACCTCAGGCTTACTATATTATTAATGAAAGCCGAACTGGAGCAGTTGATTTGCAATGGCGCAAGGCAAGGCAAACAATTTACCTATGCCTTACTTGACGAACGCGCTCCCATGACACCGGCTATTGATCGGGAGGAGGCAGTTAGTCGCCTCGTTTTACGCTATTTTACAAGTCATGGCCCCGCCACGATAAACGATTTTGTACATTGGAGCGGCCTCACTGTTGCCGATGCCAAAACCGGGATCGAAATAAACAAAAGTCAGCTAACTAATATCATTGTTGAAGGAATAAGCTACTGGATGAATGCAAATACTGATCCCACTAAGACGAAGAGTACAGGGGCTTATCTTCTGCCAGTTTATGATGAGTTAATTATTGCTTATAAAAACCGGGATGCTATGGTGCCTGCCAAATTCAGGGATAAAATAGGCACTGTTACTTTTTTTCCAACCATCATGGTCAACAATAAGATGATTGGCAATTGGAGCCGAGCCATCGGTAAAAAGAGCATTGATATCGAGCTCAAGCCGTTTGATAAACTCAACAAAACACAGATCCAGGCGATAGAAACCGCGATACAACGTTTTAAAAAGTTTAACGAACTCACATAACAAACATTAATTATATCAATATTTACATATAAAAAACCTACATCATGCCCGAACTACCCGACTTACAGGCTTTCAGCTATAACTTGCAAAAAAAACTTGCAGGTAAAATCGTAAAAAAGATAGAAGTACCCAATGCTAAAAAGCTAAACGTGAGCACACATGAACTGGATGAAGTTTTAAGCGGGCAGAAGCTGGAGAAAGTTTACCGTGAAGGTAAAGAGCTGCGCATTAAATTTGATAAAGGCGATGTGCTCGGTTTGCACCTGATGCTACATGGTAAACTATATCTGTTCGATAGCAAAAATGAAAACAAATACAGCATTGTTGAGCTGCATTTTGATGATAACAGCGGATTGGTGCTTGCCGATTTCCAGGGGATAGCTACCCCTACCCTCAACCCCGAAAAGAAAGATGTGCCTGATGCTCTTGACGCAGATGCCGAATATTTAAAAAAGCGCCTGGCTAAAACCAAAACCAACATAAAAACTGTTTTGCTTGATCAAAAGATTTTACGCGGCATTGGCAATGCATATGCCGATGAGATCTTATGGTATGCCCGTATTTCGCCGTTTTCTGTAAGTAACAAGATACCCGAGGCGAAATTACAAGATCTTGTTCAGTCGATAAAAACAGTGCTTGAGGCTGCTGAGAAAAGTATCCTGAAATCAAATCCAGATATCATTAACGGCGAAGTCCGTGATTTCATGGTTATACATAACTCGAAGAGAAAACACAGCCCAACCGGGGCGGCGATCATAATTAATGAAGCCTCGAGAAAAACTTATTATACGGATGAGCAGGAGTTGTTTGAATAAGATATAACAACCTTAAAGGCAACTATCAATTACGGAGGAGAATTTGGCCAAAAGGAAAAACCTTATCCTTCATGTGTCAAGGATAATATACCAATGATTTTCGTCATCCACTGCATAAAACAGGCCGTCGCTCATTTCATAAACGTCGCGGCCATGTTTTTGGCTGAAGTAGATTTTTTCGTCACGGATAATAGTCCCATTGTTTTCCACGCGAAGGAAGAAAAGAAGTGCGCCGGGATTCGGCGCAACGTCTTTAAGGTGTCTGGCCTCCCCTTCCTTCACAAATGCAGAACTCACGCCTGCTTAAGTTTTGCCTCCATGCTTTGAGTGGTGTGCGGAACAGCAAGCAGGCGTTCCTTTGGTATCAGTTTACCTGTAGAGCGGCAAATACCATAAGTCCTGTTTTCTATGCGCATCAGTGCGGCTTCAAGCTGTTCGATGAATTTTTTCTGGCGCGCGGCCAATTGATTGATCTGTTCTTTTTCAAACGTTGCAGAACCATCTTCCAGCGTTTTGCCGGCAATAGCTGCATCGTCTCCGTTAGTGTTTGAGGCACTAAGCGTACCAGCCAATTCATTAAGTTCTTCACGGGCTATGCCGATCTTTTCTTTTATCAATATTCTGAATTCATTTAATTCGGTATCGTTATACCGCGTTTTAGTAGTTTCCTGTTGCATGATTAGCTTAACAAATATCTGTATGAATGGTTGGCGTAAATTTGGATTGGAAGATAACTTATTAAAAACGCGTTTAAAAGTTGAATCGACTGCCAGGTTTTTGCCTGTCCTAAAATAAGTTATTATAATGAATAATATGTCTCGTTTTTAAAAAATATGAGTTTCGGAGCTTATTTAGCCAATGTTACTTGATCTCCTGAAAGAAGTGTGAGAATTGATCAGTTGCACCATCTGGAGCTTACTCCAATCAAGCCGCAAAATGGCGCACATGGCTAATAAGGTCGTTCATATCGAAAGGCTTGGCCAGGTAATCATTGGCACCACATTGCTTTTCGTGCATTGTATGCAATCCATGGCTGGCAGAAACAATGATGATAGGTATGTCCTTCATTCCCGGATCGTTCTTTAAAAGTTTACAGATATCGCGGCCGTCCGTATCGCCCAGCATGACATCCAACAGCACAACGTCAGGGCGCAATACCTGTATTGCTTCAAGGACACCATGACCATTATCCAGTTCGGTCACTGCGTACCCCTCCATCTCGAGGATCAGGTGAATTAATTCACGGATATCCTTATCATCGTCAACAACCAGGACTTTTTTCTGATAAAAGTCTACCATTTAGTTCTTAAAGCTACTTCTAATATGGCATAATAACACAAACATCATGCCCCGACAGTGGGGCGAGGTACAATGCAAAGTGTTTTATCATCATATCAAAGAGTAGCCTAAACAGCAATCAACTCTTCATTTTTTATTGATGGTACAGTAAAATAGAACGAGCTGCCAATACCTGCCTTACTTTCAAACCATATTGAGCCATTGTTCCTTTCCACCAACTCTTTACATAGTAAAAGCCCAAGTCCACTTCCTTTTTCACTGGCAGTACCAAAAGTGGTATATGAAGTATATTTGTTGAATATTTTTGATTGTGCTTCTTCGGGAATGCCCTTCCCGTTGTCCTGTATTGTTAATACAACAAAGCCTGCTTTTTTTTCGGCAGCCAAAGTAACGCGATCACCTGCCTTTGAAAATTTCACCGCGTTTTCCAATAAGTTTCGCATCACAATATCAATCATGGTCTCATCTCCGTATACCATCAAAGGTTCAGCGATCTCCTCCCCTGTTACTACTACTTTCTTTTCGGCGGCACGCTGTTTCAACAGCATAACATTTTGATGAATTAACTTTCGTACATCAAAACTGGCAGGGTTAGGCTGTATCCCGTCTAATTGACTTTTTGCCCAGTATAACAGGTTTTCAACCAAACTGGAGGTTATTACCAGTGTCTCGTCTATTTTCTCAATCCAATAATCGCTTTCTTCTTCCGGCAGGCTTTTCTCCTTGATTATATCCATCATATGGCTAATGGTATGGATCGGGCCCCGTAAATCGTGTCCGATAATCGAAAACAGGCGGTCTTTTACGTGTACAAGTTCTTCCAAGTGAAGATTTTGTGCCGATATATTTTCATTTTGCAAGGCCAGTTGCTCACTAAGTTTCCTCTTTTGTATATAGTTTCTGAGCAGGACAAATGCTATTAATAATAAAAGTATGGTACCGGCTGTTAAAATATCCCGCTTCAGACTCACTTTTTCCAGTTCTTTTTGGCCTATAATTTTATCTTTATTCAGCAGGTCAATTTGTTGTTCTTTTTTCTCCAGTTCATAAGCCGACTGCATATTCCTGATCGTTTTCTGTCTTTGCTCGGTTTTCAAACTATCATTTAAATCAACTTCAAGGTTTCGGTAATACAATGCCTGTTTATAATTACCCATCCTTTGATGGGTAAGATACAATACATTATAGGCGGTTTGAATGAGTTCGGCAATGCCGGATCTTTGGCTTTCTTCAAGGGCCTTTTGTGCATACAACATACTTGAATTGTATTTACCCGTATAGTAAGAGGTAAGTGCCAGCCCACTATGACAGTAAGCAACATCTTCATCATCACCGGCTTTTTGTGCTATATCAAGTGCCTCATGCAGGTATCGCTCTGCCAATTGATAGTTCTTTTTTGTGATACAGTTTTCTGCAATATTATATAACGCCGCAGCGGTGTAGACAGGATTTTTTACTCTTCTTGCTACAATTAATGCTTTTGAATTATAGGCGATGGCCGAATCGGGCCGCCCTTTTTTCTTAAATATTTCCCCCATGTTCACCAATAAACTGAAAGTGCTTTCGTGTGCGGGGTCATTTTGTTTCAATGCTATCTTATAGGCCTGCCGGTTATAATAAAGCGCTTTTGAATAATCCTCCATAGAGGTGTATAATCCGGCGATATTATTATATTCATTTTCTGTTAACCCCTCCATGCCCAGTTTTTCGCTGATGCGCAGGCACTGTAAATGAGAGTCAAGAGCTCCAGGCCAATTCCCTTTGTATCCAAGGGCCACCCCCTCGGCAAGATATCCCAGAGCGATGCCCTTTTCATAATGCACTTTTTTTGCGAGATCAAGGGATTTTTTTGCCATTAACAAAGCACTATCAGCGTTTCTGTTCCAATACAATCGGGAGATGGTGTAATAGATCTTTACCTTGTCTGTATCGTGTTTTGCTTTATCAAGATTTTCAATTTCCGTATTTATGCGATTGCCCTGGGCCTGACAGCGAGACGAGCCAATAATTATATTTCCAAGGCAAGCAAGAATGCTATACATAATAATGAACAGCGTATATAAACGAAATTTGAGAACCGTTGCAAAGCCGACCATCTTTAAAGTATTTTTTCCTAAATATATATTATGAGTTCCTTATTCCCTAAAGTTTTATGGCTAATTCAGGGCGCGGTATTAACGACCCCAGATAAGTTACTATCATACCCATCCAATGGGAAAGATGTTGTTCCCCATAATGCAAACAAGGAACTATAAAAGTAAAGATCAGCTCATATTCAATGGGTAAAATGTTATTAAATAATATCCCTAATAATATCTCTTCTTTATACGCCCGGGCTGATCTATTGGTTTGGTTGTTTTCAGAAAATCAATTATTTAAATAACACCTCACGAATATTCAGACCGATAAATCAGGGGAACACAAATTTCATGTAAGTCGGCTTTAACTGATTTTACCGAACGAGTGTGGTAATATTGAATGTAGCAAGTACCTATTTCCGATACTCATGTGCCTGTCTGTAAATCTCGCCCCATCTGCAAGGCTTTTTCGGTTTCAATACGACGGTGGATCTCATGTACCATACTGTCCATTTCCAGGGCGCATTCGCGGAGCTTGGGGAATACCTCTTTTTGCTCATCGTCATCTTCGGCCGTATCCAGCAGGTTTACCAGTCCAAGCATTGTTGCTACAGGACGTCGGATCTCGTGCGAACTTATCCATGCTACTTCACGCAGTAACCTGTTCTGCCTATTGATTTCTTCTTCTTTCTCTTTACGATAAGTTATATCCTGGCAAACAATGATATAACCCTGAAAAGCGTTCTGTTCATCATATGCAGGGGTTAACTGTGCAGAAACCCAAACCGGAGTTCCTTTTTTGGTGAAAATGATCGTATCTATTGCAAACGCTTCTCTGTCCTCTTGCTTCTGGATTATTGTTTCGAATCCGGGATGCCCCGGCCCGATTAAAAATTCAACAGGTATCTTGTTTTTTACCTCATCCAAAAGGTAACCGGTAAGTTCAACAAAGGCATTGTTCACCCATTGAACCGTACGCAGGGAGTCGGTTATAAGCACCATATTGTTTACCTGTTTAATGATCCGCGCCAATCGTTTGTTTTCCTGGGTACTGCGCTTAAGAGCATCAATATCTCTGACCGCCCCTATCAGTCTTATCGGTTGCTTTTGGCTATTGTATACAAAATACCCCTGATCCATTACATATTTATATTCACCTTTACCACAATCCAAGCGGTATTCACATTCCCAATTTGTAAGACCGGCCCGGCTGATCCTTTCCTGGCTGCTCACCACTTCCGCTACATCATCCGGGTGGATCAGTGAACGCCACCATTCCAGCTCATAACTGATCTCTTTGTGGGGAATCTGCACCAAATGAGTAAGACTGGTATTGTATATCAATTTATTGGCAACGATGTCAAGATCATAAACAACGTCCCTGGTTGCCTGGGCAACCAGCTCATATCGTTCTACAGCCTCTTTCAACCGTTCATCTTTGAGCTTGTCTTCGGTAATATCGGAGAAATATACGGCAACCCCTCCATCCGTAGGGTAAGCAGCCATCCTCAACCAGCGCTGCAGGATAACCGAGTAATCTTCATGCCTTACAATTACCCGTTCTTCAAGCGCTTTTTGGTAAACCGGGTAAAACTTATTTTCATTTTCAGGGAAAAACTCGAAAATACTTGTGCCTATAATGCTGCTCCTGTCAGTTTCAACCAACTCCCGGAAGGTGTCGTTCACCCGCGTTATTTTCATTTGATTATCGAGCTCAAAAAAGCAATCGGTGATGCTGTTCAAGGTGTGCTCAAAACTATACAGGTACCGGTTACGTTCCAATTCCAGTTGTTTGAGTTCGGTGATATCCTGCAAGGAACCAGCTATCTTTAATGCCTGTTCTCCTGTATTTTCCAGGCGGGCAAGCTGGCGGATATAGCGGGTGGTACCGTCCAGTGCTGTTATCCGGTGCGTTACGTCGAGCTGTTTACCGGTATGTATTAATTCATGCAAGGCATTGATCATCAGTGGGCGGTCTTCCGGAAAAATATGTTGTACATAAATATCAAAAGCTTCGCGGCTGTCATCCCGGTTGAGCCCAGCAATACGATAAACTTCATCTGACCATATCAACCTGTTTTCGGCAGGATAGAACTCCCATCCGGCCACCCTCGACAGTAGTTGGGTTTCGCTGAGTTTGTGTTTTTCCTCCAAAAGCTCACGGTTTACTTTTTCAAGGGCCTGCTCAAATTCTACCCTTTCAGTCATATCGCGTACCATGACCATGATATGGGGCTTTTTATTGAACCGGATCTTATGTGAGGTAATGTTTACATAAATTAGTTGCCCGTTCTTTTTAAGATGGCGCCAGGTACCACTATGATTAAACTTGCTTTCCAGTCTATCTGCGGAAGAAACAACACCTTCCCTGTCTTCGGCAGGCCTGATGTCAAGGATTGTCCGTTGTTTAAAATCTTCTGCACTGTAGCCATAAACAGCAATAGCTGCATCGTTTACCGAAATAAACCGCAGCGTTCCGGGCTCGTAAATCCACATAGGATTTGGATTGGATTCATACATACTCCGATACTGCTTTTCGCTCTGTTTCAATTTTCGGTCTTCCGATTTGATCAGGGCGTAAAGAGCAATTGCGGTAACCATTACAAACAGGCATCCCTTTCCCAAACTTAACCACAGGTATTGATCGGGGCTAAGTATTTTTTCAAAGTAAAATAACAGCCGGTCGCTGAACATGATCCATAGCAGGCTGATCAGCAAATAGGCAAAAGCAATTCCGAACGCCCCTTTTTTCATAATAGTAAAATCAATCAAACTTTTAAACGGCTTTATTAATTAGGAAGTTACCTATTAAAGAAATTAACGCTCTTAGTTGAATTAACTATTGCGACAAATACGATGCGTATTGATTATTGTAACATCTATGTTACCCTTAACGCTTATTAGCTATCATGACCTACTATTTCTGTAGATTTTTTTGGCAAAAGCATAACTTTATCGCATACCGTTTAATGCAGTACTACCCGTATTTTTATGCGACTAAACTTTACCCGGAATTTACAGCTCGGCTACGGGTTTTCGATATTGATCCTGTTGATCGTCGGAATTATTTCCTATGGTACAATTAACAACTTATTAGATAGTAATAGAGCCGTTGGCCATAGTACATTGGTGATCCAAAAGCTTGAACAGGCTATTTCAGTAATGAAAGATGCGGAGACAGGGCAGCGCGGCTTTCTGCTTACGGGCAAGACAACTTTCTTAGGCCCTTACAATGGTGCTTATCTCAAAACACAAAGTTTGATTGATGAGGTAAGTACCTTAACCGCCGATAACCCTCAACAACAAGCCAACCTTGCTGATATCCGGACAGTACTAACCCGACGAATGGCGATATTAAAAGATTTGGTTGCCAAAAAACAACAAAACCAAGCAGTTTCTACAAGCGATCTGGAAGAAGGAAAATCTGCCATGGACGCGCTGCGACTTGCTGTTGACCGGGCCGAAAATACTGAACGCAAACTTTTGGATAAGCGCTCGGCTATTTTGGAGCGTTATACTTTTATTGCTCCAACCGCAATACTCGTTGCCCTTGTACTTGCTATTGCGATTGCCTTGTTATCCTATTTCCGCGTAATTCGTGATGTGCAGGTGAAGGACCGCCTGCAACGGGAACTGCAGGTCAAAGAACAGGAGACCGCAGCTTTTAACGAAGAACTTACTGCTGCCAATGAGGAGATCACTACAGCAAACGAAGAACTCAGCTCGATCAACGAAGAACTTTTTGAAGCACAACAGGCACTTTCGCGGATGAACGGATCGCTGGAGGAACTGGTAGCTGTCCGCACCAAATCACTGGCAGAAAGCGAAGAAGAAACACAAGCCCTTAATGAAGAGCTTACAGCGATTAACGAAGAACTTGCGGCATCAAATGAAGAAATGCTGGCAAGCAACGAGGAGTTACAACGAAGCAGGGAAGAAATACAAAAAAAGGAGCAGTTATTCCGCTCTATTGCTGTCAATATCCCCCGTTCTTTGATCCTTGTCATGGACAGGAACCATAACCTGATCACGATAGAAGGTGACCTGATGCAAAAATTAGGCTACCATGCCGAGAGTTACACGGGGTTGCACATGGCTGCGGTTACCTCTCCCGAGCGATATGAAGCAACCAGGGAGTATTACGAGCGAATGTTGAACGGAGAACAGATAAGGACTGAGCTTAAAAGTGCTGACGGCGATTATTTCCAGGTAGATTTTGTGCCTTTAACAGACGAGCGTGGAGTTGTTTATGCCGGACTGGTAATTGCATTGGATATATCCGACCAGAAAAAAGCAGAAGAACGCAGCGCTAAACTGGCCGCCATTGTAGAATCTTCCGATGATGCGATCATCAGTAAATCGCTGGAAGGTATAATTACCAGCTGGAATAAATCGGCAGAAAGGATATTTGGCTACCCGGCCTCCGAAATGATAGGGCAATCTATCCTTAAGCTGGTACCTGAAGACCGGCAGGATGAGGAGCCGCAAATCATCGCCCGCTTAAAAAACGGGGACCGGATGGAACATTTTGAAACAAAAAGGCTGGCAAGCGACGGTCGGGAGCTGGATGTATCCCTCACTATTTCGCCTATACGTGACAAACAGGGAACAATCACCGGGGTTTCCAAGATTGCCAGGGATATTTCCGAGCAGAAACAGGATGAGATGCGAAAAAATGATTTTATAGGCATGGTAAGCCATGAGCTTAAAACCCCGTTAACCTCGCTAATGGCCCTCATCCAGGTAGCTAACCTCAAATTAAAAGACAATACCGATAGTTTTCTTGCAGGCGCTATGGAAAAAGCGAGTATACAGGCGAGAAGGATGAGCAGCATGATCAATGGTTTCCTGAATATCTCACGACTGGAATCGGGCAAGATCGCCATCGATAAAGAATTATTCGACCTCGACCTGCTGATCAGGGAGGTTGTTGAGGAATATGAACTCACCGTTTCCAGTCATATTATCCAAATTAATATCTGCGATCATGTACAGGTTAATGCCGATAGGGAAAAGATCGGCTCGGTTATTTCCAACCTGATCAGCAATGCAGTTAAATATTCGCCTAAGCGCAGGGATATTGAGGTAAAATGCGCCCTGGTCAACGGTTTCGCCCAGATTAGTGTAAAGGATGAAGGTATGGGCGTCAAAGCACAGGATCTGCCGAGGATCTTTGATCGTTATTACCGGGTTGAAAGCAATCATACGCGCCATATTTCCGGCTTCGGTATCGGCCTTTATTTAAGTGCCGAGATCATCCGTCGGCATGAAGGCCAGATCTGGGCGGAAAGTGAAAGCGGTACAGGATCCGTTTTTTATTTCAGTTTACCGCTGGCTTAAACTAAGTAATCAGCATAAGTAAAATGCCTCAAAATACCATTCTATTTACACTGCATTACCTGGGCAATAGTCACCGAATACAAACATTTCCCGGGCAATATCACAGTTTGATGTCGCTTATATCTGATTATTTGGCAATTCCGGGATTTGGATTGTGCTGCGGAATGGGGAGTTGCGGCACTTGTTTGGTACAAATTACCGCTCAACAATTGGCAATTAAAAGAAATGTACTGAGTTGTAGTATCCTTATAAATGATGACCTATCAAATACGGATATAATGATACCTGATAAGATTTATTAAAAGATCACTTAAATAAAAATTCTGTTTCACTGATCTATAATAAAAGCCACTATTAGTTAAAAATAACTGACTATTAATACATTACCACAAATAAGTATTGCTTAAAATTAGCAGATGCACTTGAATATGTCTAAATTTAAAAAAAGATTGATGCATACCTGCTCTCAACCGAAGAAACGAGCTGAGATGATACGAAAATATAAACTGGTTATGCTAAGTTTTCTTTTCGTTATTTCAGTAAACGCCCAGGAGATTACCAGGCGCCATGTTGATTCTTTGCTTTCACAAAAGAGTTTCTCGGGCTCTGCTCCGGACCGTATTAACGCAGTGCTCCAGCTTGCTGAGTTTTTCAGTCACCTTCGCCATCCATCCCCCGAACAAATGGATAGCTCTTCTTACTTTATCAATCAGGCTGAACAACTTAACCATCGCTCTCCGCAGGCCGAGATCAATTTTCGCATTGCATTGATCCGTTCTGCATTTTATAAATCGAAAGGCGAGTTAAAAAGCGGACGGGCATTACTTGAACAAACAATTCAGGAAATTAAACAGGCACATAACTGGCCCCTGCTTGGTAAAGCTTATTTTGAGCTGTCAGAATATTATAGTCAGGATTTTTTGCAGCAAACAATGCTTTCCCGCATTTATTATCTTAACCAGGCAGTGGAAGCTTTTGAACAAACTAACCACCTGGTTGAACTTGCAAGATGCTACAGGCTACTGGCCGATCTGCACCAGATGATGAATAACTACACCATGGCCTTTGCCGAAGCAAGAAAAGCATTAGACTATTACGGGCAGGCCCATTATACAGAAACACAAGGGCTTTACGCATTACTGGGCAGGCTTTATTACACACAGGGTGATTACAGAACGGCTATAGATTATGAATTAAAAGCATTGAAAATTGCCATAGCAAGTAATGCCGATAATGTAAGGTTAATATGCCAGATCAATAATAATCTTGGTTATGATTTCATAAAACTCGGTGATAATCAAAAAGCCATCAGCTACTTTTCACGTGCTTTAGAAATTGCTAAAACAGAGAAAGACAATGCAACCATATATCTGCTTGCAGGCAATATAGTTGATGTTTATTTGCGAATGCATCAGCCCCAAAAAGCGAAAGCTTTTTTAACACAGATAGCTCAGAAATTTGTGTATCCATCCGGAAAACTGTATGAAGGAGGCGACGAGGTGAGCCAAACCTACCTTAAAATTTACCTGGCGCTAAAACAGTATGACTTAGCTAAACGATACTGCGATGAGCTGATAGGGCAAACCAACAATCCTAATCTTAACATTTACGCCAGGAGTAGTTACTACGAACTGATCATTAAGTTTTACACCGCTACTGCCAGGTTTACTGAAGCATTAAAATATCTCAAACTGAACCAAAGTTTGTTAAAGAAAATTGGTAACGACAATGATCTTGGCACCAATGAAACGCTTTGGTTTGGCCTGGATACAGCCCGGCGGCAATATCAGTCGGCTATTTATCATCTTATATCAGCCAATACCATCAAAGACTCGATCTTTAGCACCACCAAAAGCAAACAAATTGAGCAGCTGCAAATTGAGTATGAAACCCGGCAAAAGGAAGCACAGATCACGCTTCTAAACCAAAAAAGCAAGCTTGAGCAGGCCAATTTAGTGCAGGCCAACCTGGTTAAAAACCTTACCATCGGCGCGATATTTCTGTTGCTGGTTATAGCGGGTTTATTATTCAGGCAAAATGTACATAAGCAAAAAAACAACGAAGTGGTCAGTTCTAAAAACGTTTTGCTGGAAGATCTGCTGCTGCAAAAAGAATGGTTGCTGAAAGAAGTACATCACCGGGTAAAAAACAATCTGCAAATTGTGATGAGCATTCTCAATACGCAGTCGGCCTATTTACAAAACGATATTGCACTTGAAGCCATTCGTGGCAGTCAGCACCGGGTAAATGCTATTGCGCTTTTGCACCAGAAGTTATACAGTAGTACTACCTCAGCCCTTGTTTCTATGCCTGCTTATATTGGCGAATTGATCAATTACCTGAGCGATTCATTTGATACCAGCTTCCGGCATATCAAAATAAGGCAGGTGTTAGACCCTCTTAGCCTCGATCCGGCCCTGGCAGTCCCTATCGGTTTAATATTAAACGAAGCTATCACCAATGCAATCAAATATGCTTTTGATCATAACGGTGGCGAGATTGTAATAGGCTTATCCGTTTGGGATAACGACAATGCCATTTTAAAAGTTTCTGATGATGGTCGCGGCCTCCCTCCCGACTTTAACCTCAGCGAAGCTAATTCCTTAGGTATGGAAATGATGAAAGCGCTGGGCAAGCAGTTAAAAGGAAAATTTGCCGTTGAAAATGCCCAGGGTGTTACTTTAATGATAACCTTCCCTATTGTACAAAACCGGGTAGAGGTTTATGAAGAAAAGGATTATTTTTAGCCTGTCATAAGAGACTGTATCATTCAGATACTTAAGCGATATATAGTTTTGGGTTGGATTGACTCTACTCACAAATCTGTATAGCTATTTCAGGACGGGTCAAGGGGGTTAACAGGGTTAACACAATTCAGGGTTAATATTCATGTATATAATTAATAATCAAATGATTGAGTGTTTTTATGCAAAAAATGTGTTAACCCCCTTTTTGTATAAATATTATCGGTTAAGTTTCAATTTATAGGTAACACAACACCGAGGATGGTCAATTTGATTTATGATACAGCCTCTTATGATACATTTATAAATCGTTTCAAACAGCGTCTAAGTAATCAGGAGGATATAGCTTTTGACCATATTTCTCTGCAATAACTTTCAATCGGCCCAGATCTTCCTCATTTAAAGCAGGCGGAGGTAAAAACGTACCTGCTGCGGTCGGCGTGCCTATCTCCTCAAAAAACTCATCCAAACCTGAAGGGATCACGGTACATAGCATATGTGCTATTGTGTTACCTGTGTTCTTGAAACAATGCACTTCCCCGCCTTTTGGAATATTTACAAAAGAACCTTTTTTAGCAATATATATCCCTCCCTTAGTTTTAAATTCAATCTCACCCTCAATTAGATAAAATGATTCATGGATATCTGCATGGGCATGAGGCCCCGGCCCTCCGCCAGGAGGTACCAGCATATCAATAACGGCATAAGCACCACCGGTTTGTTTACCCGAAATAATGATCTGGTAGGCATCGCCGACTACGGCAAGCGTTTTCCCTTCGTTTTCGTTTACGGTTATTATATTATGAGCCATTTCGAAAGCCTGTTAAAGTGAGCACTAATCTAACTAATATTGAGTGCATTAGTTTGGTAAAAAGCTTAAATTGCATATACCTAATCAATGTACTACAATGAAAAATCAACTCCTTTTAATCAAAAGCTTTTTGGGATTGATGGTTGTTTTTTTTACCGCTCAGTCCTTTTATTATTTCCGTTATCAAAAAAACACTACAACGTCGGCGGTGATATTGTATAAAGGCACCGTTAAAAAGGCTGTAGTATGCGGTTTTGTGTACAACGGAATAGATAGCATTCCGGAT
>NZ_DASVOB010000195.1:0-4837 GCF_036383575.1 Mucilaginibacter sp.
TGTTTAATTTGCGGGTGTTCAACTTTTTAAAGTGTAAACACTTACGATTTTTCTCAAAATAAACATCGCTGATAATCAGTATATTAATTTCGTCAATTATCAGCAAATTATCAACTATGAACAAATTGTAGCTGATAATCAATGGTTTGTATTTTGGGGAAATTAAAGGCTGAACACCCGTTTTTTAAAAACTGAACACTGACAGTATCGTGTCAGTAAAAAGCAGAAAAAGCAAAATCAATGGCATCAAAAAGTCATTTGCACATTTGAAATCTGCACATCCGAAATCCCTCGCATTTGCATCCAAATTTCACATTAAAGTCATTTGCACATCTGCATATTTAAAATCTGCACATCACAGCACATCTTATTTGGATTTAATATAAATAAGCTTACATTTGCTACGTTTTATATTATAAATGATGAGGCTATCACAACTGGAAGTAGGCGAAACAGGTATCGTAAAGGAATTTACCGACCTTGAAATGTCGGTAAAACTGATGGAGATGGGTTGTTTACCCGGCGAAGAGGTCCGCATTTCGCGTATTGCCCCACTTGGCGATCCTATTGCCATCAGCGTATCAGGTTACCAGCTTAGCTTACGCAGGTTTGAAGCATCCACCATCATTTTGCAGTAGTTTGTAAGCATTGAAAGCCGATATAAGAGTTGCACTTGTAGGAAACCCCAACACCGGTAAATCAACTCTGTTTAATATACTCACCGGGTTAAATCAAAAAATCGGAAATTTTCCGGGGGTTACTGTTGATAAAAAAACAGGCTTTTCCCAGCTCCCTGACGGCCGCACAGCCGAAATAATTGACCTTCCGGGCACGTACAGCATCTACCCAAAAAGCAAAGACGAATCCATCGTATTTTCGGTACTGGCCGATAGATCAAAAGGCATGGTGCCCGATCTGGTTGTGGTGATCCTTGATGCATCCAACTTAAAACGCAACCTGCTGCTTTATACCCAGATCGCCGATCTGAAGATCCCTGTAGTGGTGGCGCTTAACATGATCGATGTATCAGAAAAAGCGGGTATCAAAATCAATATCGATCTGTTTGCCAAAAAGCTGGGCGTACCGGTGGTGCCTATCTCCGCCAGGAAAAATACAGGTATTGATAAACTTAAAAGTGCTATTGCTTTTGCCAACAGTGTTCCGTTACAACAGGATACTATAGATATTGAAAGTATAGCCCCGGGCATCATAGCCCAGATAAGAGGCGAGATGCAGGTTGAAAACCCTTATGTGGCGCTGCAGCTTGCCCATCAGCATGAAACGCTCAACTACCTTTCAACAACCGAAAGCGACCGCATTGAGCAACTGGAGCAGGAACATGCTTTTCACTCGCAAAAAGCGCAGGCCACTGAAACTGTTGCCCGCTATAATTTCATTAACGATTTGCTTTACGATACCGTTACCAAGCCCGAAACGGCCCATGACGAAACCGTAAGCAACAAGATAGATAAGATCCTTACCCACAAAGTATTTGGCTTCGTGATCTTCTTTGCCATTTTACTGTTCATATTTCAGGCAATTTTTTCATGGTCGGCCTACCCGATGTCGCTCATTGAGGACCTGTTTATCTGGCTACAGGCCGGTGCTGCTAAAATATTACCTGCCGGTCCGCTGAGCAGCCTGGTTATTGACGGCGTGCTTGCCGGCTTAAGCGGAGTGCTGGTATTTATACCGCAGATTGCCATCCTGTTTGCGCTGATCTCTATTTTGGAGGATACGGGCTACATGTCGCGCGTTACCTTTATGATGGATAAAGTGATGCGCAAGGTAGGGCTTAACGGCAAATCGGTAGTGCCGCTTATCGGCGGCTTCGCCTGCGCGGTACCGTCCATTATGAGTACCCGCACTATCGAAAACTGGAAAGACAGGATGATCACCATCATGGTTACCCCGCTGGTGGCCTGCTCGGCCCGTTTACCGGTTTATACCCTGCTGATTGCCCTCGTAGTGCCAAATCGCAACGTTTGGTGGATCTTTAACCTGCAGGGCCTTGCACTTACAGCTATGTATGTGCTCAGCATTTTTTCGGCAGTTATTGTAGCCTTTGTGATGAAATTTATCCTGAAAGCCCGCGAACGCGGTTACTTTATCATGGAGCTGCCCGTTTACCGCATGCCAAGGTGGAAGAACGTGATATTTACGATGTATGACCGTTCAAAAACCTTTGTGCTACAGGCCGGCAAGGTGATCATTGCCGTTTCGGTGATACTATGGGTACTCAAGTCATACGGCCCCGGCGACAGGTTTGCCCGCATAGATAAACAATATGCCCAGCCGCAATACACCAAAACCATGACACCGGATAGCCTCACCAAAGTTATCGCTTCCGAAAAACTGGAAAACTCATATGCAGGCGTATTCGGTCATGTTATTGAGCCCGTCATTAAACCACTTGGCTTCGACTGGAAGATAGGTATTGCCCTCATAAGCTCCTTTGCTGCCCGCGAAGTATTTGTCGGCACCATGGCCACTATTTACAGTGTGGAGGGTGATGCCGATAAACTGCAATCGGTACAGGAAAAAATGCACGAAGCTAAAAACCCGGAAACAGGTCAGCCGGTATTTACGCTGGCCGTGGCTTTCTCGCTCATGATGTTTTATGCCTTCGCCATGCAATGCGCCAGCACCGTGGCCGTGGTATACCGCGAAACCAAAGACTGGCGATGGCCTGCGGCCCAGTTTGCCTATATGACTGCGCTGGCGTACACGGCAAGCTTTATCGTGTATCACTGGCTGAAGTAGTTTTTTCAGTTCATGGATCATGGTTTATAGTAAAAGTATTTTAATAGTTCTTGCAGGTTCGTCCTCTTAATTGAAAGAACAAGAAAGTCACGAACGTCAGGGAAATCGCTTTTAAAACGAGGCACCTACGGAGCCTGGAAACTATCACTTGTATTTTGCTATAAACACGTAACTCCGCTGGAGTTGCACATAGCAGATAAATTGACTCCAGCGGAGTCCCGTGTTTATAGCCTTAGAGAGATCAAAATTTCCCGGGCTCCGTAGGTGCCCCGTGCATGGTTTTGATTTTAGATATGATTTCGTCGTATGAACCATGATATATGAACTATAAGTCGCAAAATTCTTATCTTTGATCAGAGGTAAAAATTGGATAAAGTAAAAGTTTTAGAGAAATATCTACCGGCAGAAGCGGCCCCGCTTGTTGCCCGGTGGATCGACTACTTCAAATGCGAATTTAAAATTTCGCGCAACCGCAACAGTAAATTTGGCGATTATCGTTCACCTTACGGTGGCAAAGGTCACCGCATCTCGGTTAATTATGACCTTAACCCCTATGCTTTTTTGGTAACTACGGTACATGAATTTGCGCACCTGCATACCTGGAACGAGCATAAGCAAAAAGCGAAACCCCACGGGACAGAGTGGAAAAACAATTTTAAAAAAATGATGCAGCCATTTTTTGAAAAGGAGATTTTTCCGGCCGATGTTAAAAGGGCCATCAGAAACTACCTGGATAACCCGGCTGCATCAAGCTGCTCAGATCTGAACCTGTACCGCTCGCTACGCAAATACGACCCGCCGAAGGAATCAGAAGCAATTTTAACAGTAGAAAAGATCCCGCTTAAGGCATTATTTAAGTTGAAGGATGGCAGAGTATTCCGCAAGGATGAAAAGCTGCGTAAGCGGTTTAAATGCACAGAGGTTGCTACTAAACGTATCTACCTGTTTAGCCCGGTAGCCGAGGTGGAGTTGATTGAGGGTGCGACAGCGGCGTAGATCACATATTGTCGCCTTATTTAGAGCAAGTATACTATAAGATCGTCATTGCAATAACGATCTTATAGTATACTATCCAACTCCCCTTCAGGGGGGCCGGAAGCTATTTTTTACCCCAGCCGTCTTTCAGCGTTACGGTGCGGTTAAACACCAGCTTATCCTGGGTAGAGTTTTTATCTAAGGTGAAATAGCCTTTGCGCATAAACTGAACCGGCTTGCCTAATTCAGCATTAACCAAGTCTGGTTCGATGTATACGGTTGATAATACCTGCAGGCTGTTCGGATTAATATAATCCTTGAAATCTCCGTCTTCGTTTGATGGGTCTTCTACCTGGAATAAACGATCATATAACCTTACTTCGGCAGTTTTAGCGTGTTCAACACTCACCCAGTGGATGGTGCCTTTTACGTTGATGCCGCTGGTATCATTGCCTGATTTTGATTCGGGCAGGTAGCTGCAATGAATTTCGGTGATGTTGCCTTCAGCATCTTTAACAATGCTTTCGCCTTTAATGATATAGGCGTTTTTCAGGCGAACCATCAGCCCGATCCCTAAACGGAAGAATTTTTTAGGAGCAACCTCCATAAAATCTTCACGCTCTATCCATAACTCCCGACCAAATGGGAATTCCCTGCTGCCGTCACCGCCTTCAACTTCGGGGTTGTTTTCGCCGTGCATCACTTCGGTTTGGCCTTCAGGATAGTTATCCAGGATCAGCTTAACCGGATCAAGCACAGCCATGCGGCGCCATGCGGTTTTGTTTAGGTCCTCGCGGATACAAAACTCCAGCAGGCCAACATCTATCATATTTTCGCGTTTAGCTACGCCGATACGCTCACAAAATTCGCGGATAGAAGCTGGTGTATACCCACGACGGCGTAAACCGCTGATAGTAGGCATACGCGGATCGTCCCAGCCATCAACATGATTTTCCACAACCAGTTGTAACAGCTTGCGCTTGCTCATCACCGTATAGTTAAGGTTTAAGCGGGCAAACTCATATTGTTTTGAAGGGAAGATATCTAACTTCTCGATGAACCAGTCATAAAGCGGGCGATGAGGCACAAACTCCAGCGT
>NZ_DASVOB010000196.1:0-3652 GCF_036383575.1 Mucilaginibacter sp.
GATAAGGATTTTGAAATGCAGCGTTTTATTAAGCACGAAACACAGATCATGGTAGCTACTACTGTAATTGAAGTAGGGGTGAACGTGCCTAATGCCTCCGTGATGATCATTGAAAATGCCGAACGCTTCGGGCTGTCGCAATTGCACCAATTACGGGGCCGGGTAGGGCGTGGGGCCGAGCAATCCTATTGTATTTTGATGAGCAGCCACAAGCTAAGTCATGATGGCAAGATCAGGCTGGATACCATGGTGAAAACCAACAACGGTTTTGAAATTTCGGAGATCGACCTGCAATTGAGGGGACCCGGCAATATTGAGGGAACCCAGCAAAGTGGCGTGGTTGATTTAAAGCTGGCCAACCTGGCAACCGACCAGGAGTTACTTTTCAAGGTACGTAAATGCGTTGAAACTATATTTGAAAAAGATCCGCAGCTGGCTCATCCCGAAAACCTGGTATTGCACCACGCTTTTGAAGTAAAAAACGCGGGATTGAGTTGGGATAAGATATCGTAGAAGAATACCCCCCTTTGGAAAAAAGCAGCGTCATTGCGAGGAACGAAGCAATCCTCAAGAGGCAGAGCAGCTAAGCAAGTCAGCCCTTTATAGTTTGGGATTGCTTCGTTCCTCGCAATGACGATTTTTTATGCCTGTTGGGATCAATTTCTTCAATTATACGCCCTCCATCCTTCTGCCTTTGGTACTCAAATAGTACATTTGTTGAAACTGATCTCGCTATTGATATGAAGAAACTTTCATTACTATTTTCTGCCGTGTTGTTGTGCGCACAAGTAAAAGCACAGGACTCCTTAGCTATCCGCAAAATATATGACGAGGCATTGGTTAACGGCCAGTGTTATGATAACCTGCGTTATCTGTGTAAAAATATAGGTCAGCGCATCAGTGGTTCGACCAATGCCCAAAAGGCTGTTGACTGGAGCAAAAAACTGATGGATAGCTACGGCTTTGATAAGGTTTACCTGCAGGAAGTAATGGTGCCGCATTGGGTGCGCGGAGCAAAAGAGGAAGCGGCTATTATTGATGGCAAAACCCGGATTCCGGTGCCAATTGTTGCACTTGGGATGTCGATTGCTACACCTAAAAATGGTATTACCGCTGATGTTATAGAGGTGAAAAGTATCAAGGAACTTGAAGGCCTTGGCGAAAGCGTGGTAAAGGGGAAGATAGTATTCTTTAACCGGGCGTTTGATCCTCGTTTTATTGAAACAGGTGCGGCCTATGGTAATGCCGGTGATCAGCGTTTTATGGGCCCGGCTGTAGCAGCTAAACTTGGTGCAGCGGGTGTGATAGTGCGTTCCCTTACCGAAATTATTGACGATTATCCGCATACAGGCGCTACACTTGCTACTCCGGGTAGCAAAATCATACCTGCTGCGGCTATATCTACAAAAGCTGCCAATAAGCTAAGCACCATGCTTAAGCTAAGGAAATTTCCGGCTGCTAAATTTTACTTTAAACAAAACTGTGAGCTATTGCCCGATGTAAAATCATACAACATTATTGGCGAGATAACCGGCTCGGAGAACCCTAATAAATTTATTACAGTTGGCGGTCACCTGGATTCATGGGATTTGGCCGAAGGAGCTCATGATGATGGTACCGGTGTAATGCAATCTGTTGAAGTACTGCGGATTTTTAAAGCGGTAGGGTATAAACCTAAAAATTCGGTACGTGCGGTGTTTTTCATGAACGAAGAGAACGGTCATAAAGGCGGTACCAAATATGCCGAACTGGCTGCACAAAACAAAGAACAACATATCGCAGCCATTGAAACTGACGAAGGCGGTTTTACTCCACGCGGTTTTAGCTTTGCCGATGTATCAAAAGATTTTATTAAAAAGGTAAATGATAACTTCAAATCAATTTTGGAACCCTATGATGTTGACAAATTAACTATCGGCGGCGCAGGTACAGATATTGAACCGATGAAAGAAACTTTGCCGGGTGTAGTGCTGATCGGTTTCCGCCCTGATTCACAACGTTATTTCGACCTGCACCACACCGCTAAAGACGTTTTTGAAAACGTAAACAAACGCGAGCTTGAGCTTGGCGCGGCGGGTATGGCGGCATTTATATATTTGATTGATCAGCACGGGTTGTAAGCAACTGAACCTTGATTTTTAGGATTAGAAGATGAACATGATGCCTGGCTATTTGCATAAAATTCATGGTAATCCTCTAATCCTAAAAATCATGGTTCATATCTTCAAGGTCATCCTTTGATCCTATTAATCAAGGTTCAAAAAAATAGCTACCTTTGCGGCACATCTAAAAAATAATAAATAGTGACCGAAGAAGGCGATAGTAAACCCCGGAAAATAGACTCCTTTGCAGCATTGCGTTATAAAGATTTCAGATCTTACATAGGCATGCGTTTTTGTTTCACCTTTGCATATTCTATGCAGGCCGTAGTCCTCGGCTTTTACATCTACAGCATCACCCATAGTAAAATTGCCTTAGGCCTTATTGGTCTTTGCGAGGCAATTCCGGCTATCGGTATTGCGTTATATGGCGGCTATATTGCTGATAAATCTGAAAAGCGCAAAATGCTTTTGCTGATCTTCAGCGGCGTGTTGCTTACCTCCCTGGTGATGTTTACCGTTACGCTCAATCGCATGAGCGGTATTATACATACGGGCTGGATAGTACCGATCATGTATGCTATGATATTTTGTAATGGTGTTGCCCGTGCCTTTTACGGCCCAGCGACCTTTACAATTTACGCCAATAGTATCCCTAAAGAATTATACCCTAACGGCAGTACCTGGAGCAGCAGCAGCTGGCAGGTGGCATCTATTTTAGGGCCTGCCGCGGGTGGCTTAATATACGGTTACGCCGGTAAAGTGATCGCGGGTTTAAGTGGTATCACTGCAACTTTTAGCTGCATCCTGTTTTTACTGTTGGTATCGCTGGTGTTGGTATACAGGCTAAGGCAGTATCCTGCGCAATACGTCCCTAAAGAAAGCATCTGGAAAAGTCTTTCGGAAGGGATTCATTTTGTGTTTGGAAATAAGATGATGATAGGTGCCATGAGCCTCGACCTGTTCTCGGTATTTTTTGGTGGCGCCGTAGCTTTGCTGCCGGTTTTTGCCAACGAGATTCTGAAAGTAGGTGCCGAAGGACTTGGCATAATGAGGGCTATGTCATCCTTAGGAGCTGTATTGACCATGCTGGTAATGACGCGTTTTTCGCCAATGGGAAAACCATGGCGTAACCTTCTTATCGCAGTAACGGGCTTCGGCTTGTCAATCATATGCTTCGGTTTATCAACTAACTTTTATCTCTCACTGCTATTCATTTTTACCGAAGGTGCATTTGATAGCATCAGCGTGATCATCCGTGGCACACTGATGCAGTTTTTAACGCCAGATCATATGCGCGGCAGGGTTTCGGCGGTTAACCAGATGTTTATAGGTTCCTCTAACGAGATCGGTGCTTTTGAATCGGGTACGGCTGCACAACTGCTGGGCACTGTTCCGTCAGTGTTATTTGGCGGTAGTATGACCATGATCATTGTTGGTATTACTTATCTTAAGACTAAGAAACTGATCCCACTATCCTTGCAACAGATCCACGCACCGGGCGAAGAGGGGATAAAGGAAGCGTAGGGTAATTTGTCATCCTGAGCGATAGC
>NZ_DASVOB010000197.1:0-2721 GCF_036383575.1 Mucilaginibacter sp.
CAGACAACAATATTTGCGAAAATGTTTGTATTGCAGTTCAGGCAAGCTTGAGGTATCGTCTCCGGGAATCATCAGGGGCGTCTGAATCGTTATGTAGCTATTTTTTATTTTTCTGCCGTTAAATTAAAATTTAACTCTCCCACTAATCTTTGAAGATGTTTTTTTTACGTGAAGTGCATCTTTTTCAGTGCGTTATTTATCTGTTAGTATACTGTTAATCCCCTGCCTGTTAATTTGTAGTTAATTATAAACCAGGTCGTTTCCCGGCCATATAAACTTTGTTAATACTATAGGCTAAGCCCGTTAATGAGCTGGATTTCGAAAACCATCCCAAATTCCGTCCGATGAAAGAATTTTTATTAATGTGTAGTGAAGGGGTGCATGGACATGTTTATTGGCCTCCATAGTCAGCACCGTAATCAACATTTAAATCAATTATATAATCACCAATTAAATCAAATTATGAAAAAAAGATATTTATTTTTATTTCTTCAGTTAGGGTTATTTTTCTTTTTGACAGGTTGTTTAAAAAAGCTGGAGCCAATGAACGGCTTGAATAACCCCGAAAATATACCCGCGAATATGCCGGGGCAAAGATTTACGAAGCTTGCCGCAGCTTTACCGGGTCAATATGTTGGGGTGACCATGGGTTTCAATGGCGGTTCAAGGGACGGTGGCCACAATCCCAGCGAGGCGGGTAATGTCACTTACAATATGTCGCTATTTAAATCATCGGGAGTAGACGACGACTGGTGGGACAACATAGCGGAGGAACTGGCTTACAGCGGGGTGGATTTTGTAGCCCCCGATTGTCGCGGATATACACCAAATGATCCGCGTGATGCCGGTGATCCGAGAAGGCTTAGCAGTCTGGTGGCCGCGATGGACCGCAGGGGATTGGGCAATTCCTTTAAAATCGCCCTTTTTGATGATGTTCCGGCTTCATGGACCGCATCCCGGAATTTGGATAAAGGCCTGGGTTATGGTTATGTGCCCCCGTTCGATTGCGCGGATACTGCCAATTATAAATACATATGGGACTATGATCTTAAAGCGGCGTATAATGTCGTTCCGGATTCAAAAAGGTTTAAGATAGAAGGCAGGCCTGTCATTATTTTCTGGTCAGTCAATGATCCTTTCTGCACAAACAGGGGCAATGGAAACTTAAAAAAGATCCTTCAGTTCATCAGGGCTAAATGCCTGTCGACGTTTGGATTTAATCCTTACATTCTTGTAGATTCATCATGGATCAATAACGACAGCCAATGCAATGATCCGGCAGTTATTGATGGTTTACAACCCTGGTTTTCAACAACCAGCATCGGCGAGACACTTGTTTTCAATAATAAAAAAATCGGGATGACCGTGCCCGGCTTTAAAATTGGCAATGATTTTATCGACCCTAACCATGGTGCAACCTTTAGTAACAGCCTGGCTGCTACCGTAAACCAGGGTTCACTTTTAACGCTGGTTGAAGGCTTTACCGATTGGGAAGAAAACGCAACTGTATGGCGGAGCAAGGATGTAACTTACTATGACTACCCTAACCAGCGCATCAACATTCTCAGGAGTTTCACAGGTAAGGCTTACATCGATAATTTAAAAGTGGAGGCCGAGGCCTGCGATACCTATAATGACCTGTCAAGCGGCAACAGCGGCAATACATTCCGGGATGGCAACTTGGATATTGTAAAAACCAATGATACCTATGGTGGCTGGCACGTTACTTCTACGCAGGCCGGTGAGTGGATGGAGTGGAAAGAATTACCCTTGCTGGCCAGTACAAAATTTCAGTTACGCTATGCTTCTTCCGCTGCCGCATCCATCTCCTTTTCTGTAGATGGCACCGCGATAAGCACGGTTTCTCTTCCTTCGACAGCCGGAGCATGGGCAACCATTGATGCCGGAACATACGCCGGTGCAGCTAACGGTCCGCATACCGTAAGGCTTACCATCATATCAGGAACGCCAAATATCAATTTCTTTAATGTTTTGAATACCGCCTCGGGACCAATCTCTAATGGTACCTATAAAATTATCAACCGTAACAGCGGTATGGCACTTGACGCACAAGGGCAGTTAACAGCAAACGGAACACCGGTTCAGCAATGGGGATATGGCGGGGGGAATAACCAGCGTTGGACCATCACGGACCTCGGTGGAGGCCAATATAAGATCATTGGTGTGCAGAGTGGCAGATCCCTTGATGTAAACGGACAATCGCTGGCCGATGGGGCAAAAATTCAGCTTTACGATTATAATGGAGGAACCAATCAGCAGTGGGTAATAACAGCAACATCAGGAGGTTACTATAGCATCAAAGCAGTACAGAGCGGTAAAATGATGGAGATTGGGGGGAACTCAACAACAGCAGGGGCGCTTGTTCAGCAATGGGGAAATAATAACGGAAATAATCAACAGTGGGCGATTCAGGCACCATAATTGAGTTTAATTAAATAAACAGGAGCCGGCAGGATGAAATGCCGGCTCCTGTTTTTGATAAGTCAAACTAACAAAGCAATAGTTTACAATTTGCGACCACCTTCCGATTAATTATTACTGTTTATATTAAGTTCAGGTACTTTCCCAATGGGATTTTAAAGTTCCGATTTAACCAGCCAATAGCTTCAAATAAAAAAAGAGTTCGGGATTTTTTCTCTGTGCAAAATTTCAGTTTCTTCACTATTATTTTCATAATTTAGTTGTGCGGCCATCCTGAAT
>NZ_DASVOB010000198.1:0-5501 GCF_036383575.1 Mucilaginibacter sp.
TAAAAACAAATTATAATATGAAAACCAATATTTACAAAATACTTTTAAGCTTTTTGATTTTGCTGTTGCCCTGCGGGCTTCATGCCCAACAGCCTGCTTTACCCCAACAAACAGACCGCTGGGCCATCCAGCCCGACGGAAGTATCAGGTGGACTATTAATGGCAGACTGCCACATGCAGATCATATTGAAATGTCGGGAGAAAAAGTCTCTGTTTGGGTTCAATACGGGTTAGACAGTGCCGGCAGGTCATCCGTTTCACGAACTGTGGTATTCCCTACATTCCGGATGTTGCCTGATGCCACCCGGAGCCACATTGATTATACTTTTCTGGATAATGAGTTGCCACGTTTTTTTATCAACAGCCGGCAATTAAAGACTGATCTGTCCGTCGGGAAAAAATCGGGTAACCTTACCTATAATATTAAAAGCATCAGCCACAAAGGTATTATGCGTATAGAGGCAATAACGACTAATCCGGGGTTAGTGAAAATAGACCGGAGCATCTTTCCTTCAGTGGATAAACCTATGGTTATCGAAAAGTTCGTGTTTACCAATACTACTGATAAACCGGTCAACATTTCCATGGAATCCCTGAAACGGGAGGTGAAAACGGACAGCATCACCAGTAAAGTGAGGCCGCACACGGTAATCATGGCATCTATCGGTGCCGGCAGCCGGGTGGTTCAACCGGGTGGGCATACTGCTTTTGCCGTTTATTACATGGCAACAGATTTTCCAGCCCAGCCTATTACCGTAAATGCAGATGCGGAAGAAAAAGCGCGTGAAAAACGCATCAATACTATTTTATCGCCATTGCAACTGCAAACACCTGACACCCTATTGAATACAGAGTTTAAATTTGCCAAGATCAGGGGAACAGAAAGTATTTACAAAACTAAGGTAGGCTATATGCATGGCCCCGGTGGGTTGGCTTATTATGCAGCTATCTGGGCAAATGATCAGGCTGAATATACTTATCCCTTCTATGCATTCCTGGGCGATAGTATCGGTAATCTCGCTGCCATGACATCTTATCGTTTGTTCGCCAGGTACATGAACCCGGAATACAAAGCCATCCCAAGTTCAATTGTTGCCGAAGGCGATGCTGTGTGGCAAGGTGCCGGAGACAGAGGCGACCAGGCTATGCTTGCTTATGGGGCTTCAAGGTTTGCGCTGGCTTATGGCCATCCTGATTCTGCAAAGGTATTATGGCCGCTCATCACCTGGTGCCTGGAATACTGCCACCGGAAATTAAATGATCAAGGTGTTGTCACTTCCAATTCTGATGAACTGGAGGGACGTTTCCCATCTGGTAAAGCCAATATACCAACAAGCAGCCTTTATTATGGCGCGTTAGTATCCGCGGCTAATTTGGGGAAACAATTGCATCAGCCTAAAGCGCAAACAGATGAATATTTAAAACAAGCCGCCGTGCTTAAAGTAAATATCGAGAAATATTTCGGAGGGAAGGTAGAAGGCTTTGAAACGTATAAATATTATGAAACCAATAATGTACTCCGTGCCTGGATTTGTGTGCCGCTTACCATGGGTATCTTAAACAGGGCCGAGGGTACGGTCAACGCCTTGTTTTCGCCAAGGCTATGGACGGCGGATGGATTGGCCACCGAGGCCGGTAAAGAAACATTTTGGGACCGCTCTACCCTATATGCGCTTCGTGGGGTATTTCAGGCTGGTAAAACAGAAAGGGCAATGGATTATCTGCGTTATTATTCGCGCAGAAGGTTGTTAGGAGAACATGTCCCTTATCCGGTGGAAGCCTATCCTGAAGGCAATCAAAGGCATCTATCAGCCGAGGGTGGTTTGTATTGCCGGATATTTATTGAAGGCGTGTTTGGGATACTGCCAACTGGTTTTAACAGCTTTGATTGTACCCCAAGGCTACCAAAGGGGTGGAATGAAATGTCCTTGAATAATATCCATTCGTTTGGGCATGTGTTCGATCTTAAAATATCGAGGTTAAATAATCGGAAACTAAATATTACTATTACCAAGGGCAGTAAAATAATCAAATACAAAATAAATGACGGTGGTACTCAAACGATAACTTTATAATGTTTTAATATTAATGGCACAACTATCGGCTGGTTAGTTCTTTAATGAAAATATTAATTATTTAAAGGTCCCTGATGTCATTAAAAATCGTAGATAGGGTCCGTTAGTATCTAACTACCGCTTTTTTTAGCTGCTGAATCTTCAGTGAAATTTGAGAACTTTTGTAGGGACATGCATGTACAACTGCTAATTGCCTTAGCTTTTTCAGGCGATGATTGGTATAATTAAAAAGCGGCCGGGGCTTGTAGCGTTTAGTATTTAAGGTTCAGATTAAAAAAGGGGTGATTTCTTAAGAAACCACCCCTTTTTTATGCCGTGGTATTCGCTTATCGAACGGGTAAGCTTGCCCAAAGTTTTAAAAGCATCGTCAATGCGGGTTGTCCACAGGGGGCAGCAGTTTATCCGCATAAAATTTTGAATTGGTTTATGGGCTTTATGTTTTTGTCGAGGCCTGCATGACCTTTGCTGGCAAGTGGAGTAATTACATTCTGCAATAATTGGAAATCACTAAGTGAACGCTTTTTGAGTAATTTTAAATCTTTGAGGAATTTGGTTGAGGTGACGATCTCGAACATGACCGGGTTAAATGCTTTTGAACAAATCGTCTACGTTTTTGAGTTTTTTCCCTTTGCGGTCTTTTAATTTGTACATAGCAGCAATGGTTTCCGTATTAGGTGTTTTGCTCTCTTTTGTTACACCCAATTCTTTAAGGATGTCCTTAACCAAACGTGTTTTATCGTCAGGAACTATTATCTTGAGTGTCTGCATATACAAAAAAAATCAATAATCAGTTTAGTTTATAAGTATCTGTCGTTGTTGTTTAGGTATGGTATAATCACCGAAGATAAAAACGTATATACCTATTAAAACAAACCCTTCCTTCATATATGCGTTAAGCTTTAGTCGTTTTTTATTCAGAAGCTAAACAATTGTATTATGAAGATAGAGAAGTTTTATGACCAGGCATACATTTGGATAATTCGTTACGCACCTAGTTTTTTGATAGGGTTATTGGTTTTATTTGTAGGCTTATGGCTTATTAACCTGCTGTTGAAATGGTGGCGGGGGCATATGGAAAAAAAGGAGATAGATCCTACCATAAAGCCATTTTTACAGAGCCTTGTGGGCGTGGTGCTGCGTGTATTGCTGATATTAGGCGTAGTACAGATCATGGGTGTTTCCATAACGCTTTTCACTGCACTGGTTGGTGCTTTTGGTGTAGCAGCCGGTTTGGCACTCTCGGGTACATTGCAAAATTTTGCCAGTGGCGTGTTGATACTGTTGCTTAAGCCTTTTGTTGTTGGCGATAACATTATTGCCCAGGGGCTTGAAGGGACTGTAATGGCTATCCAGATCTTTTATACCATTGTTAAAACTTTTGATAACAGGATAGTTATTATGCCCAACAGCAAACTATCAAATGAGGTGATCATTAACATCAGCAGGGAGGGGACCCGCAGGTTAGATATTGAATTGAAGTTCACCAATAATATCGACTTTAACGAGGTGAAGTCGGTCATCAATTCATCCATCGATAAATCAAAAAATATACTGGAAACGCCCGACCGCCGGATAGGCATAGCTGGGTTGGATGCCGACGGTTACCGCGTTGGAGTGAATGTTTGGGTTCATGCGCATGGTTTCCAGGATACCAAGCTGGCTGTTCAGGAAAATATTTTGCAGGATTTGAAAGTATCAGGGGTGAAAATACCGGGGATGTGATTTTTAACGATGAATTGTTATATCATTTCTATCTCATTCTTTGCGTATAATATGGAATGATGTTAAAAAATCGCATACTATTACCGCTTATTAGTATCGCAAACAAAATTTAAGAGAATGAACACTATACCAGAAATTGCCAATCGCTTAGCTTCATTATGTAATGAACTTAAATTTGTTGAAGCCTATACCGAATTATATGCTGATAATGCCGTAAGTATCGATCCAAATAATAAAAATGAACCTTTGATAGGCCTTCACAATCTGATTGAATATGAAAAACAATTTCTTGCAAAAGTAGAGATCCACGACATAAAAGTGTCTGAAGCAATTTTTGCAGGGAGTTACTTCAGTTTGATTTTTTCAATGAATTTCACAGTTAAGGAACACGGAAATAAAATGGTTGAGGAAATCTGCGTTTATAAAGTTGAAAATGGGAAAATTGTTAGTCAGCAGTTTTTTATAGGTTAATAAGCTGAAAACGTAGTACGGATATTCTTTGCCGAATATTTAGAATGGTATTTGCGGGTGCTTTTTAATTAGTATCAGTTCAGGGTGATATCACTAATTGATATTTATGAAAACCCAAAAGCGCCCCTGGCTTCCAGGTAAAGGCGCTTTGTATGGATTTGATTTCTATGTGACTGTACAAGGTTAAACCGCCACAGCTTTCCTTGCTTCGGCTTCATCGCGGCTCATTTGTTTAATATGTTCGCGGTGTTTCATGCCCCATTCACGCATTTCATTAATGACATTACCAAGCGAATCGGCATATTCCGTACGTTCATAAATCACAGTTACGGGCGTGGTATCATAAACCGTCCTTTTAATAAAACCGTTTAATTCAAGGTCACGAAGTTCTTTGGAAAGTACTTTAGGGGTGATGCTTTCCAGTTCGCGCTGAAGTTCCTTAAACCGTTTAGGGCCGGTCATTAAACTTACCAGCATAAGTAATTTCCATTTGCCGTTTACCACGTAAAGGGTATCACGTACTGCGTTTACAGCTGCATTGCAGGCTTCTTTTGTGTGAATGATTGGTCCGTTATTCATGCTCGCTATCCTCAACGATACCGGTATCCTTTAGGATAGTAGTATCTTTTTGATAGCAAAGGTAGTTAAGTTTGCGCAAAACAACCAACAACAAATGAAAACTACTAAGATCTTTTACTGGATACTGACAGCTATTGTAGCATTGATGATGGCTTTTTCATGTTACTCCTACTTAACAAAACCAGAAATGGCTGCTGCCTTTCACCACTTAGGCTTCCCCGATTACTTCCGTGTTGAACTGGCAATAGCCAAACTTATTGGAGCTGTAGTCTTATTAGCACCGGTAGGCGCGCGACTAAAAGAATGGGCCTATGCAGGATTTACCATAGTTTTTGTATCGGCTTTTATAGCGCATACGGTATCCGGCGACCCGGTAGCAAACCGCATTATGCCGCTGGTGTTTTTGGTGATTTTGGGTGGGTCGTATTTCTTGTATTATAAGAAACAACAGTAACTTGAGAGATGTATAGCTTGCGTCTTCGCCACGTCGTCATTGCGAGTAACCATCAGGGAAACCCTGAAAAAAACTGTGATGACGTATAAAACATATTTTAGCGACGGTGTGCGGGGGCCGCGTTAGGGATTGCAGTGAAAAGCCCGGAGCGTGCGCCGGGTTTGTGTGAAGGCAAAGCGAGGACTTGTAACGGAAAGCCC
>NZ_DASVOB010000199.1:0-13260 GCF_036383575.1 Mucilaginibacter sp.
AGTAAGCACAATAAATTCGGCCAAAGTAACGGCTTCGGCAACGTTGAAAAAGGGTGCCACCGCTAAAGATGCTGCTGTTAAAAGTGCTGCCGGGTTAAATGCAATCCCTACTTATGCCGAAGTACAGCCCCTCTTGCTGAAGAATACCTGCTTATCGTGCCATAATGCTACCAAAAGGCAGGTTGGCCCGGCGTATGTTGATGTGGCTAAACGTAAATACAGCGTGAATGAACTGGTGCAACTGATCCATAATCCAAAGCCAGAGCACTGGCCTGACTACTCAACACCAATGCCGCCAATGCCGCAGGTGCCTAAAGAGGAAGCCCGGAAGATAGCATTGTGGATCAAATCGCTCGCTAAATAAAACTTAAAGTTCAACCTTGATCAATTGATTTAAACAATGAAACGCAAACTTATTTTCACTGCTTTATTAGCAGGTAGTTCATTAGTAACATTCGCGCAGCAAAATGCAAAACCGGAAGATACCGAGATCTGGTCGCCGGTGCCTGCTGTAGTTACCCCGGGCAAAACTCCCGGCGATGCGCCTTCTGATGCCATCATTTTGTTCGATGGCAAAAACCTCGACGAATGGGTAGCTACGAACGATACCACATCGAGCCATAAATGGAAGGTTGACGATAAAATCATCACCGTTGATAAAACCGCAGGCGATATCCAAACTAAACGCAGGTTCATGGATTTTCAACTGCATATCGAGTACCGTATCCCATCAAACATAACCGGCAGCGGACAAGCACGTGGTAACAGTGGTATTTTCCTGGCAGCCCTGCCATGGGGAGCCGGAGGTTACGAATTGCAGGTACTTGATAACTACAATAACAAAACCTATGTAAACGGGCAGGTAGGCAGTTTATATAAACAGGCCATTCCGCTGGCAAATGCCTGCCGTAAACCTGGCGAGTGGCAAACCTATGATGTGATCTGGACTGCGCCGAGGTTTAACGAGGATGGTTCATTGAAATCAGCAGCGCGTGCTACCGTACTGCATAATGGTGTGCTGGTTCAAAACAATACATCACTAATAGGAGATACGCCGTACATAGGCAAGCCAGAATATCGCAAACATGGTGCTTCGCCAATTAAACTGCAGGCGCATGGTGATAAAAGTGAGCCGATCAGTTATCGGAATATTTGGGTAAGGGAGCTGGGGAAGTAGCTTCTTTGAAAAGCCAGACTTACGAAGTTTTTAAAACTTCGTAAGTCTTTAAGTGTGAAGGGCTTTCATCCTGAGCTTGTCGAAGGACGCGCGCAGAGGCCCGCCCGCTATGCTTCGACAGGCTCAGCATGACCCGTTTTTAATTTGCCCTCTTGCGCTCGTTTCAAACGAGCGCGGGATCAAAAATAAAAAAATGTCATTGCGAGCGCAGCGCGGCAATCGCATGCTATACAGAGTCACTCTGCTTCCGTGCGATTGCTTCGTCGTTCCTCCTCGCAATGACATAATTTTTTTAACCTTAACTCAGCGCCTTCTTCCCTTCAATATTGGGCAACAAGCCGGTAAAAATACCTATCAGCGGCAAATAAGCGCAGATCTTAAATACGTAGTTGATACTGGTCATATCCGCTACTTTACCCAATATGGCTGAGCCTAAACCGCCCATGCCAAAGGCAAGCCCAAAAAACAATCCGGCTATCAACCCTACTTTTCCAGGTACCAATTCGGTAGCATAAACTAAAATGGCCGAGAATGCTGATGAGAGGATGAGGCCGATAAATACCGATAAAACGCCTGTCCAAAACAGTGATACATAAGGCAGGAGCATAGTAAAAGGGGCTACACCCAATATTGAGATCCAGATAATGTACTTGCGGCCAAAACGGTCGCCTAATGGGCCGCCGAAAAGTGTGCCGGCAGCAACTGATCCTAAAAACATAAACAAATAAATTTGCGACTGCTGGATGCTCAGGTGAAATTTATTGATCAGAAAGAAGGTATAATAGCTGGTGATACTGGCCAGGTAAAAATATTTGGAGAAGATAAGCACAAGCAACACCCCTAAAGAGAATATCACACGCCTTTTGGAGATATTAAGATGCACGGCCTCTTTCGCGTTTTTGTTTTTTGCGTTGAGGCTCAGGCGCTCGGCATACCATTTCGCTATCCGCAGTAATACCAATATGCCGGCAAAAGCGATAAGGCAAAACCAGATCACGTTTGACTGACCGTAAGGAATTACAATAAGAGCCGCCAACAGCGGGCCGATAGCACTACCAGCATTACCGCCAAGTTGAAAAATAGATTGCGCCAACCCTTTTTTACCTCCTGATGCCAAATGTGCCACGCGCGATGATTCGGGGTGAAAAATAGATGAGCCAATACCAATAAGGCTTACTGCCATCAGCATAATATAAAAGCTACTGGCAAATGACGCCAGCAATAATCCGGATAATGTAAAACCCATGCCCATTGCCAATGAATATGGCTTAGGTTTTTTATCGGTATAAAGACCTACAAACGGCTGTAAAATTGATGCGGTTATTTGATAGGTAAAGGTAATAAGCCCTATTTGAGTGAAATTAAGACTGAACCGTTGCTTGATAAGCGGGTATATAGATGGTATAACCGATTGCAGCATGTCATTAATAAAATGTGCAAGACTGATCGTAAACAAAATTGAGTACACAGTTTGCTGAACCAGTTTTTTAGGTTCGGAGATGGTAGTTGTTGGTGATGTAGATTCCATTGGTTGTAGATAAAATTATAAAAACATTATATCATCAGATGAATTTTATAAAATTTTTTAATGTTGATGAATTTCGAGAGCTGTATTCCAGGCCTGTTTTGAATCGCAATCGAGAATATTTTTCAGGAGCTTTTCGTGAAGATGCTGTGTGTCGATAAAAATGCGTGTATCCGGGTGGATTTCAGTAAACCAGTTTTTTAAGTGGACGGCTGCCGTTTTATATAAATCGCTCAGGATCTCGTTTTTTGACGCTTCGGCAATAGCAATGTGAAATTTTACATCGGCATCAATACATTCTTCCAACAGCCCGGCTTCGGCAGTTTTTTTCCGGGTTTCCAAATGGCTTTTCATGGTGAAGATGTCCTTCTGCGAGCGGTTTATAGCTGCTTTTTCCGCTATTTTCATCTCCAGTAACTGCCTTACCTCATCAAGGTCCTGCGACCGGGCGCGTTTTATACGGGCTTCCATTGGTTCGGGGTTGCTGGCAGCGCGTTCCACAAACGTCCCTGCACCCTGCTGGATCCTGAGCAAGCCCGATTGTACCAGGCTTTTTGTTGCCTCGCGGATGCTTGAGCGGCCAACACCAAATTCGGTCATAAGCTCCGGTTCGGTAGGTAGTTTATCATTTATTTGATACCGCCCCTCGGCTATCTGCTCTTTCAGCTTTTCAACTATCTCCTCAGCCAGCGACTTTTTAATAATCTTACTCATTTGTAAATCATCAGATGAATTGCAAAGGTATGAGTTTGTTTGAGAAATAAAAGTTATTTTGGGCGTAAAATCTATTTTCAAAAAATAGTACCAATTATTAGCAGGTGTTTTCTAAAGCATTAATATATATTTAAATTTAGCTTAACATTTGTGCTGTTACTTTGATGCGATAAAAATACCCCTGTGAAACAATACTCGGATGCACAACTTTTACTTGAACTGCAGAGCGGTGACGATAGGGCATTCAGGGAAATTTATGAGCGTTATGCAGATAAGCTGATCGCTTTTGCATTAAAGAAGACACAGAACGAGGATGAAGCGATGGATATGGTGCAGGAACTGTTCCTCTCTATCTGGAAAAATCGCCTTACTATCCAGGTGAATGGTGCGCTTGAGGCTTATTTGATGGTTTCCATTAACTATATGAGCTATAAGTGGTATAAAAAGCAAAGCACCAAGCCACGCCCTTTGGAAGATGTTGCCGAAATACAGGAAACTTACGAGCACAGCACTGATCAAAAGCTTTCCCTTGCCGAATTGCGCCTGCTGATAAACCAGGAAATAGCGGATATGCCCGAAAAAATGCGCCAGGTTTATTTGTGCAGCCGCGAGCAGGACATGACCGGTCCGCAGATAGCCGAGTTTTTAGGCTTATCACACCAAACAGTACGTAACCAGATCAGCAATGCTTTAAGTAGGCTGAAAAAATCTGTTCAGAAATATTATAACGTCATACCCTTTGATAATTACGGCAGATTTTTGCTGCTGATAATTTTTTTCAAACGCTTATAGTACACTCCTCCGTTCCCGGTCACTTAATTGGTATAAAGCCCCTGTTAGGTGAATCAGAAAGAAATAAAAAGACTACTCCATAAGTTTAACGCCGGCAAATGCACCGATGAGGAATTGCAGCTTTTACAGCAGTTAATGCACAATCTCGATACGGATGCCGAAGCTGGTGATAAAATCAAAGCCCTTAAACACCCCCTTTGGGAACGAATAGAAAAACAGACTATAGCTAAAGGAAATGTCCGCAGGTTAAATACTGTATGGTTAAAAGTAGCAGCTGCTTTGTTGGTAGCTGTTTGTGCCGGACTGTTATATTCACGGTTAGCGCAGCATAAGCCCGAGCAATTAGTTTACCAGGTGATCACTGCTCCAAAAGGCAGTATGAAACAGGTAATGCTGCCTGATAGTACTACCGTTCAATTAAATGCGGGTACATCAATTAAATTCCCGGTTACATTCAGTACTGCAAAAAGAGAAGTTACCCTGATCAATGGTGAAGCTTTTTTTGATGTTAAGCACGATGCTTCAAAGCCCTTCCTGGTGCATACCGCTAAGGTTACTACGCAGGTATTAGGTACCTCATTCAATATCAAATTTTATAAAGAATTACCCGACATCCAGGTATTTGTAAACAGTGGTAAGGTTGAGGTTCATGATCAAAAGCATACCCTTGGTTTTTATACACCGCAACAACAGCTAACCTATAATAAACATACCCAAAGCTTTACACGTGAGCAAGTAGCCGGCGATCATTCGCTGAGCTGGATGCATGATGAACTGATACTGGATAATGTTTCATTTAAGGAGATCACAGTTTACCTGCAAAACCGCTACAGCGTAAACTTTAAATACACAGGTAAAAGGTTAAGTCAGCAGCATTATTCGGTAAGGTTTTCAAATAAGCTCAATATCAACCAGGTACTGGACATATTGCAATTTATTGACGGCCGGAAGTATAAGCTAAAAGGAGATACAGTAAATATTAAATAACAATATAAAAGAGAAACCAATGCCTGCTACGAACAAGCACTGGCTTATTAAGTGTAGCTGCCAAAAACTAAAAGCCAACAGGCAGTTACTAATCACTTTAAAAACAAATGTATGGAAAAATCTTTAACCCGGATTTCAAGAAGATTAATCACAGCAATTTTATTGCTGGTAACAACCCTGGCGGCATCATTGCCGGTACGCGCTTCAGCCGAACGTAGTGCGTCGCTGATGGATCAGCCGGTAACTGTAAAGTTTGCCGATGAGACCATGGATGCCTCGCTCGAGAAACTCAAAAAAGCGGTTAATACCGTTGCATTTAACTACAAAATGGATGATGTGGCCGCGGTAAAAGTAAAGGCAAACTCATTTGTAAACAAACCCTTAAAAGATGTACTTAGTGCTTTAACCGCCAATACACAATTGGAGTACCGGGAAAAGTATGGTACTATCATCATCTCGCACAAAAAAATGGTGCGTGCGCCCGAAAAATTTACAGTAACTGGTTCGGTGACCGATAAGGATGGCCCGCTGGCCGGTGTTGCTGTACGCAGCAAAACATCAACGGCTGCAACTTCAACCGATGTAAACGGTAATTTTAAA
The DNA here is from genome assembly GCF_036383575.1 of Mucilaginibacter sp. Lineage (GTDB taxonomy): Bacteria > Bacteroidota > Bacteroidia > Sphingobacteriales > Sphingobacteriaceae > Mucilaginibacter. Next base: position 5,796 of record NZ_DASVOB010000199.1, read on the forward strand.
ATTACGGTTGAAAAGGGCGAAGTGCTGGTTTTTAGCTTTATAGGCTACAAAAGCCAGGAAGCTACTGCCGATCACTCACCCATTAATGTTAGTTTAGAGGCTGATGTTACCGGTTTAAATGCTGTAGTGGTTGTTGGTTACGGTACACAAAAAAACTCGGACGTAACCGGTTCGGTTGGTTCATTAAAAGTAACTAACGTCAAAGACCGCTCGGTAGGCTCGGTTACTGAAATGCTTCAGGGACAAATTGCCGGTGTTACGGTACTGAACGAAGGCGGTGATCCAACTTCTGCTCCGAACATCCGGCTGCGTGGTCAAAGCTCATTTAATACTGAAGGCCCGCTTATTGTTGTTGACGGAACTATTTACAACGGAGGCCCTCTTGATCCTGCCGATATTGAATCAATAGATGTTTTGAAAGATTCATATGCCGCTATCTACGGTGCTAAAGCGGCCGGTGGCGTAGTATTGATCACTACCAAACGCGGTAAACAAGGCAAAACCAATTTAGATATTACCGCTAAAGGCGGCGTGCAAAACGCCCTGAAAATATTACAGGCTTTAAACGCTGCTGACTATGCCGATGCTATCAACACCGCGTATGATAACGCCGGTAAGCCACGTATTCCCGCTTTTGACGCTAAAATAAACCCTGATTCGCGCATTACCCGTACCAACTGGACAGACGCTTTATTTCGTACGGGCTATATTCAGGATTATAATCTGAACATTAGCGGCGGCAGCGAGAAATCTACTTTTTACATTTCAGGTGGCTATCGTAAAAACGATGCTATCCTATTAAATACCAATGCTATCCGCTATAACTTTCGCGTAAATTCCGATCACCAGATCAACAATTGGTTGAAAATAGGCGAGAGTATGTCGTATTCATACAATAACGGTCAGGGTGCTAATACTACAAGCGCTTATACCGGTGCTATATTGTCAGCTATATTCTATCCTCCTAACGCGTCAATTTACAATGCCGATGGTAGCTTTGGTGGTGTACCAGCTGATTACGCGGGTTCTTATGGCGACGTAATTAACCCGGTTGCTTATCTGAAACGTTTGGATAACAGCGATGGTGTAAGCAGCTTTAACGTTAACCCTTATGTTGAGATCAGCTTGTTTAAAGGTTTGAAATTCCGCTCAAACTTAGGCATCACTAAAAACTCTGAAACTATCAAAAACTTCAGCACAAGGGTATTAGAGCCAGGTAAAAAGTTTTTTGACAACTTCCTGTTCCAGGAGCAAAACAACTCGCGTACCATTCTTGCCGAACAAACTTTAAGCTTCGACAGAACATTTGGTGAAAAACATCACATATCGGCATTGGCAGGTTACACTTACCAGGATGATATGAACGAGTTTTTCAGCGTAAACACTGATAATTACCAAAGCGAAGATCCGGCCGTTCGTTATATCATTAATGGCACACTTAATCCTACAGGTTTACCGGTACAGGGAGCTAAATCTGAGCAAGGTTTAATCTCTTACATCGGAAGGGTAGGGTACGATTTTGAAGGAAAGTATTTTATTAATGGAATCTTTCGTCGTGACGCTACTTCAAGCATCGCAGCACAACACAGGACTGAAAACTACCCGGGCGTTTCAGGCGGCTGGATAATTAGCAAAGAAGACTTTTTTCCTAAAGACGGTTTAATATCTTTTGCCAAATTAAGGGCAAGTTATGGTCAATCAGGTAACCTTGCGGGTCTTAATACCTATTTCCCTACTTCGGTTAGTGTATCCAAAACATCCGGGTATCTCGGAAACCCGGCTACAGGTATTATTGGTGCAGCTGTTGATGGTTTAGCTAATCTTGATCTTATTTGGGAAAAAGCGGCGCAAACCAACGTTGGTGTTGATTTAGGTCTGATGAACGGCAAAATGAATATTACTGCTGATGCATTTGTAAAAACAAATACTCATTTTATATTTCATCCGCCGGTTGCCGCTGTTTACGGTGTATCAAACCCGCCGTATGTTAACGGTGGAAAGATCCAGAACAAAGGTATTGAGCTATCTGTTAAATATCAGGGTAACGTGGGCGAACTTCATTACAATTTTATCGCCAACGGTTCATACATCAAAAATAAAATTGATGATATTTTACCGGGGCAACAAACCATTCTTGCCGACCCAAGCGTAAGGGATAACCTGGTACCTGTGTGGTTGAAGCAAGGTTACGCAATGTATTCTTTCTTTGGTTACAAAACGGCTGGTTTATTCCAATCGCAGGATGAAGTGAATAACTACAAAGGTCCAACCGGAGCGCTTATTCAACCAAATGCAAAACCTGGCGATATTAAATTCGTGGATACAGACCATGACGGTAAAATAACCGAAGCTGATAAAACATACATGGGTACACCGTTCCCTAAAGTTAGTTACGGTTTTACAGCCAACTTTAACTACGGCCCATTTGATTTGAGCGTATTTTTACAAGGTGTTGCCGGTAACAAACTTTTCAACGCAGTTAAATACACCGGCTTAAATGCATCTATCCAAAACTATAACCTGCTGGCCGATGCTAAAAACGCCTGGACCCCAACCCATACCAACACCAATATTCCACGCCTTTCGGCAAGTGACGCAAACGGCAACTTTGGTAACGTATCTGACTTTTATGTAGAGAATGGCTCATACATGCGCATTAAAAACGTAACCCTTGGTTATACTTTGCCAAAAGCACTGCTGACTAAAATTGGTGTAAGAAGCGCCCGCATTTTCGCTAACGCACAAAACCTGGCAACATTTACCAAATACACAGGTCTCGACCCGGAGGTTGGTATCAACCAAAATGGTGTTGATTTAGGCTTGTACCCACAGGCAAGGATCATTTTAGTAGGTGTTAACGTAGGCTTATAAGAAATCAGGAACCATAATTAAGGAGATACAGAGATGAAATTTAAAAATATAATTGGCAAAGGCTTAATGGGTGTAATGGTTATTGCACTGGCCCAAGGCTGTAAAAAAGGTACTTTAGATAATATTAAACCAACAGGTTCGCCAACCACCGCCAACTTCTGGAAAACTGCTGATGATGCACAACAGGCTGCCAACGGTTTATATGAAAAACAAAGTAACAGCGAAGATCTTTACGGTCGCGGTTTCTTTTGGTTTATTAACGCCAGTGATGATATGGTTGTAGGCCGTACATCTGCCGATAGGGAAAATATAAAAAACTTTATCTGCACAGGTAACGAAAGCAGTATTTACGCACCGTGGCAGCTGCACTTTGTGGTAATGAAACGTGCCAACGATGTGATCAATAACGTGCCAAACATTAACATGGACGCAGCCACCAAAAACTTTATTTTAGGTCAGGCTTACTTTATCCACGCTGTAATGCACCTGGAAATTGCCGATCTGTACGGTTCAGACAAACAAGGTGCTCCTTTACAAAATCGTACCAATGCACTGGCTTTCCCTGCACAGCTACCATCGGTAAAAGATAATTACGCCTATATCGAGGCTGATTTGAAAAAAGCAGCGTCGTTGCTGCCTTATTTTGATAAGCTTGCAGCGACAGACAAAGGCCGTGCGCATAAAACTGCTGCTTATGCATATCTGGCTAAAACTTACCTGCATGCAAAAGATTATGCCAATGCCGAAAAATATGCCGACTCGGTTATCCTGAGTGGAAAACATGCTTTATTGGGCAATTATGCTGACGTATTTAAGATCGCTAATAATTATAGCTCAGAATATATCTGGTCGGTAGCCAGTAGCCTGAATGGTCAGAGTATATTGCCAGGTGCTATGCTGGAGAATAAAGGCTGGGGCTTGTATAATGGTTTTGGTTATTATCAGCCTACAAAAGAGCTGGTTGATGAATTTGAGACCGGAGACAAAAGGCTTGCTGCCACTATTCTTCAAAAAGGTGATAGCTTCCAGTATTTTGGGCAAACTTATACTTATCCTATCGGTGGTAAAAGCAATAGCTTAACAGGTTACCAGTTCAATAAATATATGGAGCCGTTTAGCTATGTAGATGGTATCCACGTAAGCCCTAACGGCGATGAGCCATCAACAGATTTAAACGTACCGTTATTACGTTACGCCGAGATCTTGCTGATCAAAGCCGAAGCCCAGATCATGCAGGGTAAAAACGGCGATGCTGCACTTAATTTAGTGCGTGTACGTGCAGGTTTAAAGCCAATCACCAATGCCACCATGGTTAACCTGAAACATGAACGTCGTGTTGAATTGGCTGGCGAGTGGAGTGATCGTAACTTCGACCTGGTACGTTGGGGCGACGCGCAGGCAATTTACGCAAAACCGTTACACGGTTCGGATGGCTCGGTTGTGTGGAAAGCTCGTAACTTTGACCCGGCAAGGGATAACGTTTGGCCTATCCCGCCAAAGGATATCCAGATAAGTCAGGGGCAGCTGAAACAGAATGCCGGCTGGTAAATTGAAATATTGAAACTTAAAAAACCGGGCATAGCCCGGTTTTGCTATATCTATACCAAATGAAAAAAAGTACTACCCTAATTACGCTGGCAGCGCTGCTGGCAAGCGCTGGTCTTACGGCTAATGCCCAGGTTAAAACCTATACCGTGGCCGACGCGCATTCCCACAACGATTACAAAAACAATATCCCTTTTTACCGGGCCTATGAAAAAGGCTTCGGTTCTATCGAGGCCGACTGTTATGCCGTTAACGGGCAGCTGATGGTGGCGCACGATAAAAAGGAAATAGATGCCAAACGGTCATTAAAAGCTTTGTACATCGATCCCTTAATTGAAAAATTTAAACGCGACCCGCAACGTCATTTAAGGCTGCTTATCGAAATTAAGGAAGATCATAAAGCAGTATTACCGCTGGTAATTAAAGAGCTTAAGCCATTGGAGCAGTACTTCGCTTACGAAGGTCACCCGGGCAGGTTATCGATAGTGATGACCGGTGCCGTGCCTCCCGCTGCCGAAATGACTAATTACCCTGCCTGGATCTCGTTTGATGTTGATCATATGGACGGCTTTACTCCCGAGCAATGGAAAAAAATCGGCTTAGTAAGCTTCCCTTTTGGTAAATACATGCACTGGAACGGTAAAGGTGTATTGAATAATGAAGAGATTGCCAGGATAAAAGGCGGGATTGACAGTGTACATAACGCGGGTAAAAAGATCCGTTTTTGGGAAACTCCCGATACTAAAAGCAGCTGGCTTGCGCTGATCCGTTTAGGGGTGGATGTGATTGGTACCGATAAGATAGAAGAGCTTGGCGATTTCCTGGATAAGAAGCCTAAAAGCGAATACACCGCGCCGCAGCCTTATGCTATTTATAAGCCAAGCTATAAATCGGATGGTACGATTAAGAAAGTTAAAAATATCATTTTGTGTATTGGTGATGGTATGGGTTTGTCGCAGATCTATTCAACCTACACCGCCAATCGCGGCCAGTTGAATATTTTCCAGATGCTGAATATCGGCTTTTCGGTAACTAACTCTGCTGATGCTTATATCACCGATTCGGCAGCAGGAGCAACCGCCTTTGCATCCGGCCAGAAAACTAACGACAGGGCTATAGGTGTTGACCCAGCAGGTAAACCTTTGAAATCATTGGCCGATTACAGTGCTGAAGCAGGTAAAAAAGTAGCCGATATCGCTGTTTGCGAATTAACGGACGCAACCCCGGCAGCTTTTTACGCACATGATTCAGAGCGGAGCCATTCTATAGCTATTGCTAATCAAATTACTTCATCGCCAATTGATATTTTCCTTGGTTCTTCGTATAAAGATTTCATCTGGCCGGTAAATGGCGAAAGCCCGGTTGATAAAATGAAAAAAAGGGGATATGCCGTTATCCGCAACTTTGATGACTTTTTAAATAGTTCGTCGCCAAAAATTCTGGCCCTGATGGATGATAGTGTAACTCGCCCAAAAATGGAGGGTAGGGGCAACTACCTGCCCCTGGCGTTCAATAAAGTAACCCAAACATTTAAGAACGCGCCAAAAGGTTTCTTTATGATGATTGAAGGTTCGCAGATTGATCATGGTGGACATGCCAATAACCTGAAGCAGGTAATTACCGAAAATAGCGACTTTGACCGTGTAGTTGGCGATGCCTTGAAATTTGCCGATGAAGATGGCGAAACCCTGGTAATTGTAACTGCCGATCACGAAACCGGCGGCTTAACCCTACTTGATGGCAGCATTAACAACGGTTACGTATGGGGCGATTTCAGTACCAATGATCATACCGGTACCCCGGTTCCGGTATTTAGTTATGGGCCGCATTCGCTGGATTTTAGAGGGGTTTATAGTAATACGGAGATCTTTAATAAGATTAAAGCTTTGTTGCAATAGTAACATGATATCGAAAGCTTTAAGTATTGAATGATAATTTGAAGCTATTCTAAAATCACGTCATTGCGAGGAGGAACGACGAAGCAATCGCATGTTATACGGGGCGGATCGGCTTCCGTGCGATTGCCACGCTGCGCTCGCAATGACATGTTTTAGATTTAACAGATAGGGAATGATCAGGCTATAATCTGTACCCATCCCGAGTAAATAGTGCCGTTTTTTAGATCGATCTTGTAATAGTATGTTCCCGGGGGCAATCTGTTTCCATTGTATGTCCCATCCCATGCCTTCGTATAGCCTTTAGCGCTGTAAACTATTGTTCCGTAGCGGTTAAAAACCTGTGTAGTGGCATTGTCGTAAGCTCCGAGAGCGTCTATTTGCCAGGTATCGTTTACGCCGTCGCCATTTGGGGTGAAGGTGTTGGGGATAGTGAATTTATCAACAACCTTCACCTCAACAGCTGCTTTCGACTCCAGGTTGCAGGAGCCAGGCTCCAGTACATGTAAAATGTAAGTGATATTGCTGGTTGGAAATACAAAGGGCTCTAAGGATGTGGTATTGCTGATATTTTCATTGGGCGTCCAGTAATAGGAAACGTTTTCTCCGCTTACCTTTCCATGAAGCTGGATCCTTTCACCTTTAATAACTTCACGTGTGGCGGTGGCATATGCCCCCGGGGCCTGGTTTACCGTTAGCGTTACAGCGCTTTTAGCTTTGCAGGCGTTATTGGTCACTTCAACAGTATAAGTGGTAGTTTCATCGGGGGATGCCATCGGGCTGGCAATGTTTGGGTTCGACAGGCCAGTTGCCGGGAACCATTTGTACGATGTTCCCCCTGTTGCATGAAGTTGGATCTTGTCGCCTTTGCAAACTGTGCGGTTTTCTCCTGCACTGGCAACTATCGGAGCATTGACGCTTACCGTAACCGCCGGCGCGATGCTTGAACATCCGTTTTTAAAAACTGTAACGTGATATTGACCGGCCATAGCTGCTGTCGCATTGCTGATCACAGGATTTTGTTGGGCTGATGTAAAACCATTGGGCCCCGTCCAGCTATAGCTATCGCCTGTAGATGCGGTAAGATAGATGTTTTCGCCGGGACAAACTGGTGAACTGGCTGTTGCGGTTACCTGTTCGGGATTGATGATATT
>NZ_DASVOB010000200.1:0-6880 GCF_036383575.1 Mucilaginibacter sp.
CTTGTAGCCGGCATCTGGTACAGCATCCGTAAACAAAAGCATTTTTTAAATGTGAGCCTCCTTTGTATCGTGTTCATCTACTTTGGTTACAGCTCATTTGTTTATATCCCGATCCGGGCATCAGCAGGAACCAATCTCAATAACTCGCACCCCAGCGATGCATTTACGATGTATGAATACCTTAACCGTACCCAGTACGGTGAAACACCTTTGCTTAAAGGCCCTTTATTTGATGCCAAAATAACCGACGTTACCGATGGCACGCCGCTTTACCGCAAAGGCAAAAAACAATATGAGATAGCCTATAACAAGCCCAATTATGTTTATGACCATACCAGCATCCTGCCCCGTATGTGGTCGACAGAAGAGAATACTACCTATGCCCAGGACGCTCAGTTTTACCGCGACTGGCTCCAGTTAAGCGACAATGCTACTCCTACCTTTTCAGATAATTTAAGGTGGATGTTCAGCTGGCAAATGTACCAGATGTACTGGCGCTATTTTATGTGGAACTTTGTTGGCCGCTACAATGATGACGATATGGAAGGCCAAACCAACATGAACGGCATCGGCGGCAACTGGACATCCGGTTTATTCAACAATACCTCCAATACGCCGAAATCCATATTGAATAATGTTACCTATACCCCGCTTTATGCCCTGCCTTTAGTAGTTGGCTTATTAGGGATGCTTTATCATTTCAAGAAAAGAAAGAAAGATGCACTCGTAATCACTTTGCTGTTCTTTTTTACCGGGCTGGCCATTGTGCTGTATGTTAACCAGCCATCAATACAACCGCGTGAGCGTGATTACTCGTACGTCGGTTCGTTTTATGCTTTTGCCATCTGGATTGGTTTAGGGTTGATAGCATTGATCGATCTGATACCTAAAAAGATCAATCCGCGGTTTGCAACAATTGGGGCCTTTGTTATTTGCACTATTGTTGGCCCTGTTTTGCTGGCCAGTAAAGAGTGGAAAAACCACGACCGTTCAACCAAAATGGCGGCACATGACATGGCCTATAATTACCTGATGTCCTGCCCTAAAAATGCTATTTTGTTTGATTTGGGCGATAATGATACTTACTCCTTATGGTACGACCAGGAAGTGGAAAACATCCGCCCCGATGTACGTATCGTAAACCTGAGCCTGTTAAGTGCCGATTGGTCGGTAAGGCAAATGCAGCGCAAAATAAACCAGGCCGATGCTTTGCCCATCACCATGAACTTCGACAAATACAAACTGGGCACCCGAGATGTGATCAGGTATAATGATGCCAAAATACCGGGCTACACCGATGTGAAAGACATATTTGATTTCATTACTTCAGATGATAAACGTACCCATGTTGAATATACCAACGGCACTACAGAAAACTATCTGCCTACCAAAAACTTCAAGCTGGCAGTCAATGCCGATGATGTAATGAAGAACAAGGTTATCACACCCGAACAAAAAGGCTTGCTAACGGATACCATGAAATGGAAATTTCCGCCTAATTATATTACCAAAGAAAACCTTGCATTAATAGATATCCTCGCCCATAATGACTGGAAACGGCCAATTTGTTTCACTACGTCTATTGGCCAAACAAGTATGGTTGGCTTACAGCCATATTTGTACCAGGAGGGGTTTGCTTACCGCCTGCTGCCTTTCAAAACAGATTCGTCTATAAGCGATCAGCTTTCAAAAACCAACAGCCTGGTGATGTACAGCAATGTGATGGATAAATTTAAATTCGGGAACTTTAAAACAGCCAAATATCTTGACCAGCAATCAACTACCATGTTTTTCCCTCAAATGGTATCTGTTTTTTCCGATCTTTCTGCAGGGTTATTGAAAGATGGGCACCGCGACCTTGCACTTAACACGCTGCATAAATATGAAGATGTAATGCCCGACATCAACCCTAACTTTATGACCGCGCAGGGTAAAATCACTATGGCCGATACCTCTTACAAGCTGGACTACGCCAAATTGGGAAATAAGCTTATCAAAAGCGTTAACGGCTACTTAACCGATAAGCTTGATTATAACTACCATCAATTGCAAAAGGATACAGGCCGGTTAAGCCCGCGTGATGTGCAGATCAGCATGACGCTGCTTAATAACATGGTTGCCATTACGCATAACAGCAATCAAAAAGAACTAAGCGGCCAATTACTTGCCCAGCTTAATGACTATGCCGATAAGTTTAAAAGCATTCTCCAGCTCTAAACAACCAACATATATATGCATGGGGCAGGCTATTTAATTTAGCTTGCCCCTTTTTTATGTTTTAATAATTCACGTATTTCTCGTCGAAAGTACCATCGGCATACAAATCGATCAAACCGTAGCCAGGAGCCGTTTCGCGGCGGTTACCTTCCCACCATGCGCCGGAAACTGCGCCGTTGCACAGGTAGGTAACATTGTTATAAACCACCTTATCGCGCATGTGCAGGTGCCCGCTCAGGCATAGCTTTACGTTAGGGTGCTGGTAAAACAGGTTTATGATCTTAGCGGTATCGGTATGCATATCGCCGCCAAGCATTGTCCACTTGTTTACAATATCATCTTCAATCATCAGCAGGGCTGTTAATATTGGTATGTGCGACATTACCATCACCGGCATATTTGCATCGGTAGCTTTCAACTCGTCACTGAGCCAGTTAAGCTGTTCATCGCCCAACTTACCTATGTACCAGGTATTATCAATATCCAAATGAACACTATCAAGCACAATGATCTTCCAGCCGTTTTTTACCATGCTGTAGTAAGGTTTTACGAGCTGCAACTTGTCGAGGGCGTATTTTTTCCCGTAGATGGCTTGCCCTTTATCGTCTTCATACCACCAGATATCATGATTGCCTAAACAGTAGTGAACGGGCAGGCTGCATTCATTCTTCATGATATTTTGCACCAGCTTCCATTGATCATTAATGGTGCCGATGTTCTCCTTGTTCATATCAAAAACAATATCACCGCCATTTAACACCATATCAACCTTTGGCGTTTGCTGTTGCAGATGATGAAGGCACCTGGTGAACCTGGCCGGAGCATCAAACTTATCCTTCAGGTGCACATCGGTAATATGGGCTATCCGTAATGCCGGCTTTGCAGTTGTTGTTGTTTTACCAAGCGCTAACGAAGGCGCCAGGAGCAGGCCGCCTATATTTTTTAATGCTGATCTTCTTTCCATAATGTAAAAGTTGCCTTGCAAGCAAAAGCAGGGTCAAAAATACATTTATAATACTGGTGAGATGCAGGAACGCCTGTTAAACTTTTATTAAGAAAACAATGATCGAACACTTAAATAAAACAAAAAGTCTTCCAGGTTAATAGAAGACTTAATGCGATTTGTGTAGGGAAGGTTAAAGTATCATTTAAGGGCATTTAGCCCTTTATTTTAGTTAGTGCAGGTATGGCCTGCCCGAGTGGTAATCCCCCGCGGCATATTTACTGCCATAGCCTGTTTCTTTATCTTGTAAAACCGACTTATAATAAAGCAGCAGAAAGTCGTATACACCAAGTTCATAAACCCGTTGCCTGGTTTTAAACAGGCGGTTCATGCTCATCTGAATAAGGCTGATCACAAGCAAGTTCAAGTCCTGCGGAACCGTTCCGGATGAGATCAGCTCAGAAAGCAGCGAGGTTGCTGGCCGGTTGTTTAAACTCCGGTACCGGAGCAGATCATCGCCAATAACCGCGGCACCTTCGGCAAAGAGCCCTTCAATTTTGTTCCGGTAGTGCCGGTATTTAAAAGTCAGTTGCTTTGAAAGCAGGTTATCGTAGTTAGCTTCAGGGTACGATGATGCAACATGCAACTCCATCAACTCGATCTTTTGCAGCAACTGAAAATCAAAATCATTCAAAAGCCTGTCAATTGACAACAGCCCCCAAAGCCACCTCACCTCTTCGAAGTTTTCGGTCATATCAGCTCTCGATATAAGACTGGCTATGGCAAGACTGTCATTGAAAAACAACTGCTCAACAAGTTCAATCGATGCTTCGCCATAGCGTTCCAGTTCACGCTCATAAGTATCAAACTGAACCTTCCAGATCTGTTTTGATTTGATCAGGGCCGCAAATGAACTGTTTATGCTTTGAATTACCCTGCCTAACGCAAACACTGAAGCCAGGTGAACCCTGAAACGGATATGAGGTTCAGGGTCGGCATATCGTATATAAAACCATTGATCTATCAGATCATCATGGTAAAGCTTCTTGCTAAGCTGAATAAGTTCATTGCCAATTATCTGATCCGCGGTTTTAATACCGCAATATAATTTCACATATAACCATTCATCACCCGGGAAAAACTGGCGTTTAGCCGCATTTGTACTCAAAGGTGTCATGCCTGCATATTTGCCGGTTATTTTTTCGCCGCGTTTTAAAACAGCAACAAACTGGTTACCAATAAGCTTTTCATCCTTCTTTTTAAGCATGATATTATTGCGTTCGCCAATGTATTCCTGTAAAATAATTTCATTCTTTTTTTTGCATGATGAAAGCCAGGCAGCAACCTCAAGCCTGCTATTGGTATGCACAACCAATTCATTGTCGGTATCGGTAAAAACAAAAGCTTCAGGCAGGTTCCAGTATTTAATAAATTTGGCCCACGCTCCGTAGTAATCAACCGCTATTTCTTTTAACAACTGCTGTAAATCGGCGTTGGTTATATGCCAGGTTTTCAAGGCTAATATTACGCCTCCGTAAACAATCCTTGGCGTTTTGGTTACACCAAGCTTAGGCAATATATCAAGATTAAAACCAAGTTCATATTTTGAATCCTGGCATTGCAAATCGGCCAGGAACTGATATACAGGCAAGGCCGTCATTCCGTAATTATATGCTGTATTTAAACGGGGAATAATCCTTTTACCCAATTTGGCCGAACGCAACACAACATTATTTCCTTTAATGGATACAAGCAGATCCGATAAATTAACCTCCTGTCCGTCGGCGCTTACCTGAGTTTGCAACTGGTGGTTACGGTATGGTGCCGAACCAAAATTCCCCAAACAATCATTGGGCGTGTGTACAATTTCGGCAACTATTGCCGGCTCATAGAGCCGGGCTTCAGTTTCAGCTATTTCGTCAAGGATCTGACCAAAATTCCTATCAGATCTGGCCAAACGACCGAGCATCGCAGTACCTGCCGGCCAGCCGCAATGTTCAAGATAAAGCAAGGGTTCATCATCACCCGAAATACGGAACATTACCGAAAAACTTGGAGGCAATTCATCTTCATTAGCCTTGATATTGTCAAATTGCGAGTCTTGCAAATGAATAATTTCCTGCCCGGGATTATTAACAATTTGCCCTATAAGCCACTTCACGGCACCGGTATATGGCAGGTCTTCGCCATCGCTTATATGATTTGATGATTCTGCAAAGCGCTTTGTTGCATAGCCGATGCCTTTTTCAGGATCAAGCACATCCGTTAGCGGAATTTCCTGCTCATGATATCGGTCACTGAAGCGTTTAATAAACGTTTCCAGATTTTTACTTTGCCGCCTGGGTGTAATCCGGTTAAGCATATCAATGGCATCAAGCAATTTATCAGCATAAGCCTTATCAAGCGTAGCTGAAGCCCCCTGCCTAAAATAATCAACCTGCAACAGTGTTCCCTGTGAGGCGTCACCTAACAAATCTTTCAAAATCATAGCTACCTTATTATTTTTTGTAATTACACTATCGGCACCGATCAGCACCTGCTTAATGGTATTCAGTTTTGATAAATGGTTTTGTACTTTTTCGCTTTGATCAGCTAACCGCGTAAAAATGCCAATGACATGATCAAGGTATTCTTCCCCATCAATATTGGGCTCAAGCTCGCTCCACAAAACCTGGCTTTCAATAAGCTGGCTTAAGAAAGCTGTAGCGTCGCGCTCGGTTTTTCCAAGCGTTTGCGTTATAAATGAATGTATTGAATTGTATGGTCTGATGTTTTCACAAAAGCTAACCACAGCCTGCACATCATGAGATGCCTTTACCGATGACGCTTTATACTTACCACTGTTTAAAGTTTGGTGCTCAATTTTACGATAGGCCCCATTTAAAGTATACAATGTTTTATTTACACTATAACTCAACAATGTACGCGTTCCCTTATCATTTAAAAATTGGCGGTTTATATTAACCCCTGCGGTAACATTAAGCCTTACATGCTGATAATCGCTGCCGAGCTGTAAATTGGTGGCATCCCCCCAGGTAACAGGAGCGCAACCTGCAAATAACCCTAATGGATTGGTGCCGGTTGCGCTCCTGTTAATAAATTTAGCAAGGGTTATTTCAAGCCTTTCCCGCTTTTTTACATCACTAATTTTATCCAGATGCAAAGCCGCTTCATACAAATCTTTCGAGGTAAGCCAAAGCGCCTGCATAAATAGCTCATCCTCAATGAATGCCCGGATGGTTTCTTTATCAATCGCTTCCGCGCAGTCAAATGCAGGAAACCTGAGCATCAGGCTTGATGAAAATTTATATTGCCCGGAAAGCTTTGCTGTTTTCATTATAGTTGCCCTTCGATGATAACTGCATTATTTACAAATGAGTCATTCCTCAAACTATTACTTGACCTAATGGTGGATAAAACGGCCACTAACCGCCGCACCAACAACAGCTAAAAACCTGTACTGCTTGTAGTTTTCATAGTTTCGGTAGTAGTAGTGCCCGCTAACTCATAAAAACCACCTGCGCCATTTCTAATTGAGCCATTAGCAGTAAGCACGCGGTTTAAAACCTGTACCTGTTTAATTTGAATCTTTGGTAAAGAAGCTTTGTCGTGATTTTTCATAATTTTAAACTTTTAAATGGTTGTGAATGATTAGTTATTTAACCCAAATAGTATAAATTTGGTTAACAGGCTTTTACCGAGAAAAAATTTAGTACCAAT
>NZ_DASVOB010000201.1:0-17613 GCF_036383575.1 Mucilaginibacter sp.
CGTCATTTAATAATAAATTTATTTGTTCTTTTAATTTACGACGAGTTTCTAAATCGATTTGAAATTTTGCTCTCTTAACATACTCACTAATCGCATGATGTGGTTGAATATATTCTTTGTTAATGCCTATCCTATCAAAAACACCGTATATAAACAATTTATCTAAAGCGTTTTCAACGAGATTATCTCTTGAAAATACCTTAAACAAAAAATCGTAACTGACAAATTCAAATCGTGCGATGAAAACTAATAAATTATAGAAAAGTTCCCCTTCATCTTTGATTGCCGAAATGATTTGGAAAACTTTTATGTCGTTATGCTTTTTTATTTCATCTAGTTTATTGATTGTATTTATTAATCCTTCATCACTTATCATTCTGACACAATGAAATACTTGTCCCGGCATGCCATTTAAAGCTCCCAATATTTTCTCCGTTTCGGCTTTGCCAGGTTGTAATTCAAATAATTCACAATATTTTAAAAATAAGATTTGCCTATCTATAGGAGTTAATTCATTGACATGAAATGAAATTAAATTAAGATAGTTTCGAATAAGACTTGTGTTTGGCCTAAAAGTTGAAATTAAACAAATAATCGTATTGTTGTAAAATCTCTCATCAAGTATTATTTCAAGAAACCAATCTGCTATTTTTTTATTTGGTTGGACAATACATCCTTTGTCTATTATAAATAAGATCTCATTGTTTTCTTGAAACTTTGAGACTAATGAAATTGCAAATTCGATCTTTTCGGAAAGTTCTAAATTGTTGATTTTTTTTAGAGTTTCATCAGGATGAATCGAGTTTAAATCTTCAATTCTAAGTATGAAATCTTCAATGCTATCTCGAGAGTCGAGCAAAAAACTAATAGGATTGTGATATTTATTTAGTTTCTCAACTTTGTCTAAAGCATGTTTGACAAATTTTCTTCTTCCAACCTCCTCAAAACCAGATGCGATTATCGCAGAAGGCTTGATATTTTCCAGATTGTAGTATTTCTGTTCAAATTCTTCCATTAACCCGTTTCTCCCTATAAAGATTTCTTCTTTTTTCTTTACGTAAGGATGGTTTTCTATCGATATATCTCTAAGCTTAGAGTCAATTTTTTTATAAAGTAGAATAGGGTCTGTAATATGTTTTAAGTTGTATTTTTCAGTAAGCCAATCAGGAATACGCTCATCTCTATGATCAATAGTTAAGTCTACTAAAAATATCAACACCCTGTTAGACAATTCTAAACTCTTAAGATTTTTTGCATATTCAATTTCATATTTAACCCATTCAGAGTTCAAAGCGTCATTTGATAAGAAAATCACGAACAAATCTGTTTTCTCGATACCATTAATAATAGAATTTAATGTTGGAGTTCCTGGTTCGAAATTGTATTTATCTATAATACAATTGTCTTTTCCTAATCTTTTATAAATATTTTCAACTAATGGTTTTTGGGTGCTAGAATGAGATAAGAAAGCTTTTGACATATTCCAATTGACTTTATGCAATTTAACCAAAATATCGGCCTTATGCAATCTTATTCATTTTCCCCACTGCCGCGTGTGTCCTATCTCCAATTCCCCTTCAATATCATAAATACATCTAACAATTGTCATTCCCCCAACAAATCCCTAATTTTATTCAAACCAATTATCAAATTGAACATGCCCTACGACTGCCTCCCCCTTTCCGATGCAGGTCGCGCAGATATGTTGATTAAGAATTATTAGTATAATGCACATGCGGCAAGCGTACACCCGCAAATACAAGTTAAACCAATGTCAATATACATAAAACTCGTATCGACAACGTTGCTTATCATAAGCACAGGGAGTTCTTTTGCCCAAACCGGCAGTCAATCTTCATCAAACATAAACTCAAAACAAGTCGTCATCTACCGGTATAATCCACATCACAAAAAAGACCATAAAGTTAAAGCCATAGCACTTTTAGCGGCTAAATGTTATTACTTTAAAAAAGTACCGCATGTTCAAATAGGCAAACCCTTATCGGCCGAAAAAGGTAAATACATAGCTGATGCCGCTATGAGCAACTTCATGAGCAAGCTGACCGCAAAAAATTTCGAAAACATCAACAAGCGGGAGTGCAATTGCGGCGGCATAAGTGAAGAAACCTACGTTGTAGAGATAAGCCCCGACGGGCAACCTGGCAACAGGAGGATTTTTTACGTTCCGGTAGTCACTAACTGTCCGGCCAATTCACCGTGCGCGGTTATCGGCACTATTACCGATTTCTTTTCAAAACTGAAGCAGAAATAAGTTGCCATTTTGCTTGCGCACACCTGCACCAGCGAATGGGCTCTTCTATAATTTTCAATTAACTTTTCATGTTTGTTTACAATTGTGTAAACTTATGTTCGAACAAGGTATATGTTGACAATCGTTGTTGACTTAGCATAAAAGGCAAAAGCAGCACGCAACTCCGGTAAATAGCAGCATGAAAAAGCAATTGATATTATTACTAACAATTATACTGCCAGGTACTCAGCAGAAAATTAAGGTAAATGAGCGGGTATCGGCTATTGAAATAGAAAAACATTTTCCACTGCCTTCCGCGGATAGGATAATCCATTACAAAAAACACAATTATTCAATTAAAACTTCCGAAAACTTCGACGAAGATGGATCACTTAGCGCTGTAAGTTTTTTGAAATCGGAAGGTTGGCTTGAATTTAAAAGAGATGAATTTTCAAAGCTCAAGGATTTTTTAGAAGCGCATGATCTGAAACCAAAATTAGAGTGCCAGATTATTGGTAAAAAATCAATGAAAATCAATAGTGATACAATTGTATATGATTCACTGAATGCTCGTCGCCATATTATTTACTACTTCAAAAAAAATGACCATAAGCGTCTATTTGTTTTGAAATTTTAATTAACAGCGGCGAAGTGACCTTTTGCTGCCGGTGCACATGTCCGCGCCTGCGGTAGCATAAGTATTTAATGGTAGAACAAAGTTGAGATATAAGGAAGATTTGACTTACTATTCCTACTTCACTCCCTTCTCCAACTTAGCATTTTGCCCGGCAAGAATTTTCCAAATGCCATCCCGTTTCACCAGTACAATCATCCTCCTAAACTCAAACGTTTCGCCTGGATACCGTTCATCGCCATCTAAGCCTGTTCGTACATGCGAAATAGCGAGATTGGGATACGGATAGCTAATATCTTCAACCGCGCGGGTATAATAATGTGTAGATTTAAAGTAAGTAGTATGTACCTGCCGGTAATGAAACTGGATATCATCCCTCCCCTTGTAGTATGCGCCAAACCAGTTTACCCAGGTGGCATCCAGGGTATAATTATCGGCCAGGCCTTTAGGGTCATGCCGGTTCCAGGCATCTTCATAGTTTTTGATGAGCTGCTTTATTGCCCCGTTTTCTTTTGCGGTGTCTATTTGCTGACTGTAGGCCTTAAAGCCAAACAGCCAGCATAGGCTAATCACTATGAATTTGTAATTATTGATTTTCATATAAAACTCGTTTGGAAGCCGTTTAAAAAAGTCGTCATTGCCTCGTACTTACCGATGGCATAAATAAAAAATGGGTGTCATGCTGAGCCTGTCGAAGTATGGTGGGCAGGCCTTTACGCGCGACCCTTCGACAAGCTCAGGGTGACAGGCCAGCCCAACCTAATGTTATGTAATACAAATCTGGCACTGGTATGCAATCCCGTCTTCCTTCAACTATTTAAGAAACAAATCCTCCGTAGCCCAGGTAGGATTTTTTGCGAATGCTTTCCAGAAGATCTGATCCAGGTTAGCATCAAAATTGGCTTTGAAACTGCGCGTATTGGCGAGGATCACAAAATTAAACCCGTTATCCAAACGGGCCTGCTCTGTGGCTGTGCCGGGCAGGCTTCCCTGGTGAAAATAGTTATTACCGGCAATGGCCCAGCCGCATCCATAGGCTGCATTGGCTGTTGAACCTGTATACATGGTGGTTAACGTAGCAGATGTAAGTATATCTGGCCGTACCGGAAATTTATCTATATAAACCAGGAACCTGGCTAGGTCGGCAGCGGTTGCCACCCAGCCTCCGTGCGCGTCCATCCGCGTAATATTATAAGCATATGGATCTTCGCCCGACTGGCCATAATAGGTAACCTCTTTTGTCTGCTTCTCGGCCAGTGTGTTACCGCCAATGGTCATATCGGTGATCCCGATCGGCTTTAATACTAATGCATTCACGGCATCTGCATAGGTCTGCCCGGTAATTTTTTCTATCATGCGCCCTAATATGCAGTAGCCAAAATTGGAGTAGTCGTAATTGGTGCCCGGTACATGATCAAGCGGGCGGTTATCTAAAGTCCAGGTGATGAGTTGTGCAGTAGTCATTGTGGGGTTACTGAACATTGGGTCGTCTACCGAGTTGCCCCAGCCCCCGGAAGTATGGTGAAGCAGTTCATCAACCGTAATATCGGTGATATGTAAACCGTATGTTTTAGTACCATAGGTTTTACCTAAAATAGCGCCATCGCCAAATACTTTGTCAGACAGCTTGATTTTACCCTGCTCAAGCAGTTTCATAATGGCAACAGAAGTAAACTGTTTTGAACAGCTGGCCAAACGGTAGCGGTCGCTGATAACGGCTTTAGTACCTTTAGATTTATCGCTTACGCCATAAGCTTTCAAATAAACCAGCTTTTCGCCTTTGGTAATGGCAACGGATACCGCAGGAACATCATACGTAGTCATAAAGGTATTCACCTCATCATCTAAAGCGGCAACAGCAACTTTACTGGGAGTGAGGGTATCGATCACGGTTCCTGTCCCGGTACCCGTGCCTGTTCCGGTGCCAGTGCCCGTTCCTGTACCGGTGCCTGTTCCCGTATGGGTTGTGTCCGTACTTGTGGTTGTTTTAGTTACAGATGGCGAGTCCTTTTTGCAGGCAGCAAAAAACAACAGACCAACAACAGCAATAATGAGTTGACTGATTTTTAACACATTCGGTTTAATGCGGAAAATTCCGGGTTGATAAGTTTTTTTCATAGGTAATTAATAGATATCAGGTTTAGAATTGGTAACAATTTAACTGCACCAAACATGATCGTTCCAGGTTATAACACCGGTGCAATTACTTTACAAAAAAACATTCCCCGTTAAAAAAACACTTACGTGTATGTTGCAAATACTTTCGAGTTTGTTGCATTTTTATCATCATCCGGTGCACACATCGTGCACATCCCGACGAGGAGGAATATTATTTTTCAGATCGCCTCTGAGAAGCTGTTTAAAAATGAAAGAAAATGTTTTTGTAGAGACGCATAATTGCGTCTCCCGAAAGACAAACCGATTTCAAAGAGGTCTCGGCTGCCGTAAATTGCAAGCGTGAGACGCAATTATGCGCCTCTACATTCAAAAACTATTGTTTTTAAACAGCCCCTGAGAAAATAAAATGATTTCTTTGTCCTTTAAAAGATCAATAAAATGAAACGAGCACTTTTCCTGATATTTTTTATCTGTAATATTTTAATTGTTCAGGCGCAAAAGGTGCTGGAACCATCGGCAGAAAAGCATCCGGAATGGACACGGCCATTTCCACCTTTTCGAATCGCGGGCAATCTTTATTATGTAGGCACTGCCGATCTGGCCTGTTATCTCATCGTAACGTCCGGTGGCAATATCCTGATCAATACAGGGCTTGCATCCTCCGAACCACAAATCATAGCCAATATCAAGACGCTGGGTTTCAGGATTTCGGACACGAAAATTCTTTTAACAACCCAGGCTCACTTTGATCACATGGGCGCTATGGCGGCGATAAAGAAGATAACTAAAGCCAAAATGCTGGTTGACGAGGGTGATGCAGCGGTAGTAGCCGACGGCGGACTTTCTGATTACGACCTTAAAGGAGATGTGCGCACATTCACACCTGTAAAAGTAGACCGTATTTTACACAATGGCGATATCATTAAGTTGGGGAATATGCAGCTAACCATACTTCACCACCCGGGCCATACAAAAGGCTCCTGCAGCTATTTGTTTGATGTAAAAGACAACGAACGAAGCTACAGGGTCTTGATCGCCAATATGCCTACCATCGTTACCGATAAAAAGTTCTCAAACATACCCTCTTATACTAACATTGTTAAAGACTATGCTTATACGTTAAAAGCAATGAAGAACTTAACATTTGATATCTGGCTGGCCTCCCATGGCACCCAATTTGACCTGCTCAGCAAACACAAACCAGGCAGCCCTTATGATCCTTCAGTTTTTGCTGATAAGAAGAATTATTACGATCAAATTGATGAACTGCAAGCTGAATATGATAAAAAAATAGCGGCGGAATAGTTTTTAAAGAATTAGCCGGATGCATTCATTCGTTGAAGTTTAGCAAAGGATCAGTTTCTATCAGAACAACGCAAGCGCCGCAAGGTCAAAACCTGTTATTATATGCATTAAACTTTTTTGCTTACTTCCCTCCGCCATCAAGTAGCTCAGCCAATTTGCTATTCAGTCCTTCGGCTCTCAAACCTTTAGCTATGATCTTTCCAGCAGGATCAATCAGGAAATTAGACGGGATGCTGCGTACGCCATATTGCAGGGCTACAACGTTGTTCCAGCCCTTAAGGTCAGATACTTGTATCCACGTTAGTTTATCATCGGCAATGGCTTTTACCCATGCGTCTTTTTTCCCCGGATTATCAAGCGATATCCCTAATATGGTGAAACCTTTGCCTTTATATTTATTGTAAGCAGCAAGTACATTGGGATTTTCTTCGCGGCACGGCCCGCACCAGCTTGCCCAAAAATCTACAAGCACATACTTACCTTTAAAATCAGACAGCTTTATAGTTTTGCCTTCCGGGGTCTCTTGCGCAAAATCAATCGCCTGGCTGCCAATTCTTGTATTTGTAGACGATGCCAGTAACAACGGGATAGTTTTACCCAATGGTGTATTTTTTAATTGCGGACTCAAATTACTGTAGGCTTTTGCGGCATCTTCGCTAATCAGGGTATCGGCAGCGGCCTGCTGCAGGGTAAGCAAACTGATATATGATTTAGGATGAGTTTTGGCAAACTCCAAACCGGATACTCTTAACTCGCCCATATATTGCGATTCACGGCTTCTCATTTTATTAATAAAAGCATCAGTCTTTAATGAATCGGGGGTTGAAGCAAACTCTTTATTCAATGCTGTAAATTTATCTTCTGTGGGTTGGCGCTGCGCTCTAAATACGGCGGCATCATCATTTATCTGCGAACCACTAACCGTTATATTCTTAAGCGAATCGGCAGCCTTAAGCGATATTTTGCCCGGCTCTATATAAAAATGTAAAAAGTCGAGCTTTTCACCGGGAGCCGTCCTGTTTACCAAAGGATTCTTGTTAAGACAGATAGTTGCCTGCACACCGTGAGGCACATTACCGGCAAAACTAAAGTTGCTATTTTGTACAGTGACCGAGTCGGACTTTTGCTGATCATCCAGCTGGTAAAAAAGAAAAATCTTATCGCCGTTTTTCAATTTTTTAACATTTCCGTTTACGGTAAAGTTGTTTTGGGCCATTAATACCAAAGGCATCAGGCCAAGCATAAGCAGGAGGATTTTTTTCATAAGAGGTGTAGGTTAATATAATTGCGTGGTAATAATAGGAAAATAAAGTTGATGCAGCGAAATGAATATTGTACAAGCGAACGATTATCAGCTACAGGTAAACTAAAAATATTCCTTATTTTTAGCAGACATCACCTGCTTATACCACATTGTTAATGAAATCAACACGTTTATTTTGCTTAATCCTATTCATTTGCCTGCTATCAAATTTAACCCGGGCGCAAGCACCGAAAGCTAACAAACCTCTCCCCCGTATCGCCATAGCGGGCCTTGCTATTGAATCGAGCACATTTTCGCCGGCACTTACCGACGAAGCAGCCTTTCACGCCAAATACGGAGCAGATGTTTTTAGCGCGTACCCTTTTATGGCTGCCGACTCCCCTCTTCGTAAAAAAGCGAATTGGTTCCCTTCCGTGGTTGGCAAATCCTTACCCGGTGGTGCGGTTACACGGGTTGCCTACGAATCACTGGTTAATAAAACACTTGATTCTCTTAAAAAGCATCTTCCCTATGATGGCCTTTACTTTGATATTCATGGAGCCATGAGTGTAGTTGGCCTTGATGACCCCGAAGGAGATTTTCTTGTACGCGTCAGAAAAGTAGTCGGCACCAAAACCATGATCTCCACCTCAATGGATCTGCACGGCAACGTTTCATGGCGACTGGCACAAAACTCCGACCTGATCACCTGTTACCGCATGGCCCCTCATGAGGATGCTATGCAAACCAAGCAACGTGCCGTTCAAAACCTGATCAGCAGGATTGAAAGCGGCAAAGGAAAACCTGCTTATAAAGCTTATATCTCCGTACCTATTTTACTGCCCGGCGAAAAAACAAGTACCCGCATTGAACCCGGAAAAAGCCTGTATAAACAGGTGGCTCCGGCTGCGTTGCAATGCGGTATTACCGATGCAGCCATTTGGATAGGCTATGCATGGGCCGATGAACCACGCAACCACGCTGTAGTAATGGTTATCGGCGATGAAAAAGAAAAAGTAACCCGCACTGCCGAACAACTGGCGCAAAGCTTTTGGGATGTACGGAACCAATTTGAGTTTGTTGCCCCAACCGGCACTTTAACCGAGTGTTTAGATAAAGCTATCGCCAGCCTTAAACATCCTTTTTACATCAGCGATTCGGGCGATAATCCTACCGCGGGTGGTGCCGGTGATGCTACATGGACATTGACCCAGATCCTTGCCCGACCAGAGTTTAAGGCAGATAACGGGCCATCGCTCCTTTATGCATCTATCCCCGCGCCCGAACTGATCAAAAGTGCTATCGCAGCCGGCGTCGGCAACCATGTGGAAGGCTTTGCAGGTGCGGCAGTTGATAACCGTTTTGCTCCGCCTGTAAAACTTTCGGGAACCGTGGAATCCATTGTATCGGGCGATAAGGATGCCGAGGTTGAGGCGGTGATAAAAGTTGGCAGCGTGCATGTAATCATCACCCAAAAACGTAAGCCTTACCATAAAGAAATTGATTTTACAAGACTGGGCCTCAATCCGCGTACGGCAGCTATAGTAGTAGTAAAAATAGGCTACCTCGAACCCGAACTATACGCTATGCGGGCCGACTGGCTACTGGCTATAACACCTGGCGGGGTCGATCAGAATATAGAGCGCCTGCCCTATCACCGGATTCAACGGCCAATGTTTCCGTTGGATAAAGACATGAAAGACCCGGATTTGAAAGCCAGGCTTGTGCCGCTGTCTGATCAGCAATAAAAGCGATCAGCACCTGTCATCCTTTCAATTCTGTATTTTATCAATTACCGGGTTATGATCATCAATTACTAAAACATTAGCAGCTAATATTCAATACCTTGTAATAAAAATTAACAAACGGTATGAAAACATTATGCTATTTTATTTTCATCTCTTTGATATTAAGCAGTTGCTGCTCATCGCCCCAAAACGATAACCTTGCTGCCGACAAAATCGCGCTTGAAAAAACCAAAGCCGCTTTTACTGCTGCATTTGCGCGCAGTGATGTGAAGGCCTTAGTAGCGCTGCATCATCCTGATATTGTTAAATATTTTGGTGGCAATAATGTGGTTACGGGTCGCGCGGAATTGGCTAAAGGGTTAACAGCCATGTTCCGAACTACCAAAATGGAATTGATCCAAAACCAGGTTGAAAGCACGGCCTTCAACGGCAACACCATCATCGAAACCTGTATCTTCGCCTTCAGGAGCACTCCAATAAATGGCGGCAAACCATCGGTTGGCCGCGGAAGGTCAATGACTGTTTTTGTTAGATATAAGGATAGCCCCTATGGTTGGGTATCAATAAGGGAGATGGCCCAGGCTGCTCCGAAGGTTACCAGGTAGGTTTAAATGAATATCTTTTACTGTACAGTGCTGCATATACCGGCAGGAAAGGCCTTATAACAAATAAAAATCCCATAATATTATTTATAATTGCAGCCATTCCTTTCACAAATGAAAAAGTTGCTTTTTATTCCATTATTGCTGATCATGCTATCGTGCAATAACAACCCGACTAACAACAAAAGAGATATCACAGCAAAAAACGATGTTGCCAAAAAAGTTGATGGGACAAAAAATAAGCAAACTGCCAATACATCTTCACCCGGTAGCGAGGTTTCAAGAGATATAATAGGCATCTGGGCTATCAACGGAGGGGAAAACCCGATATTCGAAATAAATAAGGATTCCATTTATTATCCCGAACATTCTGTATCCTATAGATATAAGATCGCCGGCGACAGCATCCGCATCAAATATGATTGGGGGGAACAAAGCTTCGCCTTTAAACTTAAAAGCAAAGACACCCTTATTATAAAAAGCATGGGCGGAGATACTGTATATCAACACCGCATAAAATAGGTAGCCCTGCCCCCTACTCCGATCAACGCCTTACATTTACGTAAAAACCGCAAAACCAAAACGTGGTTCAACGTATTGTTTTTCAATATTTTATATTGAATTTTAATTCATCAAAACCATAGAATCATCAAACTGACTGATCTACCAGAAAACAGTTGGGATTTTGCGCACGCATTACCGTGCCTGTACTATAATCAGTATTGCATTTAAGGGCAAAATAAATGAAAACAAGTGAGCATAGTTTTTGGCCGTTTACACCGAAGGTGAGCATCATTACCGCCGTTATTGTTTTATTGGCCTTGCTGCTCATTACGGGTTTGCTTCGTACATATTCAGGCTGGCCAGCCGATTCATCCGGCAACACCGTATTGATCGGCATTTTTATAGTGAGCTTATTACCTATTGTCCTTGCAATTCTCAACGTAGTTATTGAACGAGGGGGCACCATAGGCTACGGCGACCTCAAGATCGACTTTTCCAAAATAGAGCAGTTATCAAATTCGGGCTTTGCCGTACCGGCCAATATCGGGGTGCGGGGACAATATGTTGCAGATAGCGGCACTTCCAACATCCTTGAAACATTGCGGGCAGCTACCTCTTCGGGCGTTGCCCTGATCGATCTGGAAGACGGCCACGCCTGGTGGGAAACCCGCCTGTTAGTTTTACTGGCCGGTGCCGACCGGCTTAAAAAGCCCGACAAAATTGTGTTTACGGCAACCATAGAAGCAAAACAGCAGATCTATTTGGGCTGGGCCCGCCCCGGCGACCTGCTGGAGCAATTGCTGAAAGAAGATCCACGGTATTTGAAAAGCTTTTATGCCGCCCGCGCGGCAGCTGCACAATGGGCGTTATTAGGTCCATTAGAACTGATCCCGCCCTATAGTTATTATATTATGCCGCCCCCGCCGCCCTGGATGCAGGGTGCACTCGCCCTCAACCATAGCTGGATGGCATTTTCAACATCCACCGGCTTGCCTAACGAATTACTGTCCGAACAGCTTTTACAGCATGAGCTTGGCGAAACTATTGAAAATAAGGGCGAAGCCAAGCACATTAACATTGTACATCTCGATGAAGTATTCAGCCCGGTATTGATAAAAAAACAGATCGATAAAAACTGGGGAAATCAGGAACAAACCAATGCGCTGTTCGCTGCCGAGGAACCTTTTATTGCGATAACAGAGAATGCAAAATATTCGGCAATTGTTTCAACACAGTCGCTGTATAACGAAGTATTAAGGGGAATGATGGATAATAAGAAATGAAAGAGCTGATGACGATTCCGATCAAATAAAGCTTAACAATACTTCCCCCGGAGTGACTTATAAAAAAAGCCCCGCTTTCGCGGGGCCTGAACACAGTCAGCAACTATTATAACACACATCATTAAAAACATAACACCAATTACTACCTATTCTTCTGTCGCTAACTGGAAGCTTATCGGGATACTGTACCTAACCCTTACATTTTGCCCATTTTGCACGCCAGGTTTCCAGGCTTTGGCTAATTTCAATACCCTCAGGGCTTCTTCATCAAAACCATAGCCTGCCCCGCGATCAACCTTAATATTTGAAAGCGTACCATCTTTTTCGATAATAAAGCTCATGAAAACTTTACCTGATACTCCGGCATCTTGCGCGGCAGGTGGGAAACGCAAATTCTTCTGCAAAAATTTGGCCCATGCAGCAGCCCCGCCAAGCGGTTCGGGCATTACTTCAAGAGGATCGCCAAGCGTATGAACACCATTATCCTCTGTTATGCCAGGCCCACCCGGCCCCTCCGGTTTAGTCTCCAATACATTAGTAGGAGGACCATCACCCTTAATAGTTTCTGAACCAACCGCATTTTTATTGAGATCAGCAACCGTTGGAGGTTCGGTTGCCACCTCTTCGGACACAAGGTGCGGCGTTGTATATTTAATGGTAGGAGTTGGCGCCGCAGCCTTAACAGGTTCGGCAGGCTGGGTTTTCTGAGGCTCTACCACTTTATCCTCCTTTTTGGGCGGAGGTGGTAATACTGTGGTAAGGTCAACCGTAGTCATACCAACTAAGTTCTCATGCTTCGGCTTTGCCTTAAAAATAATAGCTGCAGCCGATAAAAGGGCTACTGCCGCAAAAGCGATACTCATAGACTTCACCATGGTGCGCCCATAGCTTTGTCTTAATTCATAAGCGCCATAATTTTTGTTGCGATGGTCAAATACAAGGTCGAGCCACTCGGCATTGTACAAATCAAATTTGGTGATAAGCATATTTTCGGAATTAAATTTCATTAATAACGAATATACATATATTATATTTTGTAAAAAGTAAAGATAATTCAAAATAATTTTGTCAAATTTTTCATCTTATTTTCATCTTTACACAAAACCTACCATCTTCAAAAAATCAACTAAAAAATCACCACAGACAACACTTTTTATCACCCATTAAATAAAATTGCATACTAAAAATGCCATTTAAACTAAATTTTAATACATAAATCAACAAAAACTTAAAATATTTTAAAAAAAAGTGCGATTATTTTATTTTTTTATTACTTTTAGATATGGTTAACAGGCTTTACAAACTTATCGCCTTATTTTTTTTACTCTTTAGCGGCAATCAGGCATCCGCAAAGGGTGGATTATACCATTATTATCATAAAAATCCGAAGAAAACCACTGTATCCGCCACAATACCACATCATAACCCATTTAATTTAGAGTTTGTACTTAATAATGTACCTGCTCCGGTTATTAATGTACAACAGCACAGGGGCGCACATTCTTTACAGGCGTTTGTATCAACGCCGGGCAACTACACAATTAGATTTAAGTATCTTGATTTTATTTGCGGACTGGGCACAAGCAAACTTTCCCAATTCCGCAAACTCATCCTTTTTCCGTTTCACGACTTTTGGTAGGCAAAAAAACAACTCCAACCCACATGCCCTGATTAAGCATGAGGGATTTATTGTTTTTTAAAAAATTTAGTTTCAATACTGTCCGGTGTTTTTGATTGGACACCGGGCAGTATTATTCAAACCTTTATTTTTTCCTCCCTTTAAACCCGAAACATGAAAAAATTCATACCTTTTGGCATACTTTTAATTGTAATTGTATTAGCCCTTATATACCCTTCAGTTACTCTTACAACCGTTAAAGACAGTAAAATTGACACCGGCGATACCGCCTGGCTATTAGTAAGTACCGCCCTTGTATTAATCATGACACCCGGCCTGGCGTTTTTTTATGGCGGTATGGTGAGCAAAAAAAACGTATTATCAACCATGCTGCAAAGCTTTGTTTGCATGGGCGTAATTACCGTTATATGGGTAATATTCGGTTTTAGCCTTGCCTTTGGCGAAGATGAGTTTGGCGGCTTTATAGGCAACCCAGGCACTTTCTTTATGATGAAAGGCACATTAGGCAATGCCACCTGGGAACTTGCCCCAACCATCCCACTGGTATTATTTGCTATGTTCCAGTTAAAATTCGCGGTTATCACCCCGGCCCTGATCACCGGTGCATTTGCCGAAAGGATCCGCTTTAATTCATACGTTATTTTCCTTTGCCTGTTCATGGTGTTTATATACGCCCCATTAGCTCACGCCACCTGGCATCCAAAAGGCTTCCTTTTTGGTAAAGGTGTACTTGACTTTGCCGGCGGTACCGTGGTACACATGAGCGCAGGCTGGGCAGCTTTAGCATCAGCTATTTACTTAAAAGGCCGTAACGAAACTTCGCACAACCCGGCCCGTATCAGCTACGTATTATTAGGCACAGGCTTGTTATGGTTCGGCTGGTTTGGTTTTAATGCTGGTTCGGCATTAGGTTCGGGCACATTGGCAGCAACCGCTTTGGCAACAACAACTACCGCATCAGCTGCTGCAGCTATGGCCTGGATGTTCTTCGATATCCTTCGCGGTAAAAAACCAAGTGTATTAGGTGCGTGTATCGGTGCTGTTGTAGGCCTTGTAGCCATTACTCCGGCAGCGGGCTTTGTAACTATCCCTCACTCATTAATTATCGGCATCGTAGCGGCGGTAGTAAGCAACCTGGTTGTGATCTGGAGAAGCAAAACCAATATCGATGACACCCTGGATGTATTCCCTTGCCATGGCGTAGGTGGTATGGTAGGTATGTTATTGACCGGTGTATTCGCACACCAAAACGTTAACGCCGCCAACACAACCGGCAATGGTTTATTTTACGGCGAAACACATCTCTTTATCGTCCACGTAATTACACTTGTTGGCGTATCAGCCTTTGCTTTCTTCGGCTCATTCGTATTATTAAAGGTTACTGATATGATCAGCACATTGCGCGTAACTCCTGAAGAAGAACTTGCAGGCTTAGACATCAGCCAGCACGACGAAGAATTATAATACCCCTATTGTTCTAAACTGATCAAACCAAACAATTAACAACAAAAAACTAAACGCCGCGATCATCAGATGCGGCGTTTTTTTTATTTATCATATTTCTTTAAATCCAGCTACGGCCTACTGCAAACCAATAACTGCTGACTATACGAGAATTACCACTCTTTAGTCGAGATTTTATTGACTTTTTTAACCTCCTGCTTTTTAGCAAGCGATGATGCTTTAAGCATATAAGCCCTTAAACGATCCCCCACCTGCTTGCTGTTAGCAATCACCTGGTCAAGATAGTTACTAAAATCACTTTTAGATAATTTAGCTGATGCCTTCTCCAATGGAATCTCGCCACCCGCCACAGGCTCTGATGAGCCATAACGGTTACGCTGATAAGGCTGGTAAACAAAATCGGTTAACCAATACCTGTATTTCAAATCTTTTACTTCTATAGTAAGCGTGTAATGCATTTCTCCACCTTCACTATTACCTACCAATGCTTTTTTTGAGATCATATAACTACCAACACCAGTGAGCGAATGATTTTCTTTATCGCTTTTTGAAAGCCCAAGCGTTTTTTTAGGATATGCGGCAGTTAAAAAATACAAGCCGCGATTATATAAGGTATCGGCATTTACACCAGGCTGATCAACCAGTTTATAGTAAATATATTTGTCATGCTCGTCAAATGACAATGAATCTTTTTGAGCAAATACATTTTTAGCAAAAAAAACAAGAAGCGAAACAACAATAATATTTTTCATCCGGACAAGTGTTATTAAAATGAAACCTTGCTTTCTACAATCACCATAATAACGGCAATATTTTAAAACAATTTCATCCTATAAAGATAAAAGCCTCCCGGTTATATCGGGAGGCTTTTTGCAAATAATGTTTTATTAAAATTAGAAAGAATACACAGCAGCTAACAAAAATTGAGAAGCTGATTTTGTAAAGGTAGTACCATCACTTTTAATAAAGCTATCAACATTTTTAGTATGATCTAACCTTACTTCTGGTATGAAAGTTAAAGGACCTGCTTTAATATTTGCTGTTAAAGTTGAGGCAAGCACTGAGTTACCAGGAGCGATACCCACATCAGGACCACTATTTGTAGCTTTTGCCTTAAAGTACTCTTCCCTTAAACCAAAGGTAACTACTTTTGAAACTGCTAACTGCGGATACAACGCGTAACCATAATAGTTTAAAGCACCTCCGCCTGATTTTCTTGCAGCGTTTAAGCCCAATTTAAAGGCATCAGTAACCTGGTACGCTGTAGTTAAATCCAATATGGTACCAGAATATTTACCGCTTGCAAGGTTAAGATAAGCTGTCCAGCCTTTAACCGGTGATATAAACAACTGAGCGCCAAAAGTTGAAACCTCTGGTGTATTTGAATTTGACTTATAAGTATTCCAGTTATCATTAAAGATACCCGCCATTAAGCTCACTTTGTCAGAAAAAGCATAAGTTGCTTTAAAACCCGCGTTTTGGAACGGACCAGCGGTAAACAAATACGATGTTGAATAGTTAAAATTAGCAACCGGGCTAATAACTTCATAACCAACAAATGTTGCCATGTAACCTGCTGTTAAATTCAAGCTTGAAGTAACATCATATGAAACATACAAGTTTTGGATATGATATGAATCACCGTTTGAACCAGAAGGGATTGATTGCTCCTGGCCACGCGGACCAAAAGACATTTCACCTACAAATGACGCTTTGCCTACTTTTTTCTTTAATCCCAGGTCGATCATCCCGATAGACACCGAATTCTGATCGCTCCCGAAAGAGGTTTGAATATTAGGATGCTTGGCAAAGTCATATTTAAAATAAGTATCCACAGAACCGTAAACAACCAAAGGTGCATCCGATGTTGTTTTAACAGTGTCCTGGGCTTTAACCGTAAAGGCCGCAATTGAAAAAAATGAGAAGAGTAAAAATACTTTTTTCATGATAACGATTTAATCGTGAATTGATAAACTATTGTTAATTGTTGTTTTTTTCGGGGAAATACACTGTTATTATTTGATTATCAACGCCTTGCAATTGCCGGGATCGTTTATGTGTCGGCATAAAAAATCCCTGTACGGTTGGCAACGTTCATTTAAAGTTTT
The DNA here is from genome assembly GCF_036383575.1 of Mucilaginibacter sp. Lineage (GTDB taxonomy): Bacteria > Bacteroidota > Bacteroidia > Sphingobacteriales > Sphingobacteriaceae > Mucilaginibacter. The sequence goes on from NZ_DASVOB010000201.1 coordinate 16,900, forward strand.
AAGTCATCAGTTTTTAGTTCTAAGTCAAAAAAAATTAACATTTGACTTTAAACCCAGTACTACTGACTTAGTACTACCACTCCCCAACCGCACAAGGCATCAATATCTCTGTTTAAGCTGTTAAGCTTAATATATTATCAGGCTTCAGAAGCAACTTTAGCACCTTTATCAAAAAGGCCGCTTAAGCTGATCTCATCATCCTGAACAGGATAAACTTCGATACCGTGGTCGAATACGTCGATACCACCTGTACCTGTTTCACCATGCTCTTCGATACGTAATTTCCATGGATGACCTAATTTGTTGATCACAAACATCATCACATATGTTATTACAAACACTGCAAGCGTAATGGTCAAGCTACCTATCAACTGCGCCTTTAATACACCAAAACCACCGCCGTAAAACAAGCCCGCTACCGGAGCAGAGTTATCAGCACCTGTTGGGCCTGTAGCACCGTACTGGCCTGATGCAAATAAGCCTAATGATAAAGTACCCCAGATACCGCAAAGGCCGTGTACCGATACCGCGCCAACCGGATCGTCGATACGGAACCACTCGATCAGGTAAACACCTGCAAATATTACGAAGCCGGCAACCACACCCAGCAGGATAGCACCCAGCGGGCTTACCCAGTAACAAGGACAGGTAATTGCAACAAGGCCACCTAAAAATCCATTTATTGTAAAGGCCAAATCAAATTTGCCTTTTGTT
>NZ_DASVOB010000202.1:0-7073 GCF_036383575.1 Mucilaginibacter sp.
ACAAAGTATTGCGGCCTAAAACGGGGCTGTATACTGTTTGGGTAAACTGCGTATTGGTGGCAATTGATTCGCGGTCGTCGGGCAGGTTTTTCAAACAGCCGCTAATACCAACCGATACTATCAGCGCCGCTAAAAGAATGCTAAGTGCTGTTAATTTGTATGTATGTTTCATTGTTTTAGCTTTAGTGATTAATCCTTGTTACAAAATCGCCGAAACCAAAATCATGACCGGGCGCAATAACATTCACCGTGGCATTGTTGGTTTTTATGTTTACCGCATTGGTTGGCGTGCTTTGCCAGTACCTCACGAAAATTGAGTTTTTGGGATCGGTAAATGTGATGATGCCCGGCCCGCCACCATTAAAACCAGATGCATTTGCCTTGGTATAGGCCACATGCATGTGGTAGCCATATTTGAGGCTTTTGATCTGCAAACCGTCCGAATAGCTTTCAAAATCGGCAGTGGTGAGCTTGCCGGGGATGATATATTTACACAGCATGGTATCCAGCTGCGCCAGATCGGCATTGGCCAAATAAATGGGGGCTTTGTTGGTCTTTCTCCGTACCTCATTCAGGCTCTCTACCGAGATCTGAAAACTTTTATTGGTTACAGCAAACAGGGTTATGTTTTGATGCTGTAATGAGTCTTTGAGGGCCGGCAGCCTGTTAAGCACTACCAGCAGCGAATCGTAAACGCCGGGCTGAGCCTGAAGATAGTCAAGCGCGTTACCATTAAACTCCTTTAAGGTATTTTGGTAATCGTAATAGGTTTTGTCGGTTTTCTTGCAGGCAAACAGCGTGGTGCCAAGCAGCAATACCATCAGCGCGCGGAAGAAAACAATATTTTTATTTCTCATCTCTATATGTGTTTAAGCATAAATTTTTGACAATTGGCTATGAGCTTCGGGCCTATTTCCAGTAGCTGTTTTGCGTAAGCTGGTTATTGGCATTAAGCACATCCGTGGCTATGGGCCAGTAGATCCCTTTTCTATTTATCAGGTCGTTAAATGCGGTGTTGTTGCCTTTTATCTTGTTGTAGCGTACCTGATCGTACCATCTCCAGGCTTCGCCCATGAGCTCGCGGCGGCGTTCATCAAATATTTCCTTAATGAGGTCTTTATCGGGCCCGTCTGAAAAAGTGGCTACTCCCCTGCTTTTCCTGATCACGTTCAAGAGGCTTATCGCGTCCTGCCGCTGGCCTAAAACGGCCAGTGATTCGGCACGCAATAAGGCCAGTTCTTCCAGGCGGGTGAAAATGATATTGGAACTGTAAACCGCGAAATTGCCGTTAGTTGAGCCGCCTCTTAACACCTTGATCTTGCTGAATACCGGGGTTTCGCCGCTGTAGTTCACAAAATAGTTGGTTCGTGACAGGCCTGAAATGGTATCCAGACCAAAGCGCTGATCGTTAGGGTCGGTAAAAGCGCTGGCAATGGTATCTTTGGGCACATACAGATCGGGCGTTTGCTTAGTAATGAGCGGTGCGGCCAATACCAGCTGCTCAATATGACCGTTGGTAGTCGATTCGCCGTAGAGGTCATTAAAGCCAAAGCAAATGATCTGGTTGTTTGATGCGCCGTTAAAAATCCCGTCCGAACTGGTAAGCTCTGTAATAGTTGAGTAGGCGATGTTGGCTTTGGCGTAGTTTTTCATGATGAAATCTGTATATACAGCTGCATCAATGTAATGCGACTGCCACGCGGCAATGTGCGCCAAAACTGCATAAGCCGAAATTTTGGTGAACAACGCCCCTCTCCAGCGGTCGGCATCATAGCCATAGTATAAACCCGGCAGCAGGTCGTTTCCCTCGGCACCGTATACATATGGCAAATCCTTGGCGGCGGCCACCAGTTCCGATTCGGCATAAACCAACACCTTGGCCTGATCTGTACGGGCTTTGGCCTGAAAACTGCCGTCATCATGCGATGAGGTGATCAGCGGCACATCGCCCCAGATCCTCACCATATAAAAATAGGCGAATGCTCTCAGCGCACGGGCCTGGGCCACATCAACCTTGTAGTTAACTTCGGTATAACGCTTATCAACAGCCAGCACCCCGGGGGCACGTTCTATCAGTAAACTGGCATTGTTTATCACCGCGTAAAAGGCACGCCAGCTGGTAATATCCTGCAACAGCGGGAAAGATGCGTTCAGGTTGCCGTTAACAATGGCTTTTAGGTCCGACCGGTTGGTTGCCGCAAAATCCCCCTGCCTAAACTCGCCCCAAAGCCAGTGTGCATTATTATCAGCAAGGGCGGCACGCATTAAACCATAAGTAGCCATGAGTCCCGAGCGGGTATCCTGCAGGCTTGTCCAGTGCCCGTCCTCTTTTGCAAGCCGGGTTGAATCAACATCAAGCGACTTTTTGCATGATACATTCAGGCACAGGGCAGCAACCAGCAGTAACATGCCGATTGTTTTGTTTGCACTAATGTGTCTGTTTATAAAAGATATCATATTCAATAATTTTTATTTGTTAATACTATAAATCCAACTTAATGCCCAGGATATAGGTACGCGGAATGGCCATGCCATAACCGTTGTATATGCCGTTATAATCAATCAGTTCCGGGTCGCTACCTGTAAATGAGGTGACCGTTACCAGGTTATTGGCGGTTACATAGATGTAGGCCCTTTTTATGGACGATTTCATTTTTTTGATAAAACCGGCCCTGGTAAGGTCATATCCTACTGATACTGTCCTTAACTTGGCATATGAGGCATTTTCCAAAAACAGGTCCTGATCTAAGCGATAAGGCACCACGCTGCTCCATGGGTTGTATATGGGATATTGAATTGCTTTGGGGTTTTGCTGCCACGAAAAAATTTCTTTGATAGAGTTGATATCATTACCGGATTCGCGGTTAATAAAATCATACTGTGAAGCAGCCGACTGGTTAAGGGCCTTTTGACCAACTGCAAAAATGATATTGAAATTAAGGTCGAAATTACCGTAGTGAAAATCATTTGACCAGCCTCCGGTAAGCTTAGGCATAGCGTTGCCTTTTAACACCTTATCGTTTTCGTCAATCACATAATCGCCGTTCACATCTTTCCATTTAGGGTCGCCGGCCTTTAGTGGTGTACCCTGAAAAGAGAGGCGTTTGCTGTTGGCCGGGTTAACAGGCACTTCGCTGTCTGTATTGTAAATACCCTGGTTTTGGTAAATAAAGAACTGATCAATTGGCTGGCCAACCTTAAGTTTCATATCGCCTATAACCAACTGATCAAGACCGTTTGGCAACGCCGTTAACTTGTTGCGGTTAAAGTTGAGGTTGATACCCGATGTCCAGTTTAAACCGGCCGATGATTTTAAGATGGTTCCGGCCAAACCTAATTCAACACCGGTGTTTCTTACAGCCATGCCGCTGGCATAACTGCTGGTGTAGCCATACTCCTGCGGTACAGGAATATTGAGCAGCATGCGCTTATCATCCTTGATGTAGAAAGTTGCCGATGCATTTAAGCGGCCTTGTAATAAAGATGTATTAAGGCCAAGATTTAACTGATCGGTATAGGTCCATTTTAAATTATAGCCTACCCAGCCACTGGTGTATGGCCTTGATACAGCGGCCACGCCATTATAGCCGGGAATGGTTGGCTCAGCGTCCCAACCTATCTCCACGCGGTATTGCGGACCGGCGGCAAACCTGTCGTCGGTAAAAGGTTTGCCTATTCTTGACCAAGAGGCATTAAAGGAGAGGTCATCAAACAGGTTGCTGTTTTTCAGGAATTGATTTTTGAGGTTCCATTGCCCGCTAAAAGCCGGCGATATAAACCAGCGGCTGCCTGGCTGCGCGTTTGAAGAGGCATCATCACGTACCAGGGCGGTAAATGATAACAGGTCTTTATAGGCATACCTTGCCGAACCATAAACAGAAAATAAACGGGCCTGCTCTTTATCAATATAACGGTACACCAGGTACGCAACAGGTTTCAGGTAATTGGCCGAATCGGTATTGCCCTGAACAACGTTGATCTTGATGAAATCATTGGGGCCGTTGTAGGCGTTGGCATAGTTGTATTTATGTACATCGGTTTGGTATGACTGGCCAGCTGCAAAAACAAATTTGTGATCTTTACCAAGCTCCTTAGTATAGTTAATACTGTTGTCGATTTTAAAGCGCTGGTTATAGCCTAAATAATTAGATACGTAATTATTACCCTCCATTAAGGTTGAAGGATAAAACACATCCCTTGTACCCTGGTTATAGTCAAAGCTGAGGTTAGAGAGAATTTTTACTTTTTTCAGGTCCACACCCAACGACAGGTAGCCGTTAACAACGGTGGTTCTGTTATTGTCGATGTTTTTATCGTACTCGTTTAATAAAGCCTGGTAGGTAGTTGCACTTGGGGGCAGCGGGTTGTACAGATCGGGGATGTAGCGGGTTTCGGCAAAGCGATCGCGCAGGTTGCGGTTTCTGTCGCGGTCCATACGGTTGGCATTAACCATACTTGATATGGTTAGCCAGCTAAACGGCAGCATATTGATCTGGAACGATGCCGTGTAACGGTTCAGCGCGGTATTATCGGCATTACCGGCATTAGTGGTAGCTGAGCCAAAGAAACGGAAGTTGGCCCGGTCTGATCCGCCGGTCAATCCCAGATCGAGCGAGTGAATGGGTGTATTCTGATAATACAGGTCGTTCCACCTTGCCGGACCATAATAATCCGTATTGGTTGAATCCCTTAAATAACCGGGATAATTCAGATAATCACTTTCGGTAGCATATTTCTGGTAAAAGGGTTTGCGGAACAGGTTCTCATACTCGGCATTGGTGGTATTTACCCTGCTGGCCTGTACAAAACCAAAATAGCTGTTCACATTCAACTGCCTCACGCCTGATTTGGCAACCTTGGTAGTGATCCAAATGGCACCATTTGCTGCATTGGGCCCCAGTTTGGCCAGCTCAAGCGGATCTTTAATAACCTCTATGGAGTTGATGTTGCTTGCATCAATACCGGCGAGCAGGTTGGTGGCAGGCCCTATACGGTTAAAATTGTATTTCTGAATATCATAAACAAACGAGCTTTCCTGGATAAGCGGAATACCATTCACATAAACAGTGGGCTGCTGATTGTAAATATCATTTTTGCTGAACAAGGGCGATGATAAACCGCGAATAATCATGCTTTGCTCGGTACCGGGTTCGCCGGTGGTTTCCTGAACGTATAAGCTGGGGACATTCCCTTTCAGCATTTGCTGTAATGACAGGTTGGGGCTAAGCTTGGAGATCTCCATATTAAGAGAATCCTTTAAGCCCTTTACTAAAGCCCGGCGTATTTTTACCGATATTAATGTATCGGCCTTCTTTTTGGCAGTATCAGTAGTATCCTGCCAAAAACAAGTGTTGTAATTAAAAGCAGCAGCCTTATATGTTACTGCATATCCCCTGGCAACACCAAAAGGTAATAGCAGGGCCATATAAATAACGGCTGTACTAATTCGGTTCATTTTCATTCGCATTGATTAATTTTATTGATAAAGCTTTGTTAAACTGGTTTGAACTTTTAGGACATAGCTATCCTGCCGCCTGAAACGAGTGTGTTTCTGGCGCGGAATTATGAACGCTTAAAATTTATTGGGGAACGAAAAATTAATCGTTAACCATGACGATGAATGCCTCCCGGGGGAGCTGTAAATTCAAAATGTTGATTTTTGAATAGTGAGGTGTAAAGGTTTTGATCATATATATTGTATGTTAAAGGATTTGCAAACAGGCCCAGATCCCTGGCGGATATGGTTTGGTTTAGTAAATGGTAACCGTAAGCTAAAATCAAACGTTACCTAACTGAATAGTGAACTGATGTTCAGGTCATTTATCTAAAACTAAATAATTGGTTTTGGATAATTCTTTTTGTTGTCAACGCAAACGATTGATTAGCTCAACCATTATTATGGCTATTTCACCTATACCAGCAACATGGCCAAGGTTAATTAATCATTAAAAGAATATAAATTTCATTTTAGTTAAGCCGTGAATTTTAGCCGGCCATGCCCACCTTAGGCCCAAACAGCAAACTTGGAATGAATCAAAACAGGGATAAAATGTTACTTTTTATTGTTACACAACCGTTTGTATATATTAAACAGGTAATATTTTAACAAATGTATTTGTAACAGGAAGCTTCAGCATAAATCCTACTACCGGGTATTGGGTGTGCCTGGAAACCAACAATTAACGTAGCACAACTATTACGCAAACGTTTGAAATTTAAATAAACAGGTCATAATTTAGCAACCTACAGGCAAAATCCATCCTTGCGGGTTAACTGATAACAAAGCCATATCATTACTTTGGTTTCTTTTGTTGATTTTCTGGAATAGCCTGTAACCTTTTGATTACATAAACTACCTGCCGGCACTATTATTAAATCCAGCCTTTATTTTATGCTAACGTTTGCACAGAGGTTTAATAGTTCATTTAAACTGCAATGGTTTCATTTGTAAATAACTATAAATGTAAACTTTACCACTATGCTAAAATTGTTTAAACCTTTTTTACTGGCTCTTGCTTTAGCTGCTCCCCTTTCGGCTGTATACGCGCAGGCTGTTGATACTGCAAACAGTGTTACCGTTCCTGTATCGGGCAGCGGGTATGCAGTTAACCATAATTATTACAGGGTATATTTTCTTACCAAACAAAACGGGGCCTTACAGGTGGCGCTTAAAGCAAGAGACCAGGATGGCGCCAAAATAAGTTGCAGGCTTGATGCCCAGGGCAAAACCACCGTCATAAAAGTACAACCTTCAACAGCCTATAGCCTGGTACCTGTATCAACATACGCCATAACCAAACCCGGCTATCATTTTATTGAGATAAAACAAAACGAAGGCAACAAGCTACCCGATGTTTCGGCAGCCGTGCTTTCGGGTACAGCGGCGCAGGATGTTAAATTTAACAACAGCCAGTATAAAGGCGCTCCTGCAACACATCTCACATATAAAGTTCCGGGTGATAGCGTTGCGGCCTGGTTTTACAGTGAGGTATCGGTACCTAAAATAGCCGACACCTCGGTTAACGCTTATTATGAAACCAACGGCTTTAGCGGTGGCTATATGGGCATACAGC
>NZ_DASVOB010000203.1:0-7750 GCF_036383575.1 Mucilaginibacter sp.
CAACAATGACATCAATCAACTCCACATTAGCACCCTTGCCGATGCGGTTGAAAACGCTAAACGCCTGTACAAAGCCGGCGGTGGTACCCGCGAAAATATTGAGCAGGCCGAGCTGAACCTCAAAGTTGCCCAGCTTGAAAAAAAGCAGTTGGAAAACGAAATAAAAAGTAAGCAACAAACCATGCAGTTGGAGATCAGGGAGGCCGAAATTGCTGCCGACATCCAACAAAACGATCTCAAGGAGCTGCAACGCAAGCTTGATCTGGCCAATGTGGTGGCAACGCGTGCCGGTGTTATCACCTACGTAAACAAAAATATCGGCGCCAATATTCACGAAGGTGAAACCCTGGCCCGCATTGCCGACCTGGGCAGCTTCAGGATTCAGGGCAGTATTTCTGATAATGTGGCCGATCAGGTACATAGCGGTTTGCCGGTGATTGTACGAATCAACGATGATCAATTGCGTGGGCATGTGAGCAATGTATCCCCATCGGTACAAAACAGCATAGTTTCTTTCGATGTACAGCTGGACGATAGGGCGAGTAAACTGCTCAGGCCTAATATGAAAGTAGATGTGTTTTTGGTGACGGCCACACACAGCAAGATCATGAGGGTAGCTAATGGCCCCGCGTTTAAAGGCCCCACCGTTCAGGATATTTTTGTGCTTAACAATGGCAAAGCCGAACGCCGTACCGTGCATATCGGCCTCACCAATTTTGATTATGTGGAGATACAGAGTGGGGTAAAGGTCGGTGAAGAGGTCATTACATCGGATATGAGTGAATACAAAAACTCGAAAGAAGTAACGGTAAAGAATTAGAAATGAAACCGGAATTGCTCGGCCGGTTGGAAATGTTAGTTAAAAAAGCCATGTCATTGCGAGGAGGCACGACGACGCAATATCGTAGCTATACAGATCGGACATGCATTGGCTACGAGATTGCCGCGCTACGCTCGCAATGACATACCCCCTGCCGCTGTTTGGTGTTGTCACCAACAGCTCTACGCCAGGCTTTTGAATACGGCTTTCCGTGATTATGAAAATCATTGGGGAAAAAGTTGTTGGTGACAACACCAACAACGGCGGGGGGAAGTAACGGTGAAATAATTAAAAACAAACCGTCATTGCGAGGAACGAAGCAATCGCGAACAATACAAGGCGGATTTGCTAATAGGGGATTGCCTCGTTCCTCGCAATGACGGTTCAAAAAAAGAATTGGAGACAATGAAAATACTATACATCATATTATTATTAACCATTAGCACAGCGGCATTCGCCCGGAGTGGCAGCGATACCCTGCGGCTAACCCTGCAACAGGTGGTTGAGCTGGCAAAGGCCAACTCTATAGCTGCCAAACAGGCCGCTACTGTGCGCGAGACCAAGTATTGGGAGTATCGTACCTACAAATCAAACTACCAGCCGCAGCTGGCTTTAAGTGGCACTTTACCGGGGTACACCAAAACATTTTCGCAGGTGCAGCAGCCCGATGGTACCATACTTTTCCAGCCGATCCATAACGACAACTCATCGTTGCAGCTTAATTTTAGTCAGAGTATCACTGCTACCGGCGGTACCATTTACGGCACAACACAATTGCAGCGGTTTGATGATTTTGACAGGCATAACGTATTGTATAACGGTATCCCTTACGGTATCAATTACTCGCAGCCGCTGTTTCAGTTCAATAGCCTTAAATGGGATAAAAAGATTGAGCCTTTAAAGTTTAATGAAAGCAAGCAGGCTTATATTGAAGCTCAGGAAAAGATCGCTGTTGATGTAGAAGGCTTTTTTTTCGATCTGTTGCTGGCCCAGGTAAACCTCAAGATCGCCGAGACCAACTTTGCCAATACGCAGGGGATTTTGAAAGTGGCTAACCTGAAGTACGAGTTAGGTAAAGTATCCAAAAACGAGATACTGCAATTGCAGCTGGAAAAGATTAACGCACAAAAGGCCGTTGGTACTGCTATGCGCGATATGGAAATTGCCACGTTGAACCTGCGCAGCTTTACCGGGCAAGAAGGGGACGACAGGATAGTACTTGTGGTGCCGCAAAATATCAGTCAAATGACAGTTTCATCAGATAAAGTACTGGCCGAAGCTTATGCCAACCGTTCGGATGCTATCGCTTTTTCCCGCCGCCTTGCCGAAGCTAAGCGGGATGTGGCCAAAGCCAAAGGACAAAATGGTTTAACCGCTACGCTCACCGCCAGCCTGGGCTTTCCAAATACGGCTACCAATATCCCTGATGTATATAAGAACCCTCAAAACCAGCAATTGCTACAGGTACAATTGTCTATACCGATATTGGATTGGGGCAGGTCAAAATCCAGGGCTAAAACAGCTTTGGCCAACCAACAGTTTACAGAATATGCCGTTGAGCAGGATAAACAAACTTTTAAACAGCAGATAGTAACCCAGGTGTCGCTTTTTAATATGCTGAAAGAACAATTGGTTTATACTGCCACTGCCGATAGCATTGCCGGCGAAAAATACCAGATAGCCCGCGAACGCTATGTGCTTGGCGACCTCAGCATCACCGACCTTGGCATAGCATTCCGCGAAAATGACCAGGCCCAGCGTGACTATGTAACCGCCCTCCGCGATTTTTGGGGAGCTTACTATCAGTTGCGCTATCTTTCACTTTACGATTTTGAATCAAACAAAAAAATAACCTATAACTAAATCAATAACTCAATAATTCAAACTTAAACTCATGATACGTTTACAAAACATTGAAAAGGTGTACCGCACCGATACCATCGAAACTCTGGCCCTCAACAGCGTAACTCTTGATATTGCCAAAGGCGAATTTTTATCCATCATGGGCCCGTCGGGCTGTGGTAAAAGCACCCTGCTTAATATTATGGGCCTGCTTGATGCACCCTCAAAAGGCGACATCAGGATTGACGATCAAAAAACTGAAGGAATGAATGATAAGCAGCTGGCAGCTTTCCGCAATAAAAAGCTGGGCTTTATTTTCCAGAGCTATCACCTCATTAATGACCTCCAGGTACTTGATAACGTGGAGCTACCCTTGCTTTATCGCGATACCACGGCCAAACAACGCCGCGAACTGGCTGCCGAAGCGCTTGAAAAAGTTGGCCTGGCTAATCGTTTAAAACATTTTCCTACACAGCTATCAGGCGGTCAGCGGCAGCGTGTGGCTATAGCCAGGGCTATCGTAGGTAGGCCCGAAATTATTTTGGCCGATGAACCTACCGGTAACCTGGATAGCGCCATGGGTAACGAGATTATGGAGATTCTCCTTAACCTTAACCGTAATGATGGTACAACCATAGTAATGGTAACGCACGATGAAAATATGGCGCACAAAACCCACCGTTTGGTGCGCTTATTTGATGGTGCCCAGGTTCAATAATTAACCGGTTTTAAAATTGAATTTATGCTTAAAAATTATTTTAAAATAGCCATAGCGGTGTTGAAGCGCCGCAAGTTTTTTACGTTCATCAGCTTGTTCGGCATCAGTTTTACCTTAACCATATTGATGGTTTTAACTGCCTTTATTAACAAGGTAATTGGCGATAATTACCCGGATAAAAAGCGGGACAGATCATTATACATTACCCGGATCCAGGAAAGCGGCGATAACAATTCGATGTCGAGCACATTGTCATATTACTTTTTGAGCCATTATACAGGCATGATGAAAACTCCTGTAAAGGTTGCTATATCATCAATGTTTAAGGGTACTAATACCTATGTAAACAACAAAAAGATAGCGGTTAATTTTAAATACACCAATGCCGAGTATTGGGATGTGCTCGACTATGATTTTACCGAAGGGAAACCATTTAATAAGCAGCAGGTAACTAATGCAGATCGCGTTGCGATAATATCTGAAGATATGAAACGGCAATACTTTGGCGATATCACCGCGGTAGTTGGTAAATATATCGAAGCAGATAATTTGAGTTACCGCGTAATTGGCGTTGTGAAAAATGTACCGGTAACAAATTATATGCTTTACAGCGATATCTACCTGCCGTACACGGTATCAAAAGAAGATTATAAAAGCAAAGGATACTTGGGCGGCTATATGGGGATCCTGCTTGCTAACTCGGCAAGTGACGTACCTAAAATGCAGGCCGAATATGAAAATATCATAAAACGGGTGCCTGTTGAACGAAAGGAATTTAAACACCTTTACAGCCACGCCAACACATTTTTCAGGAGCTATGTTGACACCGGGAATGAAGAACATTCCGGCGTATTCATCGTAGTTACGGCCATCAGCATTTTTGTATTCATTTTTACCCTGCTGCCAACGCTAAACCTGGTCAATATCAATATCACCCGTATCATGGAGCGGTCGTCAGAAATTGGTGTACGGAAAGCCTTTGGGGCATCATCAAAAACATTGGTTTACCAGTTCATTGTCGAAAACCTGATACTTACTTTACTTGGCGGCCTCATCGGTGCAATTTTATCGGTGGCGGTACTTGCTGCTATCAACAATGCAAACCTGATTGCCAATCTTGAGCTCAGTATCAACTTTATGGTTTTATTTATCGGTTTGCTGGTTTGCCTTGTTTTTGGTTTGCTATCGGGCGTTTACCCTGCGTGGCGCATGTCAAAACTGAATGTGGTTACGGCGCTCAAAGCTTAATGATCATTTATCCTTAAATCAAAATATTATGTTTAAGCATTTATTTAAACTCATCTGGAATAAAAAGAAGCAGAACTTTCTGCTCATCACCGAGATGCTGGTATCCTTCCTGGTACTGTTTGCGGTATTTACACTCATGATGTACTACTACAACAATTATAAAAAGCCGATGGGGTTTGACTACCAGGACGTATGGGTGATCAACTATAATAATTCATACCAAACAAAAAATGTCGACTCGCTCGACCTTTATTATGAAACGCTTCGCAAAACAATAAAATCATTACCGCGTGTAAAAGAAATCACTTTTGTGAGCGGCAATATCCCGTTTTCATCACGAACCAACGAAAGTGGGCTGACATTTAGAGGCAAACACGTTCAGCATCTGAATAATTTTACGGTTGAAGATCACTATGAAAAAGTAATGAATGTAACCTTATTAGAGGGGCGCTGGTTTAACAAGGAAGATGTGGTTAGTAAAAATCAACACATTATCATTGATGCCGACTTAAAGGAGGCCACATTTGGTAAGGAGTCGGCCGTTGGTAAGCTTTTAGGCAATGATGATGATAAAAACAAGTTTAAGGTAGTTGGGGTGATACAAACTATAAAACGAAATGGCGATTATTTGAAAGCCGGCCCGGGCATGTATTTCAGAACAGATACAGGCTCATTTCGCTGGCTCGATAAAATACTGGTAAAAGTTGACCATGGTGCCGATGCTGCCTTTGAAGGGAAACTTTATAAAACGATGGCCAACTACATGAAAAACGCCAATGTTGAAATTGAACACCTTGTCAATAAACGAACAGATGCCAATTATTTTGCGCTGGTGCCTATGATCATATTAGCTATTGTAAGTACATTTTTGGTAATCAACGTAGCGCTCGGGTTGTTTGGCGTGCTTTGGTATAATATCAATAAGCGCCGGGGCGAGATAGGCTTACGCAGGGCAATTGGTGCTACAGGTACGTCGGTAGCAGCTCAGTTAGTGGCCGAATCCATGATCCTTGCAACGCTGGCACTTATTATCGGTACTTTTTTTGCCGCCCAATTTCCGCTGTTAAACGTGTTTGATCTACCGGCTATTGTTTATATCGAAGGCATATTATTATCTGTTTTATTTGTTTACCTGCTGGTGCTCATTTGTTCTCTTTACCCCGGTAAACAGGCTGCGGCCATTTATCCCGCTGTTGCTTTACACGAAGAATAATTACGATATTGACCGCATATTATGATATTGGTTATTGATGATGATATTGCTGTACGCACCTCGCTGGTCCTGCTTTTAAAAAGTGAGGGCTATGATGCCGTAAGTACCGATGAACCTGCCGAAGCCCTGAAGATCATCAAGAAAAAAGCCCCCGAGCTCATTATTCTTGATCTTAATTTTTCGATAGATACATCAGGGCAGGAGGGAATGGAGTTGCTTGGAAAGATCAAGGCCATCAACAGTGCTATCCCGGTTATCCTCATCACCGGCTGGGGAAGTATTGAACTGGCGGTTAAAGGTATGAAGCTGGGCGCCAATGATTTTATCAATAAACCCTGGGTTAACGAGCATCTTATCCAGTCGGTAAAAACCCTGCTCGATCTGCAGGATAAAAAGACTGAGCACCGTACCCGTAAGCAGCTTGACAAAACCTATAATTTTGAAAATATTGTAGGCGAAGATGCCCGGATGCTCGACATTTTAGAAACTATAGGGCGGGTGGCATCAACCGATGCATCGGTGCTGATCATGGGCGAAAGCGGTACAGGTAAGGAGCTGATAGCAGAAGCTATCCATCAAAACAGTCTTCGCCGTAATAAGCCATTTATTAAGGTGAATTTGGGTGGCATTTCTACATCGTTGTTTGAGAGTGAAATGTTCGGCCACATCCGCGGGGCGTTTACAGATGCCCGGTTTGACAGGATAGGCCGTTTTGAAATGGCCAACAAAGGCACCATTTTTTTGGATGAAATAGGTGACCTTGATGCCAGTAGCCAGGTAAAGCTACTTCGTGTATTGCAGGACCGTACTTACGAAGTATTAGGCAGCAGCCGCACCAAAACGGTTGATACCCGTGTGGTTTGCGCTACCAATAAAAACCTGAATGAAATGGTACATCGCGGTACTTTTCGTGAGGATTTGCTGTACCGTATCAACCTCATAACAGTTTACCTGCCGGCCCTGCGCGAGCGGCCGAAGGATATCCCCTTGCTGGTTGATTTTTTTATTAATAACTTAAAGCAGATCTATAACCGGCCCAATTTGTCGGTGGCGCCATCGGCTATGAAATGGTTACAGCAGTTACCTTTACCGGGTAATATCAGGCAACTGAAAAACCTGGTGGAACGTTCTATTTTGGTGAGCCGGAGGGATGAGTTGAGTATCGATGATTTCCGGTCGCAGCTGGAATTATCACCGGTAAAAAAAGGGAATATCCAGTTGCCGGGCGTAGGCACCTTAACTTTAGAAGAGGTAGAGGTGGAGATGATAAAGCGGGCATTAGATCATCATAAAAACAAGATAAGCAAAGCAGCGGCGGCGCTGGGCCTCACGCGCAGCGCCCTGTACCGGCGGCTCGAAAAATACCAGATCCCGTACGATGAAGCTGAGGACTAAATACATTTTATTTGTGGTGATCCTGCACCTGCTTACCCTGGTGCTTGCATGGTTTATTTTCATCGATAATAAGATCTATTTTATCATAGCCGAAGCGTTTGTTCTTATTTCGGCGGCTGTGGCAATACAGCTTTACCGCCAGCTTGTGCTGCCTTTAAAAATGTTGCTGCAGGGTATTGAAGCTATCAAAGACAAAGATTTTAATGTGAAATTTCTTTCAACCGGCAAACTGGAGGTTGACGCGCTGATTGACGTTTATAACCAGATGATGGACGAGTTAAGAACCGAACGGACACGGCAGGAGCAGCAGCATTTCTTTTTAGAAAAGCTGATCCATACCTCGCCAACAGGTATCATCATCCTTGATTTTGATGACCGTGTGCAACAGGTAAACCCTAAGGCGCTGCAGGCGTTGAACATGCGCGAAAAAGACCTGATAGGTGAACTGATAGAAGAATTGAAACACCCGCTCTTCGCACAGATCAAAGCCCTTAAATCGGGTGAAACCATAGTG
>NZ_DASVOB010000204.1:0-12196 GCF_036383575.1 Mucilaginibacter sp.
ATTACCCGGCCAGTGGTATTCAAGCAACTGGCTCATCACATTGGGCGAGATACCCGTTATTGCTTTGCCGCTTTTCTGCGCATACCGCTCTAAAAAAAACTTAGCCAATACAGGAATATCATCCTTACGTTCCCTTAACGGCGGAATAATGATCGGGAACACAAACAACCTATAGTATAGGTCAAGCCGGAAGCGGCCCTCCTCAACTTCTTTTTCAAGGTTACGGTTTGTAGCTGCTACTATGCGCACATTGATCTTAACAGGGCCTTTGCCCCCAATACGTTCAATTTCCTGCTCCTGTAAAACACGCAATAATTTCACCTGGAGTTCGGCCGGCATTTCGCCTATCTCATCTAAAAAAATCGTACCGCCATTAGCCAGCTCAAACTTACCGGTACGCTTTTCAACCGCGCCGGTAAAAGCCCCCTTTTCATGCCCAAACAACTCCGACTCGATCAATGTAGCCGGCATAGAAGCGCAATTAACCACTACCAAAGGTTTATTTTTACGGGGCGACAGGTAATGAATACTTTTGGCTATCCGCTCTTTACCGGTACCGCTTTCGCCTAAAACCAGTACCGATGTATCAAGCGGGGCTACAATACCAATATGGTCAAGTACGGTTAGCATCTGGTGGCTTTTGCCTATAATATCTTTAAAACCTGCGGCTTTGTTTTTCTCGCTTAATTCATTCTGGGTTAATTTATCACCTCTGATTACTGTTGGCTCGGGAGCATCAAACGGAATGATCTCCTCTACCGTAGTCAATAACGATCTGTGCAGGCGATCTAACAAAATCAAATGATCATTGGTATAGCAATCAGTTTTGCGGCTGTAAAATGAAAAATGGATAATATCGCCGCTTGATGTAAGCAAGGGTACTCCCAAAAACGATTGCATATTAAAAGCCTGTGCAATGAGTTTTTTAACAGGAAACTCGGGCCAGATCTTTGTAAAGTTAGCCGCATTATAAAAACCGGCTTTGGTTGCCCTTGGACTATCTTCCTGCATTTGCGCCAACTGGGCCTTATTAGTCTTTGTGATATTTACAAATTCATCTGCGCCTATCACCTGGTACTCATCAAACCCTGTACGCAAAAACGAGAGGGCATTATCAGGAAAGCCCATCCCATTTTTCATGGTAACAGTTAAATAATCAAACGGAACATGCGGCTGGATACTCATGGCTATCTTCAGCAGTTTTTGCTTCCAGTTTATTGATTCGGCAATAATGTTTTTAAATACCTGCTCTAAAGCCTGCTCCTGCCGCAGTTTTGATTCAATACTATTTTGATGGCGATAAAAAGCAACATCAAGGGTTATCAGTAACTCTTTTTCGCGGAATGGCTTTACCAAAAAGCCATAGGGCTGCGTAGCCTTTGCCTTCTCCAGGATACTTTCCTGGAAATTAGCAGACAGGTATACAAATGCTATATTTTTTGATGTAAGGGTTTTGGCAAGGTCAATACCGTTCAGGTTTCCCTTTAAAAATATATCCAGCAATACCATCTCCGGTTTTTGCTCTTCTATGATCTCTAATGCTTCGGCTACAGAATCTGCTATGCCGCAAACTTTATAACCGGCACGGGTTAATATTAATTTCAGATCGTACGCCACCAGCGACTCGTCCTCGACTATTAATATTTTCTTGTTCATATTATTTAATTAACTGCAAAAGTTTTTCGTTCAATACTATTTAACTGCTTCTCCGCCCTAAATTCAACGGTTATTACAGCGCCACCGCAATTTTCCATTTTAAAATAACCGCCCAATTGCTTACTCAGGGCTTTCATCATTTCCATTCCCAGTGAGCTTGCTTTTTGGATATCAAAATCAACAGGCAAACCTATTCCGTTATCGGCTATAGTGAGTATAATAGTTTCTTCGGCAAGCTGTAAGGCTACCTTTATTTCGCCCCGCATTGTGGGGAAGGCGTATTTAATAGCATTGGTGATGGCTTCGTTTAATATGAGGCCCACGGGCACAGCCTGGGCAACATCAAGCTTTACGGGTTGCACCATTTGCTCAAAACGGATCCCCCTGTCGCCCGGGTTATAGCAATCGGCCAGGTAATTGATCAGCTCATTAATATAAACCGACATATCGATGTATGACACATCCGAATTGCTGTACAGCTTTTGATGGATAAGTGCTATGGCCTGTACCCGGTTCTGGCTTTCACGAATAGCGGCAAGAGCGGCGTTATTCTTCAAAAATGCCGATTGCGTATTAAGCAAGCTCATTACAATTTGCAGGTTATTTTTTACCCTGTGATGCACCTCTTTTAACAGCCAGTCTTTTTCATCCAGCAGGTTATCCTTTTCGTTAAGTAGTTTTTGCAGGGATAAATTCTGATTATTGATCTCCGTTTGCTTTAACTGTAATTGCTGGTTGCCCCTTTGCTTGTGCCGGTAACCATTAAATGCCAACCCGGCTATAATAATAAGCATAGCTACACCGCCAAAAGTAATATTACGCTGCATGTTCACCTTTTGCAGTTCATCGCGCTGGCTTTTATTTTTAATCTCCAGGTATTTTATTGACTGTTCGTTTTCTTTGGTTTTATTACTGATCTCAAGCTCCTCTATTTGTTTGTTTTTAATAGCGTTAAACAGCGAATCGTCAAGCCGTTTGTGGATCTCGAAATGTTTTATGGCAGTTACATAGTTACCAGATGCCGAATCGACCCGGAACTGCATGCCATGGATCTTTGTGAGGGTAATAGGCCTGATGACATTTGATGGTAACGACAGGATCTGTTTAGTATAAATACCTGCTTTTTTAAATTGCCTGGTAAGCAAATAAAAACCAGCCATGGTTTCGTTGTAATGCACAAAATCGGTAACCATTTGCTCGTTGGTAGTATAAAAGTCCTTACTAAAGTTAGTAACCTTATATACCTCCATCATCTTCAGGTAATACAGTTCGGCTTTAGGATAATCATTCAGGGCAACATAGATATTACCGAATGCCTCATACATATCAACCTTTTGCGCCAGGATCTTTGGCGGGACATCAATTACGGCCTGCTTCAGGTATACCAGAGCTTCGCCGGGCCTTTTAGCCGTAATGAAATCATAAATAATGAGGCTCAGGTAACCATAAAAATCTTCATACTGCTTTCTTTTTTTCAGGATCTCGGCCGATTTCAGAATGTAAACAAGGCTCTGATCGTATTTATTCAGATCGGCATAAACCAACGCAAGTTTGGCGTAGTAAAAATCGGCCAATGCGGTATCGGCCGTTGCATTCATGCTTTTTATTACCTCATGGCGGTATAAAAGCTCATTATGAAGATCGACCTTCTGCTTACTTACTTCGGCAAGAGAGTGATAGGTATAGTGAAGTTTTTTATAGCCGATAGCCTTGTACTGGGCCAGCACTTTTAGCAGTTCAGCTTCGGCCAGGTCAAGTTTTTTTTGATTTAGATGAATATCCGCTATATTCTTGTTCATATCGGCTTCATCCAGCTTGTGGCCTGTTTGCTGAAATAAAACCCGTGCCTGTTCGTAGCTATTTATTTTATCCGGGGCGGCGCCTTTCATATCAATAGAGATCACATCTCCCAACCGGGTCCAGGTTTTGCCCTCCTGAAATTTGTCACCCATTTTACGGTAGTAATTAATTACCTCCATAAAAGTGGATTTACCCAGCTTCAGGTTATCCTGTTTGAGGTATGATGCCCCTTTGAGCATCATAGCTTCATTAAGCCATTTTGCCGAATGGACGGCAACACTCATTTGAATGGCTTTATTGAAAGCGGTGATCCCGCTATCCAGCACTTCTTTATGCTCGCCTGGTTTATTGAGATAGTAGCTACCTAATTGAATTTGCAGCTTTATAGTATTGGTATCGGCTCTGTTTTTTTGATTATCAAGGTTTAGTTTAATGGTAGCAATGTCCATCTTTTTTTGTCCCAAGGTGCTTGAGGCAAAAAACATAACAATAAAACATGCCAATATATATTTAAACATACACATAGTATTTTATTGCCTCAGAGATAGTTACTGCCAACACCATAACAAAATCATCTCCTGTGAATGCCACGGAATTGTGATAGGTGATGATTTGCTAAATTTATTCAATTTTATGCAAACCGCCTCAATAAACAGGAAGCTAAATTTTCTTTATCGCTGAAGTATAAACAGGATCCAGGCCAACATAAAAATGCTCAACCTGATTTACCAAATCAATGTACAGATTATGGATTTGCTTGTACAGATTATGGATAACGTATATGTCACAATTGGATTTTCAACCCTGAAACAGCTCCTACCAAACACGGTTCTCCTTGGTGTATTCTCTTTCTATACCTTCCAGTATCAGCTCGGATGTGATGCGGCTTTCTTTGCGGGCCAGCATTTGTAAACAGGCAAATTGCACCACATTCAGGATTCCCGAACCGCTGAGCTCATATTTACGCGAGATCTGCTCAAGGTTAATGTGCCCGTTAAGGTTAGCTTTGGGCGGAAATGATTTCTGCCACATGGTATACCGTTCATCCGCATTGGGCAATGGGAAGTTAATAACAGATTGAAACCTGCGCATGAAAGCTTCATCAATGTTATTTTTAAAATTGGTAGCCAAAATTACCAGGCCATTGTGCTGTTCTACACGCTGCAGCAGGTACGATGCTTCCTGGTTAGCGTATTTATCATGCGCATCCTTAACGTTAGTTCGCTTGCCAAAAAGTGCATCTGCTTCGTCAAAAAACAGGATCCAGTTTTTGTTATCGGCCTTTTCAAATAATTTGGAGAGATTTTTTTCGGTTTCGCCTATAAACTTGGACACGATCATTGACAAATCGATCCTGAAAACAGGCTTACCTGTATACTTACCAAGCAATGATGCTGTAAGTGTTTTACCCGTTCCCGGCGGACCGTGGAATAAAGCACGATAACCAGGCTTCAGCTTCCGCTCCATACCCCAGTCGGTCATTAACACTTGCTGATAGTTCACCCAGTTTTCCAGCTCAGCAATTTGCCTGCGGGTAGTATCATTGAGTACCAGGTCATCCCAGTTATAGGTAGTTTCCAAATGCTGTGCAGGGAAGTTCATGCTCAGTTTTGGGATAGATTCGGTGCCGCTGATCAAAAGTTCAACATATTCTGGCTGAAGTACCAGCCTCCCCGATAAAGCGGGTTCACCTTCGGGTACATCCTCCAGGTATAAAATATGCTGCATTGCAAAAGTGCTATGGTGATGAAACAGTTGCGCTATCTCCAGCCGCTTGTCCAGATCATTACCAGCCAAAACAAAAACCGCTGTTTGGCCGGTTGGTAAAAAGCTTCGCCCGTTACGGCTGCGAACGCCTCCAATCTGCTGAAAATCGCCCGACTCGCGCATATAAGGCTGAATAATTTCGTCAAAGAACTCAACCTGTAAATGCGGTGCCAGGGCCATCATCAGTATCATCACCTCATTGCTATTCAGACCATGATCGTTGATCAATTTTTCAAGTATACTGCCGTTTCGCTCCAGTTGGGGCAACAGTGGCGGCAAATAAGTTGCATCATTGCCGAATACCGTTTGCAGCCGTGCCTCAATACACCCGGCCGTATATTGCATTAACGTTTTTAACTGTTTGATATTAGTATCCATTTTATTTACGCGGACCGTTTTGCTGTACAACATGGGTTAATTCGTGCGCCAGCAGGTTCATACCCGCGGTGCTTTCAGGATCAAACTTGGCTGCATTAAAATAAATATCATTACCATGCGTAAAGGCCTGTGCTTTTGAAAGGTTACAAAGCTCAACCGCCTGCTGCCCGGTGTGGATCTTCACCTGCTCAAAATTGGCGTTCATCTGATGTTCTAACTGTGTGCGCACTTTAGCCGGCAAGGGGCTGCCGCCGCCTTTGCTCTCGTTCAGTAACCTGTCAAACTTTGCCTCGGGAGCTTCGGGTTTACCTTCAGTTTTTTCTACACCGCCTGCTTTCTCTTCTTTCTTTTGCGCAGCAGCTTTGTCATCTTTTTCTTCGCCCTTTTCTTTTTTTTGAGGCTTGCCTTCGTCTTTTTTATCTTCCTCGCCTTTTTTCTGCGGCTCTTTGTCTTTTTTATCTTCCTCTTTTTTCTGAACGCCCTCCTTATCCTTTTTGTCCTCTTCCTTTTTCTGAGGCTCCTTGTCCTTTTTATCCTCTTCCTTTTTCTGCGGTTCTTTATCTTTTTTCTCTTCTTCTTTCTTCTGAGTTGGTTTTTCTTCCTCTTTCTTTTCGTCCTTTTTCTGTGGCTTGCCTTCTTCTTTCTCGTCCTTCTTTTCTTTCTTTTGACCGGTTTTAGCATCCTTTTCCTCATCTGCCCCCTTTTTCTGAACGCTCATTTGCCCCATCCGCTGTGACGAATTAACGGGTGCCTGCTGTGCCGTAGTTACTTTATGAGCAACTGCATCAGCCTCCTGTTCAAGGGCACTATCCTGGTTCCCATCAATTTTCCTGGCCTGAAAAAAAGCATCACCGTCCTGTTTGCTTTTTTCACGACTGCCATTAAAAAACGGTTTATCTGCTTTATCCGCCTGTTTCTGACTAAGCGGCTGGCGTGTATTATGGATGTATTTCATAGGAGGTTTAGTTTAAATTGTTTAACAGATCCAATTGTTTTTTGGCATGGGCGGCCCATTCGCCGGCATCATTCAGCAAGTCTTCAAAAACTTTCTTCGCTTTATCTTTTTGATCTAAATTGGCAAGAGCTATGCCCCGGTAAAGTTTTCCCTTTTTGTTTTCGGGGTATTGTTCAAGTAACAAATCCAGGTGTGCCAGCGCGTCATCAAAACGGTTAAGGCCGAGGCAAAGCACCCCTAAATTTAACCTGATCTCCCCATTTTCGGGGTCATACTCCAGGAGTCTTTCATACTCGGCGGCCCCCTCGTTTAACTGACCGCTTTGCAGGTAAGCCACCGCAAGATGGTTGCGTACAGCGATATCGCCAGGAAACACCATTAAGTATTTTATAAGATATCCGGTTGCCGATGCATAGTTTTTTACCATCAATTGAGCCAAGCCGGCTGTTTGCAGTGCCCGGCCATTTTGCGGATTTTCTGATAAAACATAATCAGCCATTTCAAAAGCTTCATCGTACCTACCGGTTGAAAGGTAAACCTGCGCCAGCCCCATCAGTAAGCTCAAATTGGTGGGATCAAGCTCAACCGCTTTTAACCAGCATGTTTCGGCGCTTTCCATATCTGCCGATAGCATATACAACTTTGCTAATCCTTCCCAAGCCTCAAACTGGTCGGACTTAAGGGTAATGGTTTGCCTGAAAGCGTGTAAAGCTTTATCATATTGTCCCAGCAAAACCTCTGTATTGGCAAGGTTAAGCCATGCCGAAGTATTTTGACTATCAATCTCCAAAGCGCGTTCAAAAAGCGCCAGAGCCTCGGCAAACTTGTTTTGCTGATAAAACAACATTCCCCTGTTATTGAGCAACGTAACGTTTGGCTCATTCAAATCGGCAGCTTTTGCATAATAAGCCTCAGCAGCTTCAAAATTGCCATTAAGCTGCTGCATGGCACCGAGGTTTATCAGTTCGGTTAATTGGCTTCTGTTGCTCATAACATTTCCTCCTTAACTTTATCCGCTATACCACCTGCTATATCAGTGATACTGATTTGCGGATAGGTAACTTTAATATCATCAGTTTTCACGTCGAATGGTTCGCCGTCTTTGTAATGGATCGGCAGGGAAACTTTAACCTGCAGATCCGGGCCGTAACTAAATGATGCGAGGTTTTTAGTCCATTCTTTTGAGATATCGGTAACCAAAAGATCAAGTTCGGCTTTAATGAATGCGTTTACGTCAAACGTAAACTTAGGATGTACCTCTATCTCACCAAGAGCGTTAAACTCAAACCCTGTTGTTGGCGACCATGCCAGGTCTGCAGCAGCGCTCGCTTCTCCCTCCAGGCCCAAACCACCAACTATTTGGATGCCACCGGTAACACTGGCCGGCCCAATGCTCAAACCAATACCAAGCGCGGCTTTTAATTTTATCCCGGCATGTGCCGGGATCACAAATTTTGCCCCGCCGCTGATCCGCGTGTTTTCGGGATGTGAAGGATTAAATTCTATTTGTCCAAAAACATCCTTTAACTGACCGGGGCCTACAGCAGCATCAAAATCAAGGCCGCCATCAATAGTGGCCACAATGCCGATACTCTTTGGCCCAAGCGGGATGGCAAATATTGGGATCTGGATGGTTGGTACTTTGAAAAGCTCTTTATTGATGCTCTTTTTAGGGAAAACATCAACTGCCGAAGGAAGGTCCAAACGACCAACAACTTCAATTTCACCGGCTGGGGTTACCCTCACACTTGCCGAAGCCTGTAGCCAATCAGTAACTTTAAGCGTTAATTTACCTGATCCATAGGCGGTAAACTTATCACCTGCGGGACCTGATGGTGTGCCATCCGCGGCGATAGCGCGGTTGGTTGCACCAACGGTTACCTCTCCCGATACCCTATCGGCAGCGTAAGATGCCTTGCCTTCAATGGTCAGCGCGCCATCGTCATAAGAAATTGACAGCTCGGTATTGATCTTCGGGATTTTAGGTATGGCTTTACCGTTGGCTTTTACATGGTAAATCTCATCCGGGCCGCGCGTAACTTCAACATTACCGCTGCCACTTTGGATGCCTGGCATATTTTCATCAAGAACAAAGCTGCCCCCGATGACCAATGTTTCATTGCCGTAGGTAACATGAATCTCGGCACTTTTTACGCCTTTAATATCAGGTTCGGCTGTGCCGGAAGCATTAAATACACTTTTTGCATAATCAATTTTAATGTGAGCTGATTTAAGTCCCTTTATTTTACCTGCCGGAATCCCGATCTCGCCCGATGCACTAAACTCACCATTAGCATAAGAGGCCTTAATTTGTGCAGGATTAAAGGTTTTTGAATCGAAATCAAATGTGCCATCAAGAGCAAACTCGCCGGCAGAATTAGCTTTAGCACCCACTTGGCCTTTGCCTAATTTTTTAATTTCAAAATCGGCGGAGCCCTTTACACCTATCCCGGATGTAGCAGCATAAACCTCGAGCGAAGCATTGGTAACCTTAAATGGCGACGGCACTTTGAGCTCGCCGCTATTGAACACTTTGCTTATTTTGATACCGTCCTGATCAAATATGAGGTCAATAGCCGAACCTTTTAAAAATGGCACATCAGTGTTGATCTTCCCAAATCCTACTAAACCCGTATCAGCAATCTCCAACTCCTGTATAACAACCGGGCTTAATTGCTTCACTGTTAGCCCTGAGAAGGCCTGTTTAACGCCAGCGCTACTTAACCTCCCTCCGTATATACCGGGCACCGGTTCAATGGGCAGTTTCGTTGCGGCTACAGCTATAAGCGGATTATCCTGAAATGCCTCAATTATAGCCCATCCCTTTGAACCCTCACTTAGTATTGTGGCATCGTCTTTATCGTCATATGAAATCGTTTTAATTACGAGATTAGTGCCGCTACGCTTTATACTTCCTATTCCTTCTTTAACCTCTTTTTCAGTTGTTTTACCAGTTTCCGGAGACCAATGAATATTTCTTATTGCTCCAAATCTTTCGCTTGTAATAAGTTTTAACTCATGAGAATCAGATAGTTTAAATCTACTTTGATCTGCTTTAGAAAGAAAAGCCAGTTTTTGCAAGTGTTCTCCCTTTTGTATCTGACTACGCTCCCAACCCCTGTTTGCCCCTTTAGGTGCCGACATGGCATTTGTGAACGAGCCTACTGTAATGGCATAAGTCGTTTTAATGGTATCGACGTCAGGGGCGGTTTGACCGGCTGGCATGGTGATTCCCGTAAGCGCCTGTGTTATTTTATCGGTAAGCTCATTATTAATTTTGGAGCCCGATGAACGGTTTGTAGCCGATTCAAGCATCCACAGGTTATCAATTCCATCCAGGCCTCCCAATTGCGTTTCAACTTTGTGATCTACATCATAACCACCATCTACATCATTGCCGCCGGTGTCCCAAAAAGGCCTCGCCGCAGTAGCTTGAATCGCTTTAACATCACCTGTTATAATATGCTTTAATGTTTTATCTTTCTTTTCATTAGGCAGCGTCAAAAAATACGTTGGCGCTTTTTCGGTTCCTATTTCTGCCCCTCGTTTTTTTTCAAATTCAGTTCCAAAGTCCCCCCCGGTTGCCGCATCCTTATTCCAGTCAGCTATGTGCTTTCCTGATTTAGTAACTTTTCTAAACGTGTAATTGCTTGTTGCCGGCATTAAGGCATATTTCAGCGCGGGTAGATCCATTGATTTTATAAAAATCACATTGGCTGTAGTATCAATGGGGTTAGTAGCAGTTGGTGTGATACTGGCCCCGGTTACAGGAGCGGCAACCCCTTTTGATGGTATCAGCATTGAAGTAACCGGTGCCCGCTGAATAATAGCCTTCTTTTTAACACCATTACCATTTTGCTGTACTGTATGTGCCACCTCATGCGCCAACAAGTGTTGCCCGGCCTGGCTTTGCGTATCATACTTACCTGCTCCAAAATAAATGTCATTGCCATGCGTAAAGGCCTGGGCCTGCAGATCATTACTTAAACCGGCAGCCTCGCTGTTATTGTGGATACGTACGCTGCTCAAGTCTGCCCCCATAGCACCTTCCATTTCCTCGCGGGTGTTGGAGGGTAATGGTTCGCCGCCACCTTTGCTGTCTTCTATTTTTTGCTGGGTTTGAGGAGATATATCAGGTGCAGCAGATTGACTGCTTCGTTTTAGTGTATTACCCTCGTTTGGATCGCCATCACTTTCAAAAACCGGGCGGCGCTGCAATTCCTTATCAGCCCCGTTCTGCTCCTTTTCCTGTTTATCTTCTTTTTTGTCTTCCTTCTTTTGTACAGCGGAGTTAGTTGCAGTGGCAGGAGCAGTTGCGGTTGTAGAAGCAGAGTTAGCTATGGTTTTAGGCTGATTGATGTGTTGTACAACTTTATCGGCTACCTGGTCGGCCTGTCTTTCAAAATGATCGCCGGGTTCATTCACCGTCATTTTGCGCTGAACCTTATTTCCTTCAAAAAAAGGAGATTCCTGTGCACTGTCAATATCATGAGCGGCTGAGAAAAAAGGATCTTTCCCTGCCGCCTGCCTGTTAGCAGGCTGGTTTTGTTTGGTATTTGCCGGTGCTGCCTTTTGCGGTGTTTTCATTGCCATTCCACGTAAAAAGGTTCATCCATCCAGGGCAGTTTAATTACGCCAATACCCCATGGCAATGACGAAAGCAGGATATCCAGGTCCATCCGCTCTACGATAAGACGGGCGGGCTGTTCTGCCTCGATCAGCTTTCCGTTGCGCGTTAAAAATGCTTCGCGCAGGCCTCCGGGCGATGTATTTTTCAACCCTTTCCAGTATTTAATTACCGTGCGGAGCATATTGTCACCTTCGTCGAGCATACGCTGCGGTATCTCAACTTCGCGTTCTAATGGTTCTTCAGCAGGACATCGGCATAGAAACTTTTCAAAATAAAGGTCATATTCAAACGCGTTTACATTACCGGTACCTAAATAGTGCAGCAGATGAACAGCCAGTTGCCTTGCAGGCAGATCGACAAAATCATTATCCTCCAGCAAGCCGAAATCCTTTAAAAAATACTCTAAAAACGGGTGCAGGATCACCAAACCGGCCTGGTTTACATAAACGCCATCAACTTCTTCTTTTTTTGCAGGGCCCGTTTCCGAGCTATTATCCAGTGTTACAATAGATTTGGATTTCAGTAGTACCGGCGGCGTATTTCCTGTTAATTGGATGGCCTTTTCTGCAATTTGAATAAGGTTCGCTGTTGATATTGAAGCTGAAAGATTGAGTTCTGCGGTTACTAAACTGATCAACTTTTTCAGGAACCCACTGTCAACAGGCAGTTCATTACAGCCTGTTCGCAGGTAAATCATAAGCAATAACTTTTCAATGATCTGCCGCCCGGAGTCGCTATTAAAGTCTGCCGGTAAAACATCTTTAATATTAGCGTTTATGTTATTTACAGATTCATCACTTATCAAACGCATGATTTCATCCACAATAGCGTCGATCTTTCTTTGAAGATCATAAGCCTCAGCTTGAAGTAAAACCGTTACCAGCTTTTTAATAAATACCATGCTAAACTGGCTGAATAACCTGGTTACCGAAAGCGGTGAGCTCTTAAACAAACTGATAAGCTTTGATTGATAAACACTATCATTTATCAACAACCCCGACAGTTTATTT
>NZ_DASVOB010000205.1:0-18594 GCF_036383575.1 Mucilaginibacter sp.
GGTCGACCTGCTCATCGATAAAAAAGGTGGTGAACCGGTATGGATCTCCGTATTTAACTCGGTGATTCGCGACAGTGCAGGGCAAACCGATAAATTTATCAGGGTTATTATTGATATAACCCAACGCAAAAAGATTGAGCAGGATCTGGAGATCCTTTCCTTTGCGGCACGTAAATCGCCGAGCGGCATCCTGATCCGCAGTAATGCCGGCGAGGTGGTCTGGATGAACGAGGCCCTGGAAAATATCACAGGTTATACGCTTGATGAAATGCGTGGCAAGATGTTTGGCACCATGCTGCTTGGAGAAGATACTGACCTTAATGTGTTTAAAGCCGCAGTAAAGGCTGTAGAGGAAAAGCGGGGCTACGAGGTTGAAATAAAAATTTATAAAAAGGATAAAACACCGATCTGGGTGTTTTTATCAAACAGTCCGCTGTTTAACGAAATTGGCAGCGTTGAACGGCAGATAGCTGTAATGGTTGACATTACCGAACGCAAGAAAACGGAAGAGCAGGTAACCTTGCTTTCGTTAGTGGCCAGCAGTACGGCCAGTGGTGTTGTGATTAATAATAGCGACGGAAAGGTGGAGTGGGTTAACAAAGCCTTTGAACAGATAACCGGCTATACTTTACTCGATGTAGAAAATAATCATCTCGGAGATGTGCTTAAAGGCGAGCTTACAGATGTATCTATTATTCAAAAGGCCCGTGAACTGTCACGCAACAAACAATCATTTGAGGTTGACCTGCTGGTTTACCGTAAGGACAGGCAGCCTTTATGGATCTCGGTGATTAACTCGGTAATCATTAACAGCAAGGGCCAGGTTGATAAATACATAGAGGTTATCATTGATATAACAGCTAAAAAGAAGGCCGAAATTGAACTGATCACCGCCCGCGAAGAAGCCATACAGCTAAGCCGTGCTAAAGATATGTTCATATCGGTAATGAGCCATGAAATCCGTACGCCGCTGAATGCCGTAATTGGTATGTCGCATTTGTTAATGGAGGATGATCCGCTTGAAGGGCAAAAGGAAAACCTTAATATTCTGAGGTTCTCGGCCGAAAACCTGATGACGCTCATTAACGATGTGCTTGATTTTGCCA
The DNA here is from genome assembly GCF_036383575.1 of Mucilaginibacter sp. GTDB lineage: Bacteria > Bacteroidota > Bacteroidia > Sphingobacteriales > Sphingobacteriaceae > Mucilaginibacter. The sequence continues at coordinate 1,107 of NZ_DASVOB010000205.1, forward strand.
AGATCGAAACCGGAAATGTGGAGCTTGAAAAGGAGCGGGTTGATTTAACGGAGCTTGTTCAAGGCATAACAAGTTCGATGCAATATAAAGCCGGCGAAAAAAATATTTATATTAGCAAAAGCATTGATGAGGCCATACCCAAAGTTGTTTTGGGCGACCGCACCCGGCTGATCCAGATATTGTTAAACCTGGTTGGTAATGCCATTAAATTTACCAGCAAAGGAGGTGTTACTATCGACCTGAGAGTGATACAGGAAAGTGAGCACGATGTACGTGTAAGGTTTGCTGTAATTGATACGGGCATAGGTATTGCAGCCAATAAACTGGGCACCATATTTGAACAGTTTAAGCAGGCCGAGATGGATACTACCCGCAAATATGGCGGTACAGGATTGGGCCTGGCTATCAGCAAGCGCTTAATTGAACTGCATGACTCGCGGATAAATGTTGACAGCGTGCCGGGCCAGGGTTCAACTTTTTGGTTCACTATAGGTTTTAAAAAAGGCGATTACCAGTTAAACAGAAATAGCAATAACGTGGAAGAAGGACTTAAAATAAATGTTTTAGTAGTTGACGATAACCAGATAAACCGCCTCCTCATTAATAAAATATTGAAGAAGTGGGGTGCCAGCGCCGATTTTGCCGAAAACGGTATCGAGGCTATTGAAAAGGTTGAAACTAACCGCAACTACAACGTGGTGCTGATGGATATCCATATGCCCGAGATGGGCGGTTTGGAAGCCACCGGTATTATCCGCGCTAAAACAGACGCTTATTTCCAGCAACTGCCAATTATTGCCCTCACCGCCTCTATGCTCAGCAACCAGATGGGCGAGATCAACAACGCCGGCATGAATGATTATATCCTTAAACCCTTTGATCCAAGGGTGCTTTACGATAAACTAAGCAGGTATCAGCAGCAGTAGATTTTAGTGATCAGAGATTGGAGATAAGAGGTTAGTTGGCAGAAGAAAAGACTAAATTAACAGAAAACTACCTCAATCATTCGTCCTTCTGTTTTTCAACCAGTACCACCCCAAATTAAAGGCGATAACGAAGTGGTTAAAAACAGTGGGGATCAATCCGTAGTTCCGCTTCATGATATCAAAACGCTCCAGTAAACTTTGGCGGTGCTTTTTCTTCGACATCCCACCTACCAGGTATTTGGCCACGTAACGATTAACGTTAACAATCTTTTTAGCTTTTTTTGCCGCGCGGATGATCCAGTCGATATCTGAACTGAGCTGATAGCGGCGGTCATATGGTTCGGCCAATGAACGCCTGATATAGATAGCCTGGTGGCTGATGCTCATACCATATTTAAAACCGCGCCAGGTAAATTTTGCAGGTGCTTTATGCCGGCGCTGTCCTAAGCTGGTGCCATCATCGGCAATCATTTCGGTTTCGCCATAATAGATATCAGCATCCTCTGCCGAAGCAAAAACTGCCGCGACGGTTTCACTGTCGTAAAACTCATCGCCCGAGTTCATGAAAATCACGTAATCACTGGTGGCTAAAGCAAGGCCTTTATTCATAGCATCGTAAATACCCTCATCCTTTTCACTGACGAATTTGGCTACATGGTCTTTATATTTTTCGATGACCTGCAACGTACCATCGTTCGATAGGCCATCAACAATCACATATTCAATATTAGCATAAGTTTGGTTAACTACCGAGCGGATAGTACGTTCAATATCTCTGACGTTATTGTAAACAATAGTGATAACGCTTAGCCTTGGGTTAAACATTATTACCTCCCTTATTCAATAGCCCTTGATATACTTCAATATACTTTTTGGCGATCACTTCTTCCGAAAAGGTATCCATAATGGTTTGCCGCGCTTGCTGGTTTAGCTTTTCCCTTTCAGGATGCTTGATGATCCACTCCATCCCATCGGCAAAACTTTCAGATGATTTGTAGGTAGCTAAATATCCATTATGCTCATGTTGCACCATATCGGGGATACCGCCGGTGGTAAAGGCTATCACGGGTGTCCCGCAACTCAGGCTTTCCATTACGGTGTAAGGTAAATTATCTTCGAGCGAGGGGATCAAAAAAGCATCAGCCGCAGCATAATGAAGTGCCAGCTTTTTATCGTTATTGATGGTTCCTAAAAAGCTGGTTTTAAACGGAAAGTCTGGTACATTTTCTGTCCCCCGGTTGCCAAATACTACCACTTCAATTTTATCTGCATTTACTCCTAAACGTTGTTTAAGCAGTTCCATGCTTTCCAGCAGGTACTGGGTGCCTTTGTGCAGGTCCTTGCGCGATGGCATAAATCCGCTTAAAAAAATGAATTTATCAACCGGCAGTCCTGCTTGCTGTTTTGCCTGCTTTTTATCCGCAGGTTTAAACACATCCGTTTCCAGTGTATTGGGGATGTGGTTAACGGCTTTGCCCTGCATCAGGCTACTTTTCTTTACAGAAGCCTGCATCCATGAGCTGGGGGCAGCTATGCTAAAATCAAGCTGCTGGTAGGCTTTATTTTTTTGCTTCCAGATGCTGTGCGAAATATCGTCATTGCCTGCATTGATCAGCAGCGGACAATTGCCACATTGCTGTTGATAATGATCGCAGGTGTAGCGCACATGGCAGCCACCGGTAAAGGCGTTGCTGTCATGAAAGGTCCATACTATAGGTTTACCTAATTTTTTAATTTCGGCTATATGTTTGGGATCCAGGAAGCCATGATTAACCCAGTGCAAGTGAATGATATCAGCATTCTTAACATCAGGGTGTTTGATCACCGAGCGGCCAAACCAGGTAAAGGAAAAAGGGGTACGGCTATCGGGTTTTAAAAAGCGTTTAGCCAGTATGCGCTCCAATATAATGGTTGCCGCCGTGTATGATTTCTGGATAACATTACGGTTAAAAGTCTTGATATCAGCATTATTTCCAAATTTATAATGTACTATAATTTTAGAATCGATATTTTGGCTAAGTAATGCCCGGTTAAGGCGCATGCAGGCCCTGCCCGCGCCGCCATTACCGTCATACGTATTGAGGTGCACCACTTTTAACATGGCTCAAAAATACATTTATTCATAAAACTTAAACCATATGAAGAAACTATACATCGTATTGTTTTCGGCAGTAATGTGTCAAACAAACCTTAAAGCCCAAACAAACTCAAGCTATTTCACATCCAACCCAACCCTAAGCCCCGATGGCAAAACCGTAATTTTCAGTTACGAAGGCGACCTGTGGAAAACCGACATCAACAGTCCGGCGGCTACCCGTTTAACTGCTATGCAGGGCGAAGAAACCAATCCGCGGGTATCGCCCGACGGGCAATGGCTGGCCTTTTCATCGAACCAGTTTGGCAACAATGATGTATATGTAATGCCCCTTGCCGGCGGCGATATCAAACAGATCACTTTTAACGATGCTTCAGACAATGTTGACTCCTGGACATGGGATTCAAAATCTATCTATTTTACTTCCGGCCGCTATAACAGCTTCAGCGAATATAAGGTAGTAGCTACCGGCGGTACGCCTGTGCGGTTGTTCGGTCATTATTTTAATACCATACATGGCGTTGTCGAGCACCCGCAAACGGGCGAACTGTTTTTTAGCAATACCTGGGAAAGTATCTATTTCCCAACCCGTAAACATTATAAAGGTGCTTATAACCCCGATATCCAATCGTACAACCCTAAAACCAAAGTATATAAAAAATATACCGACTGGCAGGGTAAGGATTTCTGGACTACCATCGACAAAAAAGGGAACATCTATTTCGTATCTGATGAGGGTAACGAGGAATATAACCTGTACACTTTTATCGATGGTAAAAAAACTGCTTTAACCCAGTTCCCTACTTCCATTAAACGCCCGCAGGTTAGTGCCGATGGCAGCAAGGTTGTTTTTGAAAAAGATTACCAGATTTTCGTATACGATGTGGCATCCAAACAAACGCAAAAACTAAACCTAAACCTGTTCCGCAATAATGTATTGCCTAAAGACCAATCGTTTGATGTTGGAGGCAAAATTGAAGCGGCAGCTTTATCGTCCGATGGCAAAAAACTGGCTTTTGTTTCACGCGGCGAATTGTTTGTAAGCGATGCAGAAGGTAAGTTCATTCAGAAACTTGAACGCAACACCAGCGAACGCGCTACCGAAGTAAGCTGGATGGCCGATAACAAAACTTTGATTTTTGGCCAAACCTTAGGCGGCTTTCCTAATTGGTACACCATAGCTGCTGATGGTACAGGAACTGAAAAACAGCTGACTACTGATAAACGCAGCAACCGCCTGCTAAGCATGAATAAAGATCGTACACAAGCCATTTACCTGAGCGGCCGAAACGAACTTAAGCTACTGGATTTAAAAACGTTTACTTCAAAAACTATTGTTACCGATGAGTTTTGGGGTTTCTATAACCCGCAGCCGCGCTTTTCACCCAATGGTGAGTACATAGTATACAATGCCTACCGCAATTTTGAAATGGACGTTTTTGTTTATGAGATAAAAACCGGAAAGATCATTAACCTTACCAACAGCGGTGTTACCGAAGCCGCGCCGTTCTGGTCGCCAGATGGCAAGTATATTTATTTCACATCGTCGCGCACACAACCCGAGTATCCATATGGTTCAAAGGACGCCCACGTTTATCGCATGCCTTTGCAAAAGTATGACGATCCTTTTAAGATGGATAAGTTCACCGCTTTGTTTAAAGAGGAAAAGAAGGACGACGATAAAAGCAAATCGAAGGATAAGGACAAGAAATCGTCCAGCAAAAAGAAACCTTTATCTGAGCAGCCTACCCCAAAAGCACCTTCCGATATTGTAATTGATACCGAAGAACCGATGAAGCGCCTCGAGCGCATTAGTCCGGAGTTTGGGCAGGCACAGAGCTCATATGTAATTCAAAAAGGGGATAAAACACTGGTATACTACGCCTCAAATCATAGCGAAGGTAAAGCAGCACTTTACCGCACCACGCTTGAGGCTTTTGAGCAACCTAAGACCGAAAAAGTTGGCGGTGGCGATTTTGGTAATTTCGACATTTTTGGCAATGGTGATAAATATTTCTTATCGGCCGGAGGTAACATTTATACCTTAAACATTGACGCCAATAAAATTGATAAAGTAGACATCAACTACAGCTTTACCCGTAACATGGCCGGTGAATTTGCGCAGATGTTTGACGAAACCTGGGCCGGCCTGGATGAAAACTACTACGATGGCAATTTTCATGGGGCCGACTGGAAAAAGGTTCATGACAGCTACCAAACCTTTGTACCCTACATTAACAACCGTGCCGACCTGCGCCTGTTGCTGAATGACATGTTGGGCGAGCTAAACTCATCGCACCAGGGTTTTTACTCGAACGGCAGCGAGGAGAAGAAAACCCTCTCCTACCGTACTATGGAAACGGGGATCATTTTTGATAACGATTCGCCATACAAAGTTAGCGGCATAGCCATCCGCAGTAATGCTGATAAAGCCGGCATCGATGTAAAACCGGGCGATATCCTGAAAGCGGTGAATGGCGTTACTGTCGATGAAAAGCAGGACCGCAATTACTACTTCAGCAAACCATCGCTTGATAAAGAAATTGAACTAACCTTTAGCCGTGCAGGCAAAGATGTTAAAGTAAAGCTGCACCCCGAGTCAACCGGTGACCTGTCAGGTAATCTTTACGACGACTGGATCGAAAACAACGCCAAAGCCGTTGCCGAAAAAAGCAAAGGCCGCATAGCTTACTCCTACATGAAAAACATGGGGCAAGGTGCTTTGGAAGATTTCCTGGAAGATATGGTTGACGATGCCTATAAAAAAGACGCACTCATCCTCGACCTGCGGTATAATACCGGTGGCAACGTGCATGATGATGTTTTAAAATTCTTGTCGCAAAAACCATACCTGCAATGGGCTTACCGCGATGGTAAAAAAGCACAGCAATCAAACTTTGCACCGGCGGCAAAACCCATTATCCTGCTCATGAACGAGCAAACCCTGAGCGACGGAGAAATGACCTCGCAGGGCTTCAAACAATTAGGATTAGGCAAGATCATCGGCACCGAAACCTACCGATGGATCATTTTCACCAGCGGCAAAGGCCTGGTTGATGGCTCATTTTATCGCATCCCGGCCTGGGGATGCTATACCCTTGACGGCAAAGACATCGAAAAAAATGGCGTATCGCCCGATATCTATGTAAAAACAGATTTCGCCGACAGGTTAGAAAATAAAGATCCGCAGTTGGACAGGGCTATTGAGGAAATTTTGAAACAGTTGAAGTAGCAGGGCTTATAAAAACCGTCATTGCGAGGTACGAAGCAATCCCCGACCTACAGAGCCGCTCTGCATAGTTCGCGATTGCTTCGTACCTCGCAATGACGGTTTCATGTTATGCTTCTTTTTGGAGTCATCAACCGTAACCACCACTAACCAATCTCTAACCACTAACCTCCAATCACTTATTTAGAACATATCCAAATAACATTTGTATATAGCACTAACAGCTTTCAAATGTTATTTTTTGTAAATTCGCCGTCCTAAGGCCGGATAACGGGCTTAACGTCAATTTCTTTTACTTTTCACCTAAAAATCAAATACAAATGGCTTTTGATTTAGATATGATCAAAAAGGTTTACGACCGCTACAGCACACGTGTAGAGGCTGCCCGCAAAGCGACCGGTAAACCCCTAACTTTAACCGAAAAGATTTTATACGCCCACCTTAGCGAAGGCGATGCTCAAAAAGCGTTTGGCCGCGGGGTAGATTATGTTGATTTTGCACCAGACCGCGTAGCCATGCAGGATGCTACTGCGCAGATGGCCCTTTTGCAGTTTATGCAAGCTGGTCGCCCACAGGTTGCTGTTCCGTCTACCGTACATTGCGATCACCTGATCCAGGCTAAAATTGGCGCTGTTGAAGATTTAAGTACTGCTGTTGACGTTAACCGTGAAGTTTACGATTTCCTGGCTTCAGTTTCTGATAAATATGGTATTGGTTTCTGGAAAGCCGGTGCAGGTATCATTCACCAGGTAGTGTTGGAAAACTACGCTTTCCCTGGCGGTATGATGATCGGTACCGACTCACATACTCCTAATGCAGGTGGTTTAGGTATGATCGCTATTGGCGTTGGTGGTGCTGACGCTTGTGATGTAATGGCCGGCTTACCGTGGGAGCTTAAATTCCCTAAACTGATCGGTGTTAAATTAACCGGTAAACTTTCTGGCTGGACTTCAGCAAAAGATGTTATCCTTCGTGTGGCTGGTATTCTTACTGTAAAAGGTGGTACCGGTGCTATCGTTGAATATTTTGGCGAAGGTGCACGGTCACTTTCAGCAACAGGTAAAGGTACTATCTGTAACATGGGTGCCGAGATCGGTGCTACTACTTCTATCTTCGGTTACGACGAAAAAGCTGCTGCTTACCTTAAAGGCACTAAACGTGCTGATATTGCTGAGCTTGCTGATGCTATTGCTGAACACTTAACCGGCGATGATGAAGTTTACGCTAACCCTGAACAATATTTTGACCAGGTTATTGAGATCAACCTGAGCGAGCTTGAACCACACGTAAACGGTCCATTCACTCCGGATCTGGCTTGGCCCATCTCTAAATTCGCTACTGCGGTTAAAGAAAACGGCTGGCCTACCAAACTGGAAGTTGGTTTGATCGGTTCATGTACCAACTCATCTTACGAAGACATTACCCGTTCAGCTTCTATCGCTAAACAGGCTATCGATAAAAAATTAAAAACTCAGGCCGAGTTCACCATCACTCCGGGTTCGGAACTGGTACGCTATACTGTTGACCGTGACGGTTACCTTGATACCTTTGCTCAAATGGGCGGTGTGGTATTAGCTAATGCCTGCGGACCATGTATCGGCCAATGGGCCCGTCATACTGACGATCCTACACGCAAAAACTCTATCATCACTTCGTTTAACCGTAACTTCGCTAAACGCCAGGATGGTAACCCTAATACCCACGCTTTCGTAGCTTCTCCGGAAATTGTTACTGCTTTCGCTATCGCAGGTGATTTAACTTTTAACCCACTTACCGACACTTTAACTAACGAAGCAGGCGAGCAGGTTAAATTTGACGAGCCTCAAGGTATTGAAATGCCGGTTAAAGGTTACGCTGTTGAAGATGCAGGCTACCAGGCACCGGCCGAAGATGGCAGCAAAGTTGAAGTTATCGTTTCTCCAACTTCATCACGTTTACAATTGCTTGAGCCGTTTAAAGCATGGGAAGGTACTGATATTACCGGCTTGAAACTGTTGATCAAAGCTAAAGGTAAATGTACTACCGACCACATTTCGATGGCCGGCCCATGGTTGAAATTCCGTGGTCACCTGGATAACATCTCCAACAACATGCTGATCGGTGCTATCAACTACTTTAACCTTACTGCTGATAACGTTAAAAACGAATTAACCGGCGAATACGGTCCTGTACCAGCTACCCAGCGTGCTTACAAAGCAGCAGGTATTGGTTCGATTGTAGTAGGCGACGAAAACTACGGCGAAGGTTCATCACGTGAACACGCAGCTATGGAGCCTCGTCACCTTGGTGTACGTGCCATATTGGTAAAATCATTTGCCCGTATTCACGAAACCAACCTTAAAAAACAAGGTATGCTGGGCATCACTTTCGCTGACAACAACGATTATGATAAGATCCAGGAAGATGATACTATCGATATCACCGGCTTAACCACTTTTGCCCCAGGCAAACAGTTAACCGTTGTATTACACCATAAAGATGGTTCAACCGAATCATTCCCTGTAAACCATACTTACAATGCTCAGCAAATTGAGTGGTTTAAAGCAGGCGGTGCATTGAACATCATCCGCAAGCAAATGGCATCTTAATTTCGGATATCGGAATTTTGATTTCGGATTTAATATTTGAAAGCCTTCCCAAATGGGGAGGCTTTTTTTGTTGATCGGCTTGAGCCATCCGTGAGGGCACTGATGCAGGGGGGACATTTTCTTTTCCCCGTTGACCGTGTCCCCACGGTCAACTTCAAAGCGATATGCCTAATGGATCACCGGTTTCAAATCCCGGACGAGGTCTTTATCAAAAGCGGTTACACCTTTTTTATTCATGTGGTAGTAATCAAAAAACATGGTTGTATCCCGGCAGATAGCGCTGTTTGAATAGTTGAGATACTTAAAGCCATACTTTTGGGCAAGCGAGCTGTAAATTCCTGGAATGTTATAGCCATCTTTAATTTGCGCCTGGTATTGTTTAAGAGATGGCGCCCAGACCAATATTAGTGTAATGTTTTCCTTTTTGCAGTAAACAACAAAATCAACAAACTCCCTGTAAACGGAATCAACCACCTCGGTCTTAATACCCGAAGGATAGTTTTTGATAAGTTGGCGCATAGATTTGTCGCTGTAGGGGAGATCATAAGTGCAAAAGCCTTTGTAATTGCCGTCATCACCTACGTCGCTTCTAAATATGTTTCTCAATCCGGCTATCGTTGCCCCGTAAGCAGTCCTATATTTATATAATGGTATATACAGATCGGCCAGCGTATAGTCAAAATGGCCTTTGAATTTTTCGATAAGCGGTTTATTCAGATACGGGATAAACTGAACAAATTCAACCTGACTGGCATTGGTAAAGGTGGAAAAATCCACCACCTGGATAATGTACTTCGGCTTTTTATTGTGGGCAAGATATTGCCTGAACCTATAATTCTGCAAGCCGAAAGCAGTACCACTCATGCCTAAATTATAGGCCGAAAGCTTAAACTCCTCTTCCAACAACGAGGGAGATATATGGATCCTGGCCCTCGATGAACCCTGGATCAAAATATCTGCATTTATTTTGGAGTTCATTAAATCGTACCAAACTTTATAATCGGCCGAGTAATTTGATTTGCGCAAGCCGGTATCTATAATCCATTGCAACAGGTAGGCCATAGCTATACCGATAAGTAAAAAGCAAAATATCCTTTTTAAAAACCTGCCCATATTAAAACTGAAAATAGATAAACCTTGAACTCTGGAACACCCCGAACAATAATATCGAAAAAATCAGAAGCAGGTATACACTCCATCGTACAACCACAACCTGCCTTGAGATCAATGTACCTATTCCGCCAATAAATTCCTGGTATAAATGCACAATTGCAAGTAAGCCTGCAAACCCAAACATCAACACTTTTGATAATGATTCCTTTCCCCATGGCGAGAGGGCATTTCGGGCATCGTTAATATCAAATTTTGCAAACAGGTGTTTAATCATTAAAAAAGCCTGCTGCAGGTCAGTCGCCCTGAAAAATACCCATGCTATGCTAACAATGGTAAAAGTTAAGATCCCCTTTAGTAAATTATGCAAAGCGGGGATCCTTGTCAAACCTGTTCTACGGGCAAGCTTAACAGCCATCGGTTTCAACAGGCGTTCAACAACCAGGATACTTCCATGGATCATTCCCCAGATAACAAATGTCCAGCTGGCCCCGTGCCAGAGACCGCTTATCGTGAATACGATAAGAATGTTCAGGCACCAGCGCGGCAGCTTTACCCGGTTGCCGCCTAATGGGATATATAAATAGTCCCTGAACCATGTTGAAAGGGAGATATGCCAGCGTGTCCAAAAATCGGACAAAGACGTAGCAAGATATGGCCTCCTGAAATTGGTCATGAGTTCAATGCCCATTACCCTTGCTGCACCAATGGCTATGCTTGAGTAACCTGCAAAGTCGCAAAAGATCTGGATAGTAAAAGACAATACACCAATAATGGTTCCCAGGCCCTTAAAATGTTGATAACCATCGAACACGTTATTAGCCACCAGCGCAAAATTATCGGCAATAACCATTTTCAAAAAAAAGCCCCAAAGCATCAGTTTTAATCCGTTTGTAACGCGGCCATAATCAAAGTGATGTTCGGTATAAAACTGATGGATTATATTTTGAGGCCGTTCAATGGGGCCCGCTACCAATTGCGGGTAAAACATTACATACAGCGCATAAATACCGAAATGCCTTTCGGCCTTTTGATTGCCCCGATAAACCTCAATGGTATAACTCATGGCCTGGAAGGTGTGAAACGACAAGCCAATAGGCAGCAGGATAGTTAAATATGGAAACGGGTTAACACCACCATAATGATGAAAAAGCCAGGAAATATTGTTATTGATAAAATTATAATACTTAAAAACACAAAGGATACCTATGTTGGCAATAAGGCTACAGATTAAATAAACGCGACGCGCTTGCCCCTTCGAGCTTTCTATTTTTAAGCCGGCAAAATAGTCGATAACAATGGTGAAACCCAGTATCAAAATATACACAGGCACAAAGGCCATGTAAAAGTAACAGCTGCTCAATAACAACAATCCCCATCTAAACCTGTGTGGCAGGATAAAATATAACGATGTAACTATTACAAAAAAAGCAATAAAGCTTAGGGAGTTAAAGAGCATGATTGCAATGCCGTTGTTAATTGCTCAAATATGCTAAACAATTTAAATATTACGGAACGCGGATCGTCTTATCTGGAATAATACCAGGAAACCGGACCTTCAGCGCTATCCCACAAAAAAAGCGCCCGTGAGGACACGGGCGCGAGGGGAAAATGTATCTTAAAATTCTATGAACCATCAACTATGACCCATGAACTAAAATATTAGAATTTATACCTTACAAAAGCTTCCATAGCTTCATATTCGGCGAGGCCGAGGCGGTCATAGCGTTGGGCGGTGTCGCGGGTGCGGTCTTCTGCACGTACCCAGAACTCCCTTGCATCATCACCCGGGAATACCGGTGTATCTTTCTGCGATTGGTGTTTAAAGATAGCGTTACGTTTCCTGATCACTTCCTGTGGCGACAATGGTACCGCCATCTCTATCTCATAAGTTTCAAATTCGTGCCATGCGCCACGGTACATCCACAGCCAGCAATCTTCTACCCAGGCTTCTTTACCTTTCAGTCTGTCCAGCGCTGCCAGGATAATCTTGAAGCATACCAGGTGGGTACCGTTAGGGTCGGCAAAGTCACCCGCTGCGAAGATCTGTTGTGGTTTTACTTTTTGCAGGAGTTCGATGGTTAACAGCACATCTTCTTCTCCTACCGAGTTCTTCTTGATCTTACCGGTTTCATAAAACGGCAATGCCATGAAGTGGATATGGTCATCCTGTACGCCTGCATATCTTGCGCCCGAGATCGCTTCTGTTTTCCTGATGAAGCCTTTTACGTTCCTGATTTCCTGTGTATCGATCTCATTTGGTTGTTTAGTCGGGAAGAAAGCCCTCATATCTTCATATGATTTTTGAAGATGAGCTGTATCTTCACCAATACTTTTCGTGAAATCGATAGCGAATTCCATGTACCGCAGTACATCATCATCCCATACCGCGGTATTGCCTGAAGTTTGATAGGCTACATGTACATCATGCCCCTGATCTACTAAGCGGATAAAGGTACCGCCCATCGAGATCACGTCATCATCAGGGTGTGGTGAAAAGATGATGCTTCTCTTTTTCGCTGGCTGTGCCCTTTCCGGTCTTTGCGAATCATCCGCGTCCGGTTTACCGCCCGGCCAGCCCGTAATGGTATGCTGGATCTGGTTAAAGATATCGATGTTGATATTGTATACCGGACCCTGCTCCACCGCAAGCTGTGCCATGCCGTGGTTATTATAATCTTCTTCTGTTAGTTTCAGTACCGGTTTGTTAACCTCGTTGGCTAACCAAATCACAGCCTTTTTCTTTAACTGATTGTCCCATATACAATCCTTAACCAACCATGGGGTGTCAAACCTTGTCAGTTCTGAGGCTGCATCTGCATCCAACACAAACTCCACATGTTGTGACAGTTGCAGGTAGGTTGCAGGTACATCACCAGAGATCTCCCCTTCTACTGCTTTCTTGATGATCTGGGCTTTCTTCTTGTTCCAGGCCATCAGGATGATCTCTCTTGCTTTGAAGATCGTACCGATGCCCATCGTGATCGCCTTTGTTGGCACATCAGCTTTACCACCGAAATCCCTTGCAGCATCACGCCTGGTCAAATCATCAAGTGTTACCATCCTGGTGCCTGAGTTTGGTGCTGATCCCGGTTCGTTGAAACCGATGTGACCTGTACGACCGATACCTAAGATCTGAAGGTCCAATCCGCCGAGTTCTTCTATCTGTTTTTCGTAGGCCAGGCAGAAGGCTACAACTTCATCTTTATCCAGCGTGCCATCGGGAATATGCACATTGGCTTTTTCTATATCAATATGGCTGAACAAATTATCGTACATAAAAGTCACATAGCTTTGGGCTGCTGTGGGTTTCATCGGGTAGTACTCGTCCAGGTTGAAAGTGATCACATTTTTGAAGCTTAAGCCTGCTTCTTTGTGTTGCCTTACCAGTTCGGCATACACCCCAATGGGGGTCACACCTGTTGCAAGGCCCAATACCGCCTTTTCGCCTTTGGCTTGCTTTGAGCGGATCAGATCTGCTATCCGGTTCGCTACCGCCACCGAGGCTTCATGCTGGTTGCCGTACACGCTTACAGGTAACTTCTCGTAACGCGTCTCTTCCAATAAATTTAATCGTGCCATAATTTGTTCAGAACCTATGTGTTATATGTTAAAGTTTTAAAAAGTCGTTATACAAAAAACCCCCGCCTGGGCGAGGATTTTTATCAAACCAATTAACAAAAAAGTTTATCCTCACCGACATGAGGGTAAAGTAAAGTGCGTATAATAATAAGCTGTGCATTATCAATACAAACTTAATAAAACATAATCTGAATTAAAAGAACTTTTTAAATTTTTTTAATAAGTATTTTATCCTGTAAAGGATGATTTACTGATTGTTTAGGTTAAAATTTGCACTTATGTCTATGGTTGCAGGTTGAAACGCCGTGGAATTGTGAAAGTTGAAGGAAATTGATTCAATAAAGTTTTGTCCCTCTGAGTAAGATTATTTGCGCATAAATTATTGAATGATTGGCAATTGATTGTAAATACGTTCAATCAATTTAAGCTTATAATGACGTGATCTTAAGATATTGATTATTAAATATATTGGGGATTGATATTGTAAACACGGGCGTTGCCTGCGGCCCGTGTTGTCCGCTCATACTGCACAAGGCATTAGCCCAATGTGATTAAGTTAAGGGATTGGCTGGTTGCACCAGAGGTGCAAAAGGTTTGTAGAAATTAAAGATTTGTTTTGTCTTAGTGTGCCAGAGGTACACAACTCCGAGTGTTCCGTACCTCTGGCACGGTTATTTTCGGTATATGATATTACTACAAACCTGTTCCCCCTCTGGGGGATTTCCCGTAACTTAATGACATTGGCCGGTATCTGCTACTATCACCAACGTCCCCCCGCGCACCAACGCTAAAATATATTTATATGTCATCACTGCTTTTTCAGCATTTCCCCAGTGGTTACTCATAAAGAAAAACCTTTGCGTCTTCGCGCCTCTGCGAGAAAATATAACAGGCTCAGTATGACCCTGTTTTTAAGTTGTTATGGGAATCGTATTAAAAATTCTCTAAAAAGGCAAAAGAGCTCCTGATGGGCAGGAATACTCTTTTTGCTAACCAATTATAAAACATAAATCATGAGAGGAGAAGAGATGCAGGGGTGGAATCGAACCATCCGTTTGCTGCCGGCCAGCACCTGCCATTTAGTTTAAAATGAACCCCATTTACAAACTAATCTGTTGCAAATATATAAATATTCTATTAAATCTATATATTTAGTAGAATTTATTCATAAAACTTTCACATCAATCAAAAACATGTTAATTAACAGGTATTTTAATTTATGATCAGCGCTGGTCAGCCTTGTTGGAACAGATCTTTTCGAAAGGAACGGGATACACTTCGCCTAATGATTTCTCATATTCGGCACTAAACTCTTCGTAAATTTTCCTGGCATGTTCAATGCCTTTGGTACGGCGCAAAGCCTTGAGTTTAAATTTGATCCCGATATCGTTAAAGGGGTCGATTCTAAGCACAATGCGGGAAATCTCCAGTGCTTTTTTATAATCAAAGGCATCGTAAACCTTTTTTATCACCGGCAAAATAACAGGCATCAGCGCTTCCTCGTATTCCTGCTTAAAATCATCAAGCCAAATTTCAGGGATATGCTGCAACAGTCCGCCACGGGCCACCAGGTCAAAATGATTGAACACAGCCGGTTCATTACCGTTAGATTGCTTTAGGGAATCTCTCACTACAAAGTAATCGCAATAAAAACCTTCGGCAATGATGAAACTGTAAGTGTCATTTAAAAAGGCAAGCTCCAGTCCTTCAATATCCGAAAGAATATTGCGCAGGTGATTGATGGTTACCCCCCGGATATTCTTGGTTTTAACCACATCCTTATCAGGCCACAACGTAGTGGAGATCTTTTTAGATACTACCCCATTTTTTTCACGGCTGTTTAATAGTATAAGAATGAACAGCTGCTTGATCTTGGGGCTGAACAGGTAAGTAATGTCCCGCTTATTTTTATCATAAACAGTAAACTCGCCTAACAGGTAAACAGCGTTAGCCTTGTTGCCAGCCTCCGTTTTCTCAATTTCTTCGGTAACCGTTTCGTCGCTTTCAACTGGTATCGGCTGCTCCTCGTCTTTCTTTCGCCTGAGGAAAAATACGACTATACCACATAATAACACTAATGCTGATGCTCCCCCTAATACCCTGTATAAGGTAAACGATCTTTTTGGGGGTTCATGCGCGGCCATATAAGCCTCCTGGCTCACAGGCGGTGCGGTAAGCGCAAAGATCTTTATGGTAGATCGCGAGGGGGTTTCAAACTCCTGGGTAGTACAGTAAAACACGTCCTGTTTAGCATTGTAAAACAGGTTATGGTCGGTTTCTATCCGTTCGGACACTACCGGGATCGTGCCGCTTACTACCTGGTATGAACCATCTTTTATTGAAAACTTGTACAGGCGCAAACTCGTTTTAGGGCGTTCATGCGGATAGCATAACACGTAGAGGAATTGCTTATCTTTTGAAACGATAAGGTTATTGGCCGGCACAAACGCTTCTTCGTCAGGCTTGATCTCCCAAAGTTTTTTAATAGTGTGATTGCCGAGGTTAACCCGGTAAAGGTTATAATAGTGCATGCCTCCTACTACCTGGTTGCCCGACTGGTTGCCGTAACCGCCAAAAATGTAGACATCGTTGTTTTGATCAGCCGTACTTGCTGCCGAGAAAAAGCGGGGGTTGATCCTATCGCCGGTAAAACTTTGCTGCTCCCAGCTATCGGCGGTTTTATCGTATTTAAAAAAGTTATTATAGTATTTGAAGGAGCCGTACCCGCCAAACAGGTAAAAGTTGTTAAAATCCTTATCGTAAAAAATATTGTGGTGATGCCTTTGCTCCATTATGGTCGACTTGCCATAAAAATCCCAGGTAAGGCTGTCAAGGTTAAAAGAAGCGATGCTCGGTGCGGGCTGTGGGGCCCTGAGCACTTCATATATATAGCATTTATTTTCCTTAAGGTTTACAATGCTTTTACCCAGGTGCAAAGGCACTGCCAGTTTATTTTTGAATGGCTTAGCCCCTACCGCATCCCTCCCGGCATCATAAAATATCAGGGAATCACTTTTGAAGATAAAGAACTGTTCATTTTTTTCGTTAAAGTTGATTCCCGCAACCTCATTAAAAGTGCGCATGAACTTTTGCTTCCAAAAATAGGATTCGTTGATAAGCCATGCAGGGTTGTCAACATGTCCTAAGTTATCACCGCCATTGGTAAAAACATCGTTCCCAGTCCACTCGCTAAGCGGGAACGTATAGTTTTTATCATCGTTACTAACAACCAGGTTTTTGATGGCCATATTGGGCACATCCGAGTAATGTTCGTTTTTACCAAAGGTGATCTTTGCGGTTATTTTGCCGTTAAAGCCTAAACCCGTTGCCCGGTACCATTTTCCATTTACCGAGATGCCTGCTTTATCGCCTTTAAGATCAAGGTCCACAATCACCTTAAACCATTTACGTCTTTTCAGCAGGGCACCAGGAAGAGGAATGCTGAGTTTATTGCTCCGGCTGTCAATATTAAAATTGAGGAACGAGCCCTGGTTGTAAATAGCACTCAAACTATATGAATTGCCCTGATCGTCGGTTAAGTTCAGGATATAGCCCAGATGCTGATTATCCCACAACGAAAGGTCAAAACCGATAACCAGGCGATCATGAAAGGTTGGCAGATCTTCCTTAAAAACCTGGTACGAGGTACGCTTGCTCATCAGGCTGTCATTTGAACCGAACTGCAACCCCTGCCCCCTGCTTCTGCTTGCAGACAGCATCATCATAAAAAGCAATACAATCTTACATGCTCTTTTTGAAAGCATCAAAACATTACTTTTTCTCGCCATTTAAAATACATGTTTAAACTCGCTGATCGGACAGCGCTACAGGTTAGAATAATGTGCTAAAATATGCATTTTTTCGGGTATCGAACGAGGGAGATTTTCATCATTCCAGCATCCGTTTGTTGCAGATGCATCTATTTTATCAAATATTGTGGTGCTAATTCATGTCGCGT
>NZ_DASVOB010000206.1:0-2553 GCF_036383575.1 Mucilaginibacter sp.
TTCCATATCCTGCATGTAAGCATACACGCGCTCAGGGATCGAACCAAAATAATGATCTTCCAGCTGCTGGTTTTTAGCCGATATATGACCAAACAGTGTGCGGCCTGTTAAATAAAGGTCAGGACGTGCATTAAATAAGGCTATATCAACCAAAAAGTATTCCTGCTCAATACCCAATGAGGCGTTTACTTTTTCAATGCCTTTATCAAAATAGTGGCAAACATCAACAGCGGCTTTGTCAAGCACGTTCAACGCCTTTAATAAAGGTACTTTATAATCAAGTGCCTCGCCGGTGTATGATACAAACACTGTTGGGATACATAAGGTACGCGCCATTAAAAAGGCCGGCGAAGAAGGGTCCCAGGCGGTATAGCCGCGGGCTTCAAAAGTATTGCGGATGCCGCCGCTCGGAAAGCTTGAGGCATCAGGCTCCTGCTGGGCAAGGGCATCGCCCGAAAAACGTTCTATAGCACCACCATCTGCCGTCGGTTCAAAAAAGGCGTCATGCTTTTCGGCAGTGGTACCGGTAAGCGGCTGAAACCAGTGTGTATAATGAGTGGCACCTTTGCCCAAAGCCCAGGCTTTCATAGCTGATGCTATCTGTTCGGCCAGGTCGCGGGGAATTGGTTCGCCTTTTTCAATTGAATTTACTATTCCCTGGTAGGCCTCCGACGAAAGGTATTCTTTCATCTTCTTTTTATCAAAAACATTTGAACCGAAGTAATCGGAAATTTTTGGTGAAGGCGGTTTTACTTCAGGTATAGTTCTTGAAAGTACATCCTGTAAGGCTTTAAAACGAATATTGGACATATTTTATGAGGTTTAAATAAAGGTTAGGGTTCAAAATTATAACTATCCTTTAAAATATGGGGCAAAATTAAGTGAAATATAACATACCACCTAATGATTAAAAAACAGAAGGAATTTAAAGTAAAATCTTAATTCTTTGGAAATTTTTATTCGAAATGAATAAAATGCTGTTTTTTTAATGCTTTTATCTCTGTTTTTTATTTTAAATCGACGTAAATTGAATTTTAAACCGTGAAAAATCGGTTTTCGTAAATTTTTTAATGATAAAAATGAATTTATATTGAAATTATCATTTTTAAATAATTAAAAAATGGCATTATGGGAGCCTTGTTTTTGCAATTTTCATAATTTTTTGATTTTTTACCATTAATTTATCATTAATAATTTGTTATTGTTAAAAATACTACCTAATTTCAGAAAATAATTTACGAAAACACGCCAATTATTATGCTTTTTATAAAAAAATTAAAAAGTTTATAGGTAGAATGAAGGATTTGGAGAAAAAAGGTGTTTAGTAACTAAGAATAGCAATCAAACTAAATTTAATACAACAATCAAACTAATTAATTTTTAAAAAACAATCAAACTAAATTAAACGATGAAAGTAGGTTCTACAAAACACAACTTCCTAAGTTCAGTCCGACAGCTGACACGTGAAAAATGGGCGCTGGGAGCAACCATTTTTACAGGGAAAATGATTGGCTTATTGCTGGTGTTTGCCGCAATGATGGTTTTGCCAGGTGTATTTGGTACAAAAGCTAACGCTGCCGAAACATACACTGCCCATGAAACAGCATTAATCAACACGGTTAATACTGTTTGGACACTGGTTGCTGCCTTTTTGGTATTTGGTATGCAGGCAGGTTTCGTTATGCTCGAAGCAGGTTTTGCCCGTAAGCGCGAAACTGTTAACGTGCTGATGGAATGTATTTTTGATACTTGTCTTTGTGGTTTGCTATTTTACGCAGTAGGTTATGCCTTTATGTTTGGCAACGGTAATGGCTTTATTGGCTGGGGCGGTTTAGGTGCCGACGGCAAAACCATTACAAACTGGTTCTTCCTTCAAAATACTCCTGAAACTTACGGTTCAACCGGTATCCCGGTATTGGCACACTGGATTTTCCAATATGCTTTTGCTGATACCTGCTCAACTATTGTATCAGGTGCAATGATCGGCCGTACCAGCTTCCGTGGCGATATTCTTTACAGTATCGGTATTACCGGCTTTATCTATCCTATCATTGGTCACTGGGCCTGGGGTCCGGATGGTTTCCTTGCTACAATGGGAACTTCTGGTTTCTTCCAGTCAATAAGCGCTCAGCCTTTCCGTGACTTTGCAGGTTCAACAGTAGTACACACTATTGGTGGTGTTGCTTCACTGGCAGGTGCAATGGTGTTAGGCCCACGGTTAGGCCGCATATTTGCCCACGATGATAAAGAAAAAGGCGGATTGCCGGCTGGTCACAACTTATTGGTTGCTGCTGTAGGTGGTTTTATACGTTGGTTTGGTTGGTATGGTTTTAACCCTGGTTCAACATTATCAGCAATGGATATGCAGGGTATTGGCCGTGTTGCTGCTAACACTACGCTTGCAGCCTGTGCCGGTGGTTTTGCTGCTATGCTTGCTGCATTATGGTTTGGTCCAACAAAAGGCAAATTTGATTTGGCCTTTACAATAAAGGGATTTTTAGGTGGCCTTGTTGCAATTACCTGTCCTTGTTACTGGGTAAGCCCGCTGGGTGC
>NZ_DASVOB010000207.1:0-8877 GCF_036383575.1 Mucilaginibacter sp.
GGGCCAATGTCTTTACCCAGCAGGCGGCTTAACTTGTTCAAGATGTTTTTCCGACCTTCAGCTATAAGCACATCCCAGTCCTGCCCGGTATTGGCAGGTACGTTGATCATGACAAACCAGTTTTCGCAGTTTTCGGGAGCATCGGCAGGTTTATATTTGGAGCTGATGTTGAGATAGATGGTTGGATCATAGTAAATATTCTTTTTCTTCCAGATATGATCAAACTCCGCTTCATAACCGGCGCTGAAAAAGATATTGTGCAAGTCGAGTTCCTTAAACTCATCCCGGATCCCCCAGTAAAATATCAATGCCGAACTGCTCCTTTCCTGGCTTAGTATTTTTTTAGGGTGAAGCTCAGGATGGGCATTGAGCAACTTATGATAGGTGAACCAGATATCCATATTGGATATCACGATATCACCCTCAATTATCCTGTCATTCGTCCTGATCCCTTTTACTTTATGCCCTTGCAATATAATCTCCGATACCGGATTATTGTAGTGAAATTTTACACCCAATGATTCGGCCAGCGCCACTAAGCAGGAAGTTATGTTATACATTCCCCCTTCAGGAAAATAAGCACCGAAATGCTGTTCCAGGTGTGGGATCACATTCAAGGTAGCAGGCGCGGCATAAGGATTTGAGCCGTTATAGGTTGCATACCTGTCAAAAAACTGTACTACCCGTTTATCGTTAAAGAAACCCTGGTTTGCTTTATGCATGCTGCGGAAGGCGTCTATCTTACCAAATCTTAATATTGATTGAAATGTATCCCAGCGCAGATATGTTTTAAGCCGGTGTAGGGAACGCTCCAAAAACACATGATTAGTTATACTGTAGATTCTGCTGCTGTTTTCGAGATACTCGTTCACTGCCGCCGCCGACTCACCGGTTTGGTATTGGATCTCACTGCTAAACTTATCAGCATCGGCATAAGCGGTTAAGCGGGTGCCATCTTCATAAAAGTATTTGCAAACAGTATCCAGCTTTTGATACCTGAAATAATCGGAAGGTTTTTTACCGGCCAGCTCAAAAAGCTCGTCGACATATTGCGGCATCGTAAACAAGCTTGGCCCGGCATCAAAACGATAACCATCCTGTTCAAACTGGCTCAGCTTACCGCCGGGGTAGCTGTTTGCCTCATACACCTCAACCTGGTAACCCTTAACCGCTAACCTGATAGCGCTGGCTATTCCGGCTATACCGGCACCAATAATTAAAGCTTTTTTGGAGGAGGGCATGAGGGTAAAGATAACCGGGATTTGGGGAGATTTTACGGATTAACAGGATTTTTCTTTGATTTGATAGTAAAATCCGGGCAATCAAAAAAATCCTATAAAAATCCCGGTTCAGACAATATGCTGCAACGCGTAATTGATAAAATTACTCGTCAACCCATAGTCTTCAGTACCCTTGCGGCGGATAAAGAAGAAATCGCGTGTGATTTTTAAACCTTCAATAGGTACCTCAACCAGGTCGCCTTCGGCCAGTTGACGGATGATAGACGGCCTCGGCATAAAGCCAAGACACTGATCAGCCAGCAGGAAATTCTTTAAAGCCTCGGTACCGCCAAGACGGATCTTTACCGACAGATCGGCTGGCTTGATATGTAATGCTGAAAGTGCTTTCAGTACAGCATTCAGCGTACCCGAACCACGCTCCCTTACAGCCAAAGGCGTTTTTACAAACTGCTTTAAGCTTAATGACTTTCCAGCCAGCGGACTCTTAGCCGAGCAAACCGGGATCACCTCATCGCTCATAAAATGTTTGTATGATACCGTGGTCAATTTGTTATCAACCTCGATAATACCGATATCAACTTCATGGTTAAGCAAAGCGTTCAGGATATATTCGCTGTTGCGGTTTACCAGTTGCACATCAACGTTGGCGTATTCGCGCTGGAAACCTGAAAGTATCTGTGGTAAAATGTAAAGGGCTATCGTGGTGCTGGCCCCCAATCGCAAATGCCCGGCAGCTTGTGAAAGGTTACTTAAAACCGAAAGGTCATATTCTATCTTCCGTTCTATCTCCGTTGCCTGCTGCAAATATTCATTGAGTTTATTCCCGGCTTCTGTGAGTAAAATACTGTTGCCTTTACGCTCAAACAAAGGTACTTTGTATTGATCCTCAAGCGCTTTAACATGCTTGCTGATAGCCGGCTGTGTTATAAACAGTACCTGTGCGGCCTTACTGAAACTCAGATTGGCGGCAACTTCCATAAATACACGGTGGGCAAAGGAGATCATAGGGCAAAGTTAATTTTTTACCCGTTCGAAATACTTACCGGTAAATTTATATACGATATAGTCGCTGGTAACTTGTCGTTTTGCATTTACTAACGGACTGTGAATGCTTTGGTTTTTAGCATCGTAATAAATAGTTGGGATCACCTTCATATTAACTACCGACAGGAAGTTATAATCAAAATACAACTTGCTATGCATCCCGCTTTGAGTTTTGACCAGCAATACGGTACCGTTTAGCTTATCCTTATCGATAGTGAAAAACTGGATGCCCTGCGTAGCGTCGATACTTGAACGTACCGAATTATACGCTGCCAGATAGTAAACCTTGTTGTTTGCCTTAAGGGTATAGATCTTGGAATACCAGTAAACCGGGTTATGCTTTTTCCCAACAGAATCCATTTTTAACGAAGAAAATATTTTGCCATTAGCCTTGTATTGCAAAACATTATCAAAGTCATAACCGGTGCTGCCCAGTTTGGTATCCCATGAATAGGTGCGAAACAAACCATCGGCAGATGTGGCTATCACTACCCGTTCTTTAACCAGCTCGGTAAAAGGATAATTAATAGTTTCGGGATATTTGGAGGTATAGTACTTCAGCTTGAAGCCGAAGATCTTGTTCATTTTCTCTAATGAATCGATAGCCTTCCACTCCTTTTTATGGGTGCCATAGTAGTTCACCCGTTTAAAGATCCGTAGCAGGTCGGCTTCAATGGCCTGCGGACTTTGGGCAAACAAATTTGCTGAGTAAAAACAGCAGCAGAAAACAATTATTAACTTAAAGGTTTTCATCGGTAAACAAGATACGCAAAAAAAGCAAATCCGGCTGATATTCGTAGCAAATCGCTTTCAGTTGCTTGTTTCTTAGCTTTTTATTTTTTCGAAGTATTGACCGTTGAATTTGTAATTAATGAATTTGGCGGTAACCTGCGCCTTGGCATTTACTAATGGTATCCGTATAGTTTGCGTAGCCTGATCAAAAGTGATAGTAGGGCGTTTTTCAAAAGGGATATCAACTACCGAACCAAAATCGTATTCGTAAAAAATTGTACTATGTAACCCTGATTGTGTTTTAATAATTTTCACGTCGTTATTCAAAACGCCATTTTGAATGGCAAAAACCCTGATCCCTGTACCAGCATATCTTGATGATTCGATAACTCCATAAATACCAAAATAGTAAGTACTGCCACCTGTTTTAAAAGTATATAAATTTGAATAAAAGGGAGCACCTCCCTCCTCGGGATTGTTCACCAACAATGCTTTTGTCTTATCACCAGCTTTACTTTGCAACACATTAGCAAAAATGTGCATGGTGCCGCCTGTCCAGGTATCCCACGAGTAAATTCTGAATAAACCATCTGACGACGTGAAGATATCAAGTTGTGCTTTTTTAAGCGAGTTAAAAGGCATGCTAATGGAGGCCGGGTAAGTTTCCGCATACTTTTTCAGTTTATTTCCAAATTCATCGTTAGCATCGCTTAATGATTCGCTTGCACCGTCAACTCCTTTATCTTGTTGATCATCCCAATATGCAATCTTTTTAAATGATTTTAGCAGATCGGCCTCAACGGCCTGCGGTGTTTGAGCAACAACCTTAGCGGTTGCAATAAAACAGAAAAGAGCAATCAGGTTTAAGGTTCTCATAACAAAATATTACTGCATAAAAATAGGGATAATCAAATGACTATCCCTATCTCAATATCTTATCTATGGTAAAACAAATCTATAATTCTTTATCCTCATCAAAATGACAATGAACCGCATCACGGATATTTGCCTTAAGCTCATCAAGTGAATCTCCTTCTGTAAAAATCGACTCACCGATCGCCCGCGCGTTATAACCGCCTTCTATCGCTTCTTCAACAAGGAAAAATATTTCGTTCATACTCAAATTTATGAAATATTTTTCACAAAAAAGCCCTA
Source organism: Mucilaginibacter sp. (assembly GCF_036383575.1). GTDB lineage: Bacteria > Bacteroidota > Bacteroidia > Sphingobacteriales > Sphingobacteriaceae > Mucilaginibacter. The sequence continues at coordinate 4,173 of NZ_DASVOB010000207.1, forward strand.
TAACATACGCTATAGGGCTCCAATGAGAAATATATTTCTTAATCTGCTTACGCCTCAACCGGCTGACCGATCAAATGCTGAGCAGCCAAATACTCGGCAATCTGCACAGCATTGGTAGCTGCACCTTTACGCAGGTTATCAGATACTATCCAGCAGTTAAGGGTATTATCCTGTGTTTCATCACGGCGGATGCGGCCTACAAAAACCTCATCTTTATCATGCGCGTCAAGCGGCATTGGGTATTTCAGGTTAGCTGTATCATCAACTACAACAATACCTGGCGCGTTAGCCAATAACTCACGTACTTCGGCCAGGTCAAAATCGTTAGCAAACTCAATGTTAACCGACTCAGAGTGACCACCCATAACCGGGATACGCACAGTAGTAGCGGTTACTTTGATGCTATCATCGCCCATGATCTTTTTCGTTTCGAGGATCATTTTCATTTCCTCTTTAGTATAACCGTTTTCGGTAAATACATCAATCTGCGGGATCACGTTCAAATCGATAGTGTAAGGGTAAACTTTCGGCCCATCGATACCTTTACGCTCGTTAAACAGCTGATCAACAGCTTTAACACCAGTACCAGTAACAGATTGATAGGTTGAAACTACCACCCTTTTAATTTTATATTTATCGTGCAGCGGTTTTAAAGCCACTACCATTTGTATAGTTGAGCAATTTGGGTTAGCGATGATCTTATCTTCGGCAGTAAGTACATCAGCGTTTACTTCAGGCACAACCAGTTTTTTGGTTGGGTCCATACGCCATGCCGATGAGTTATCAATAACAGTTGTACCAGCAGCTGCAAATAAAGGAGCTTGCTGTAATGAAGTGCTTCCGCCGGCCGAGAAAATTGCTACGTCCGGCTTCATCTTAATCGCATCCTCAACAGAAACCACCTTAAACTGCTTACCCTTAAAAGTAATTTCTTTACCAATACTTTTTTCTGAAGCTACGGGAATTAATTCTGTAACGGGGAAGTTGCGTTCTGCAAGAACCTGCAACATTTTGGTGCCTACTAATCCTGTGGCACCTACTACTGCGACTTTCATTTTTAAATTGTTTTTGAAATGTATCAGGCTGCTTCACAGCGCCTGTTTTTAATTAATTATGTGTTTTAAAAGTTAAACCCTCAAATATGCACATTTTTTTGGTATCGTGAAAATATAAAGTCTATGGTTTTTATGGGGAATTAGTGATAGTCTGAATCAGAATTTACAGGATTTGAGAATTAACAAAATAAAAATAATGATAAGTAATTCTGATAATCCTTTAATTCTGTAAATTTTGATTCTGACAGAAACATCCGGACAATCCTTAAATCCTAAAAATCATGGTTCAGAATACAAAAAAATTGGTGAGTAATCAAAAATCAATCGGTGTAATCCCGAAAACAAAAACAACCACTCACCTAATCCAACCCAATCAACCACTCACTTAAAAACCCTACCTTTGCGCCGTAAACTCAAAATTGCATGAGCGAAAAGATCTTAGTGATAGGCGCCAATGGCCAGATCGGCACCGAACTGGTAATGGCTTTGAGAAATATACATGGGGCCGAAGCAGTTATAGCTTCAGATATTAATAGCCCAACCTATGCTATGCGCGGCAGCACCGGGCCCTTTGAACTGATCAATGTGCTTGATAAAGATAACCTGCACCACATTTTTGACAAGCACAGCCCTACACAGGTTTACCTCTTAGCTGCCATACTATCCGCCGTAGGCGAGCAAAAACCCAAAATGGCCTGGGACCTGAACATGACCGGCCTGCTGCATGTGCTTGATTTCTCGGTTGAGTTTAAAGTAAATAAAGTTTTCTGGCCAAGCTCTATAGCCGTTTTCGGCCCGCATTCGCCGCAGCATAACACGCCGCAGTATTGTGTAATGGATCCTAACACGGTTTATGGCTTCAGCAAACTGGCCGGCGAACGCTGGTGCGAATACTACTTTAATAAATACGGGCTTGATGTACGCAGCATCCGCTACCCCGGTTTAATAGGCTGGAAGGCTAATCCCGGCGGCGGCACTACCGATTATGCTGTTCACATATTTCACCATGCATTAAAAACCGGCAGCTATGAAAGCTTTTTGGCTGACGGCACTGCCTTACCAATGATGTACATGGACGATGCCATCAGGGCTACCATTAGTTTAATGGATGCTCCGGCCAGTCAGATCAGCATCCGCTCATCCTATAACCTTGCCGGTATCAGCTTTACGCCAGAGCAGCTTGCAGAGGAAATAAAGAAACTGATCCCTAAATTTGAGATCAGCTACAGCGATAATGACCCGCGCCAGGCCATTGCCGATAGCTGGCCAAAATCAATAGACGATAGCTATGCCCAAAACGACTGGGGCTGGAAACTGGAATATGATCTGCCAAAAATGGTAGCTGATATGCTGGAGAACCTTAAAAATATTATTTAAAAGAAAACAAGTATTATATTCGCCAAGTCCATGGTCTATAGTCCATGGACCATGGACAATTAGAACACTATGGGAAGAGCATTTGAATTCCGCAAAGAAAGAAAGTTTAAGCGCTGGGCCAAAATGGCAGTGCAGTTTACCCGTTTAGGTAAGGAAATTGTAATGGCTGTAAAAGCCGGTGGTGGTGATGTTAACACCAACTCGCGCTTGCGTACCGCCGTACAAAACGCCAAGGCTGTAAACATGCCTAAAGACCGTGTTGAGGCCGCTATTAAACGTGCCAGCAGCCGCGACGAAAAAGATTACGAAGAGCTTGTTTACGAAGGTTACGCGCCTTACGGCGTTGCCGTTTTGGTTGAAACCGCTACCGATAACACCAACCGTACCGTTGCCAACGTACGCAGCTACTTCACAAAATATGGCGGTTCGTTAGGTAAAACCGGCTCACTTGATTTTATCTTTACCCGCAAATCGGTTTTCACTTTTGAGCCCGGCGAACGCGACCTGGAAGAACTTGAATTTGAACTGATAGATGCAGGTTTGGAAGAGATCTTTGTTGAAGCCGACGAAAATGGCAATGATATTGCTGTAATCCATACAGCTTTTGAAGATTTCGGTAAAATGCAAAAGGCATTAGAAGAAATTGGTATCGAAGTAAAATCGGCCAAGTTGGAGCGTGTGCCGCAATCATTCCATGCCGTTACCGAAGAGCAGGTTACCGATATCATGAAACTGATTGACCGTTTGGAAGAAGACGACGACGTGCAGGCAGTTTACCATAATATGGCGGAATAATTCTGATACCGGATTTAACATAAACAACGCGTCATTGCGAGGTACGAAGCAATCCCCGATTAACAGGTCCGCCCTGTATAGTTTGGGATTATTAATAATTATAATTTGATTTTTATAGGTATTAATGAGCTCCCTACGTTCGGTTGTCTTCGTACCTCGCAATGACGGTTTAACTAAGCATTATCATGCCATTATTCAACACACGTAAAGGAGAGAAAAAAGTAAAGGTTACCTTTGCTAACGGTCTGCTTTTTGTTGAAACTGATGGTGGCAAACCCCAGGCTTTCCCGCTGGAATGGTTCCCGAAATTACTGAACGCTACCGACGAGGAACGTGAAGACTGGAGCCAGACTGATAAAGGCATCCGCTTTAATAAGCTGGATGTGGATGTTTCGCTTTAGCTTAGAGTCAAGACAGCAAGAGTCAGAAAACAAGAAAACAACAAGAATAGGGTACGAGATGTAAGAGGTTAAATCTTCGTCTTACAGTCTTGATTCCTGATTCTTACATCTAAACAAAAAATGGTTTTTGAAGAATTTTTAAAGAAGAAAAGAATTGACCTTGTAGCTCTTGAACAGGGCGAACCGGCTTTGTTTTCTGAATTTAAAGATCACTTTGAACAAATGGGCGAAAAAAGCTTCGACCACACCAAAAAGTACTGGTTTAATAAACTGAGACGACAATTCCCAGTCCCGCTTGAGGTTAAAACCGAAAAAGTACATATCAAAAACCCGCTTGCCGAACAAACCATTACCGAAAGTTTAATAGAACCCGGTACACCGGCCAAAGTTGGATTTACGCCAAAATTCCGTCCGGCGGTAACTAAACCGGCGACTCCTGCTGAAGAACCCAAAGAACAAGAGGCAGAACCAGCAACACCGGAATCCTCATCGGCAGAAACTACACCAAAGCCAGCATTCAAGCCACGCTTTAACCCTGCAATGGCCAAAGCTAAACCAGCAAAAGGTGAAGCGGCGCCGGAACCAGCCATCGAACAGCAAGCAGAAGCTTCTGCTCCAAGTGCCGAAACGCCAGCAACACCTGCTAAACCAGGCTTCAAGCCGCGTTTCAATGCAGCAATGGTAAAGCCAAAACCTGCTGAAACTGAAGCACCAATAGAAGATAAAAAAGAAGAAACTGCGGCGACTGAGCCTCAAGCTCCGACGACTGAAGCGCCTGCACCGAAGATAGGCTTTAAACCACGTTTTAATGCGGCTATGGTAAAACCCGAACCGGTTGAAAATGAAATGCCTACTGAAGAAAAAAAAGAGGATGCTCCTGCCGAGGAGCCTCAAGCGCCGGTAACTGAAACACCTGCGCCTAAAATAGGTTTCAAACCTCGCTTTAACGCAGGTATGGTAAAGCCAAAACCAGTAGAAAATCCCCCCCCTGCTGAAGAGAAAAAAGAAGAAGCCCCTGCTCCGGAACCTCAACCACCGGCAACGGAAGTACCGGCACCCAAAATGGGATTCAAACCA
>NZ_DASVOB010000208.1:0-5636 GCF_036383575.1 Mucilaginibacter sp.
ACAAACTTCTTGTCGAACATGTAGGATAGCGTAACCGTGTTGATCTTGAGGTATGAGCCTTCTTCCTGCCACAAACTTTGGTCAGAACGGAGCGGCCTGATCTGGTTAAACCTCGAAAAAGAGTAGGGGTTAGGGTACTTGGATTGGTCGCCCGGGTTTCGCCATATATCCAGGTCATCCAGCGGTACAGCCGCCAGCAGGGCATAAGGGTCCTTCATGATCGATAAGCGGTCTGACAATGCATTATTTAATATCGTTCTCTTCGCTGTATAGGTGGCATAAATATTTAACCCGAAATTTTTATAGTTGATATTGGTAGACATACCACCAGTAATTAAAGGCTGCGAGTTACCGGTTATTTCATAATCCCGGTCATCGAGGATATAGTCGCCGTTGACATCTTTAAACCTCGGATCGCCGCCTTTAAAAGCTAACCCGCCGGTTTGATATTTTTTGCCGGTTACGGGATCAACAGGTACATTGGCGTCGGTTGAGTAAACACCCTGGTTGGTCAACAGATAGTTTGATAAGGTGTTTTTACCTACCCTGAAAACGATATGCTGATAGTTGTTGTAATCAAATTTGATGTACTGCCCGTTGTATTCGGCAGGTAATCTCAGCAGGTAATCGCGGTTAATAGCGCCATTGAATGATACCGTCCAGTTAAAATCCTTGCCTGTTATCGGCCTTACCGTTACCATCAGCTCATACCCATAATCGGCAATTGATACATCATTGCTTGATTTTTTCTGGAAACCTGTACTGTTAGGCAAAAACCTGTCAAACAATAAATTATCCACCTTTTTGTAATAGGTATCAAAACTAAAGTCGACTTTTCCCTGCAAAAGCGTCATGTCAAACCCAAGGTTGTACTGCGTAGTAGTTGTAGGCTTTAATGCAGGATTCGGTACAAATTCATAGTTAATACCGATGGTTGGATTGTTGTTAAAATTGCCATTCAGGTTGTACAAGCCATAAATGCTTTGCAAACTGCCGGTTGGCACAATGTTCTGGCCCCAGGTTAACCTTAAACCTCCCGAACTGAGCCAGTCCCAATTTTTAAACCAGTTCTCCTTGTAGTAATTCCACCTGAAACCGGCGGCAGGGTTTTTGGAATACGGATTCTCCAGGCCGTTTGAGGATGTACCATCTAAGCGGTAAGACAACTCCAGTACATATTTCTTTTTATAATCATAGTTAAAGGAGCCCGCAAATGAAGCAATAGTGGCGTTTTTAAAGTTTGATAGCACGCCGCCGCCTCTTGAGTTATAAGAGTCGGACCCTACAGGCCCCTGCAACTGATCATTAGGTATACGGCTTTGCCTGATGATGCCGCTTTGACCGCCTTGCTTATATATTTCATTAAAAGTATTAATGAATATGGTATGATCGGCACCGAATGTTTGGGCATAAGTAAGCGCATTACGATTATACAATGTGTAATTACGACCTTCATAATCATATACCTGTGCAAACTGAGCATTGGCAGCTGCAGGTGTAAAGGTTGATTCCGCGTCTGATGTATAGTCGTAGCTGATGCTTGAGGACAGGGCCAGACCTTTGATAAATTCATAGCGCCCATCAACATTGGTACGGATATTCCTGGTGCTGTTACTGTTTTGTGTTTGCAAGGCAGATGTAACACCATCGGGCGACAGATAAAAGGATGGCGGAGGCAATAGGGTAGAAGCCTGCCCGTTAGTGGCCACGCCCTGTTGCAGCAACCCGACGCCATTGCCTTTGGCCTGGCTTCCCAACGAACCGAATAATGAACCAAAGAACCTGAATTTATCATTCGGTTTAAACTCCATATTCATGTTCAGGTTATACCTGTCGAAACCGGTGTTTTTGATAACCCCTTTTTCTGAATAATAGCCCATGTTCACTTTGTAGTTAAAACGGTCGTTGCCGCCATCTAAGGCTACGTTGTGGCTCTGGTTATGTGTTGTGCCATAAAAAATGGACTGCCAGTTTGTTGAGTTATTCCAATACGCATTCAAACTATCAGCCAGGAAGCCGGTTTGTCCCAATCTCCTTAACTCATCAATAATGGTAGCATTGGATAAGATCTGCTGAATTTTTGCCTGACGTTCGGAATTACCGCCCAGCGTTGCACGCAGTTGCGGGGTAGCATTAACAAAGAAGTTACCAGTATACCTCACCCGGGGTACTTTAGAGTTTCCGCGTTTGGTTGTTATGATAATTACACCATAAGCACCTCTCGAGCCATACATGGAAGTTGCCTGGGCATCCTTCATTACCTGAATGCTCTGGATATCCTCTACCGGTATCAATGATAAAGGACTCACACCCGGCCCCTGTGTTTGAAAACCAAACTCAGCCGCTTTATCCGCATCCAATGGCACCCCATCAATAATATACAGGGGAGATGTGGGTTGTAAAAATGATTCGCTGCCGCTGCCGGATACACTGAGCGTTGATAAACCACGCACCTGAACCGAACCCCGGAAACCGGGGGCACCAGTATTGTTTTGAACGTTTAGGCCGGCTACTTTACCTTGCAATAAGTTTTCGACGTTTGAGGTTGGTACGTCCTGGATATCCTTGGCTGTTATGGTAACAGAAGCCCCCGGAGTTGATTCTTTATTCCTGTTTTGATAGGCTACAATGATCACCTCATTAAGACCTTTTTTTGTCTTCCGTTAGCGTAACTGTTATATTTTTTTGCCCGGGTTCAAGTTTTACTTTCTCCGTAACAAAACCTACAAACGTAAAAGTAAGTGTGCTGTTAGCCGGTACAGTAACGGTAAACTTTCCTTTATAATCGGTTTGTACCAGGCCCTTATTACCCATATATATATTTACACCTGGTAAAATTTTATTGGTTGCTTTTTCAAGCACCGTACCGGTAACCGTTATATTTTGTGCCTGTGCATTAACCTCTGAGCAGCAGAAGATCATGCAAACAGCAAGCACTATATAAAATAGTATGTGTTTTTTCATCGTGATAAGTTTTAATTCGGTTATTCGTCTTCAAACTTTGGATTGTCCTTCAAAAAATGGAATACGATCTCCCAGTCGCCCTTTTTGTATATAGCGAAATCTATCCCGAAACTTGCCACTACCCTGGTGCCGCCAAAGCCAATTCGTGAATACTTAAATTCGGCGTGGTCTCGGGTTCCTCCGGGCGCATAAACAGTTGGGACCTCCACCAGGGGAATAGGGTATGCAACATCGTATTGCACGTAGGTTGCAGTTTTTTGCATGTTAAACCCATGTACTATTTTATCCCAGGTTGTTTCGTTCAGTAAAGCCGGGTTCATCTCTACCGAATCTTTATTCAGGAATTTGAACCTTAGCGAATTGCCTGTTCCGCCGGTAAAGGGGCGGATATAAACTACCACATCCTTTTTATCATCATTACTCTGCAGCGCAATGTCGGTTTCCTTACCTATTACCCCATTTAAAAATGGCCTGATGTAGTTGCGGCTGGCCGGGTTATAAGGTGTTTTAGGGTGAGGTGCGGGCAGGCCGGAATAAATGTTAAAGTCGTCAGAAGGTTCATAAGGCCGTTCGCGGAATGGCCGTACCTGTAGGTCCCGGATTATCGTACTGCCGCCTGTATTGGTTATCTTAACATCAAAATAACGCGTATCCTGCGGGAAATTGGTACTATCAGACGGTCGCGGTGTGATCAGCGCATTGGTGGAAGAGCCCCACATAATGAACTCGCCCGATGAACGCACTTCAAATAAAGGATGGTCTTCCAGCTTGCGTTTTGCCTCTATCTCGGCCAGGCTCTTTTCAAGCCCGTTGTAGGGGGCTGTCCATACATAGGTCGGCTTTTTTTGAAAAAGATCGGTAACAGGCTTACCATCACCAAAACGCGCGTTGATGATCTCAAACTTTAACGGCTGGGTTGAATTATCGCCATTAAACCCTCCCATTAAAGAGGTACGGCCTAAAATTGGTTCAAAAACTTTATTGGCGTAGTTTACATTGTTACTCAGATAATCTTTTTCATCCGGAATCCCATACATCTTTTTACAACTACTCAGCGCGGCTGCAACAACCAGCAGAGCCATAGATCCCATTTTAATGAATGCTCGCATGTCTTTTCGTTTTTTTATCACATTAATATTTTGATCTTCCATTTTTACTTCACTTTATTAATGGTCCATTCAGCCAGTTGGAAAAGGCCTCCGTCGCGCAGCTCAGTAATATCTACCCTGTAAAATTTGTAAGCTGTGGTATTAGGGCACCTGAAAACTTTTGTCTGATATCTTTCTTCAAAAAAGAAATTGCTCCTGCGGTCTAACTCAGTCCAGGTTTTGCCGTCATTTGAGCCTTCGTAAGTCCAGGCCCGGGGATCACGTTCCGGGGCATCATTGGCAGATGTAAGGGTGTAAACCCCCGATACTGCAGGCTCATTGAGTTCAAACTGCATCCATAGCCGTCCCTGAAGGTCAGCCAGAAACTTGGTGTGGTCATCACCGTCAATTACTTTTTTAGAGCCTTCGCCATTATCCGGACCGCCATTGTTATCCCTTAAAACGGTAAGCTTACCACCTATGAGGGTCATGAGGTTTGGTGGCGGCGGAACAAAGGTTAAGCGCGATACAAATTCATCAAAACCGAAAATATGATCAGGGCTTACCACATGAACAATACCGTTTTTGGTACTGATATTATTGGAACCGGTTGTAGTGGTTGACCAGTTTCTGGTGAATTTGCTGCGTTTGGTATTGCTAAATTCAATAACATCGGGCCCGCCACCGGTAAGGCCGGAAGCTGATATTTTGGAAACCTTGCCATGCATAGGATATCCGAAACGTACGCTGGAAAGATCGAGCCCATCCTGGAGCAATAGCGAGTCGGTTGTGCGTTTACCCCTGACGATATAGTACGAAACCATAGTGTCCAGCTGTACGCCATCAACCTTTGCCAAAAACAGCGGATCCTTGTCGCTTTGCCTCCTTAACGTATTCAGGTTATTAATTGCCAGCTGAAAGCTTGGATTGGTAACCGCAAAAAGGGTAACATTACTATCCATGAGCGTTTGCTGCAAGCCCATCCGGTTTATTACAGCCAGTAATGAATCATATACACCGGGTTTGCTTTTCAAATACTCATAGGTATTACCCGCGAATTTTGAGTTTGTGCCTGCAGCGTCATGATAACCGCCATCCTTTTTACAGGCGGATTGCAGCAGTGCTGCAATCAACACCGGCGCCAAGGCACTCATATATTTAATTAACTTTTTCATATATGGTCAGTTTATTTCCAAAATGGATTTTGAGTTAACAGGTTATTTTGTGCGATAAGCTTGCGCGATACCGGCCAGTAGATCCCCTGCGAATTGATGAGTTTGAGAAATGCAGGGTTGTTTTGCTTGATCTTATTATATCTTACCAGATCGTACCAGCGCTGGCCTTCGCCCATCAGTTCACGGTGGCGCTCTTTAAATATCAGTTCGATAATATCCTGGTTACTGTCGATAGTATTTTCTGTCATGCCGCGTCGGGCCATTATCGAAGTCACTTCATTGATAGCGCCGTTCACATCGCCCAAAACTGCCAAGGCTTCAGCCCGCAGTAATACGATATCCTCTATCCTTGTAAAGATCAAGGCACTGGTGAAGTATCGGAATGTAGGATCTGAAACGCCTCCCTGTA
>NZ_DASVOB010000209.1:0-7849 GCF_036383575.1 Mucilaginibacter sp.
ACCATCCACATAAATACCTATAGCGCCATGCCCGCCAAGCGGTCCTCTTTTGCTTTCAATATTATAAAGGGTATTGCTGCTGATAACACCGTTACGGGCATAGTTTAACGTAGGGTCACTATTAGCCGCATAACCGCCGGCTGCATCAATGCCGATATTTTGAGCGTTATAAATGGTATTGTTGGTAACGGTAAAACCATCAACATAGCCGTTGATAGTTAAATTTTCGCCATAACCGGTTTTACAATCGTGAATAGTATTTCCTGTAACAGTAATATTAGTTACCGGATCAGAAGTGTTTCCGATAACTAAAATGGCGTTACCGCCCCCGTTAAGCGGCAGCTGAGTATAATCAATACCGTATATGGTGTTGTTTTTTACGGTAATATAATCAGATCCGCCTTCAACCATAATGGCTTTAGGGTCGCCTGTAGCGGTTTTGAGGTTGCGTATTTCGAAGCCATCTACAACAATAAACTTTGCCTTATCAATGGTTATCAGGGCTTCCCTCCCGTTAACACTAAAAGCACTTCCGTCAATTACAGGGGTTTCGCCATGGTATGCTTTTAAGGTAATATATTTATCCATTACCCCCGATTTGGGAAATACAACCTTTTCGCTATATACCCCGCCCCTTACCATTACGGTATCGCCGGGAATGGTGTGGGAGAGCGCATTATTGATAGTTTGAAAAGGCGCATCGATTGTTCCTTTATTTGACTCCTGCCCGTTGACAGCTACATAATAAACATGAGTATTTCCGGTAGTTGTAACATTACCGCCTGCATCGTTTTTTTTGCTGCAACCAAATGCCTGTACAGCAAAACCAAGCATTAAAAAAACATTGACATTACATTTCATAAGCATACTTTTTTAATTAAACATCTTACTGTTGTGCGCCTTTACTTATCTTATTATTTACAATGCGGGTATTTCCGTCAATATCTGTAGTACCATTTATATCGGCAGATATCACATTTCCGGTATTTTTTGCAGGGGAGGCCGATTGTATATGAAGATCAGGCGACGAGCTGCTCAGCAAAAGAGGGTCCTGCCCGTTTGTTGAACCGGCATCATTGCCGCTGGCTGCTTTCCAGGCGCTCAAATCGGTATATGGTGCGCCGTTGGTACTGTTCCAGATCCATTGCGGAGTGCCTGTAGTATAGTATAAATTATTATCGATAATGTTATTGCTGCCTGTTGTGGTATACTTATGAATAAATACATCAACAGGCCTTGCATAAACTATGTTATTTTTGATCACGTTATTGTCGCAATGCTCGGTAAGTCTTATCTCGCCTTCAATTTCGCCAAACGCGCCTGGTACACGGTCATTTTGATATAAGGTATTGTTTACGATGTAACAGTTTTTAGTTCCGCCCGAGGTGTAATTCAGGTAATCGCCCATGTATATACCTGTGCGATAACAGTTATATACAAAGTTATTTCGCACAATGGTGGTTCTGGTTGCATACACATTGCTCTCACTTACCAGCCCTATCCCCCTATCGCTATTGTACACCTTGTTTCGTTCAATAATAGTATTAGCACCGCCGCAAACGTAAATTGAGATAGCACCGTACCTGTCGGGGCCCCAGGTCTCCGGGGTTCTGGTCATTGTATTATCGTGAAAAACATTATCACTTATCACACCATTGCGGGCGTAGTTGGTAGCCACATCTCCTTTGGGATTTAAACCATCGCCACCGGCAACAATTATCCCGATGTTTTCTGTATCATATACTTTATTATGGCTAAAAACAAAACCGTCAATATTACCGGCCAGTGTTACATTTTCACTTGTACCTGTCTGCGTATCATGTACAGTACAACCCGTAATAACCAGGTTAGTAATGGCGGTAGTCCCGTTGCCTATTGCCAGTATAGCGTGCCCGCTTCGCCAGTCGTTCAGGGATGCGTTGTTCTTTATGTTATAAATATTGCAGTTCTTAATAGTGATATCGTGCGAATTTCCATTGATAGCGATACCTTCAGGATCGGTATTAAAAGTTGAGCTCGTAAGGTTGCAAATATCAAAGCCATCCAGTGTTATATACCTTACATTGCTCAGCGTAACCAGTGGCACCCAACCCGAAACAATTATTTTACTCCCGTCTATCACGGGCTTTTCACCGGGATATGCTTTTAAAGTAATTAATTTGTTCATGATGCCCGATTGGGGAAATATCACTTTATCATAATAGTTCCCCCCTCTTACCATTACGGTATCGCCGGGTATAGCATGCCCCAAGGCTGTGTTGATAGTTTGGAAAGGCGCATTGATTTTGCCTGAATTGGCATCAGAGCCATTAACCGATACATAATAGATATGTGCATTACCGGTTGAAGTAATTACATCATTACCCACTGTTTTTTTGCTGCAGGCCAAAGCCTGAATGGCAAAAACATGTATTAAAAAGATATTTATATAACGTTTCATTAAATCTATTCTAAAAAATCAGCGTACCCGCTTAAGTTTATCCGCACTAAAAGCCAGGCAGTACCTGCCCGTAGCAGAAACATGTTTTCTGCTACGGAGTACCCTTAAATAAAACCAAACAATTATTAACTACTACTCAAATTTTTCCCGGCAACAAAAGGACATTGCCAGGGTTGAAAACCAAACTGTGATAGTATTTTCAATGCGGACCGTCATTATTCCGAAACTATTTTTCTTATCCGGTTGTTGATTTTATCCAAAACATAAACAGTTCCGTTTTTATCGACAGCAACACCGGTTGGCGCGCTGAAAAGCGCAGATCCACCTATAGCATCAGCGTATCCTGCTGTACCGCTGCCGGCAAAGGTGCTTACATCAAACGTATTGGCCTGGATAAAGCGGATGCTTTGGTCGGGATTATAGCTTCCGCCGTCCCATGTTCCGTTGCCTGCTACATAAATATTGCTGCTGTTATCAACCGCGATGCCCCATGGATAAGCAAATTTTGCAGTTGTAGCGGCTCCGTTTAAATAACCCGAAACCCCAAGTTGCCCGGCTATGATACTACCATTCCAGTTGCCGGCTGTGAATTTCCTGATAACCTGGTCGCCGTTAACCGATACGTATAAGTTGCCTGCCTTGTCAAATTTGATTCCGGCGGGATAGTTAAGGCCGGATATAACCTGTTTGGTAGTCCACTGAGCTGATACCTGGTAGATATTTCCGGGACTGGAGCAACTGGAGTAATAAACATAACCCGTTGTTTTGTCGATAGCAACACTCCATGGCGACTGGTTGCCCCAGGCCCAGGTGGTTGCAGTACCATCGGGGCTTATTTTACGGATATCATAATTTCCGGGATCAACAGAATATACGTTTCCCTGGGCATCAACAGCAACATCATAAGGTATGGAGAAATTTGCCGCGCTTCCTTTACCGTCCGCATAACCCGAAACCAGGGGATTGCCTGCGAGTGTGGATACATTACCGGCAGTGTCAATTTTTCTGATGCAATGATTTCCGGGATCGGCAACATAAACATTCAGGTTGTCATCAACAGAAATCCCCATGCTTCTGTACCAGCTTTGCCCGCTAAAATCAAACATGGCATCTGCACCCTGACCATTTGCAAAACCAGCCTTGCCCGACCCTGCCAGTGTAGTGACTGTCCTGGTATATTGGTATGTAAAATTATCGGTACTTGTTGCGGTTCCTTTTCCAATAGTTACAACGATAGGCCCGGAACCAGCCTTTTTAGGCACAACTACCATCATTTGTTTGGTATTGGCGCCGATGATCTTCAGTTTAACCCCATTCAGGGTAACCGAAATTTGCGAGGTATCTGTTGAAAAGTTAGTACCGGAGATCAGTACTTCGGTACCACCCCCGCCCTGTGCCGGGATAAATGTACTGATGCTGATAGGTGATGCAGGATCATGTGCAGGAACTTTTTCTTTTTTACAGCTCATAAAAGCTACCATTATAAAAAGCGCCCCGGCAAGCAGGTATTGATTGATACCTTTTGCCAATATGTTTATGAATGTTTTCATTTGAATAATTACGGTTTAATTATTTATTTCCAGATCTTTTACACCCTGTTGGGTAAATAAGAGCCGGCATTACCAACCAGGATTTTGTACCAATGCCCTATCGCGGTCCAATTGGTACTGAGATATTGGGAACAGGTACATTTTATTGTTCCACACCCTTTTCTGAAAAAGCGTTTTGTTGTAAAGGCCGGTAAAAGAGAATCCCAGTCCCTGATCATCCGTGTTGACATTCAGTCCGTAAATGGTCTGATTTTCATCGGCACCCAACAATAATCTTCTTACAAGGGTAAAGTATCTGTCGCTTTCGAAACAAAGCTCAACCTGGCGTTCCCTTAAAATGTATTTCCGCATTAAATCCTTGTTTCCAACAGCTTCCGGATAAACGGTTTCTATACCGGGTAAGCCAGCTCTTGTCCTGATCTGATCAAGATAAAGCACGATATTGGAGTTAGAGGGATCATATTCATTCAAGGCCTCTACATAATCCAGCAATATTTCGGCATATCTCATGAGTATAAAAGGCCGGTAATTGGTGGCATCCTGCCTTATATTATCGGCAGGACTTACGTTTTTCAATACATCATATCCGGTAATATTATTACTTGCACCACTGGCCTTTGCACCAGCTTTACCGTTATAATAAAATTCAACCCGGCCTGTTCCGTCAATATTGGCATCTGATGAATAATAGTTTTTATCATCAACAGTTGGGGCTGGCAATACCGGCCGGCCATTGTACTGGATATAGGCGTAAAAACGCGGTTCGCGGTTGGCATACATGTTCCATTGCCCTTTACTGTGCTCCCAATATTTGGCACCGTTACTTTGGGCAAAACTTGTAGCTGTATATCCCGAACGCGGGTCATCAATGGTGCGGCCGTTATTCATATAAAATGCATCCACCACATTTTGGGTGGCGTTGTACATACTATATCCTCCCGGCCCCGGCGATACACATTTGGTATATCCCCAATAACTCCAGGAGTTTCTTGAAAAGATGATCTCGTTGTTCCAGTTTGTTAAGAAAAGGTCCCTGACAGATAGATAAGGATCAAACTGGGTTCCGCCATTGTCAAGATTTGTAAATAACTTATACGCACCAAGATCTATTACGGCCTTAGCTGCGTCCGCGGCTATTTTCCATTTACCCGCATCAAATACTGTAGGTGCCAGTGGGGTACCATCCTGATTTTTAAAAGAGGCAAATGATGGGTTACCGTTCCACAATGGGCTTGCTGCCAATAAAGCCAGCTGTGCTTTTACTGCCAGGCACGCGCCCTTTGTTGGCCTGCCATAATTGCTGGTTGAAGGCCATTGGGCAGGTAAGCTCGAAGCAGCCTGATCCATCAGTTGGTTAATGTAATCCTTGCATTCGTCAAAAGATGCTCTCGGGTACTTATTAAAGTCGTCATTTAGGCTTAACGCTTCGGTTATTTTTACAACCGGGCCAAACTGTTTCATTAACTGCCAGTAAAACCATCCGCGCAAAAAACGGGCTTCGGCTTTATATTGATTTTTCAGGCTGACACTCAACTGACTGGACGGAACCTTATCAATATTGGCTTCAAAAATAAAAGACGACCGAATGCCGGTATAGTAGTTATCCCAGTAATCAAAATAAGCGTTTACCGGGCTCCAGTTACCCACAACCATTTGCCTTACATTGGTACCGGGGATGGATACCGATGACTCGTCACTTGCCCCCATTGCGCTGTAATCTCCCCCATCGGTTTGTTTGATATAACCATATATATTATATAAATACGATTCGGCATTGGCCCTGGTGCTCCAGATCAGATCTGATGTTAACAGGTTATCCGGTTTTTTATTAAGGTAATTACAGGACGATAAACAGGCACTCAGGAAGCATATCCCAACTACCATTATTAGTATGTTTTTTTTCATTTGGCACACTTTAAATTCTTTTGAAACTGATTTAAATTCACGATTTCTATAACGCAACCCTTAATCCAAGGGCAAGTATTCGTACCGGTGGATAGCCTGCGCCGTTAGAGCCAAGTTCAGGGTCCCAAAGTTTGAATTTGGAGAAGGTTAACAGGTTTTGCCCCGTTAAATACAAGTAAACTGAGTTAATACCCGCCTTTGTAAGAAACAAGGGCTTATAAGTATAACCCAATGTAGCCTGTTTTAAACGGACAAAACTCGCGTCTTTTGACCACCATGTGCTCGGCTGATAATTGTTACTGTTTTGATTAGCAATGCCTAAACGCGGATAGTATACATTCTGACTCGGGTTATCAACTGTCCACCTGTTCTCAAGGATCGCGAGCATACCCGATGGATAAGTGCCCATGCCTGTAAACGGCACTATACCAGCGCCCTCTGCACCTGCACCGGTTATAGAAGAACCGTTTGCCATGATAATTACATTACCGGTTCCCTGGAAGAAAAGAGAAAGATCGAACTTTTTATAACTAACCGTAAACCCTGCGCCATACAATATGGTAGGGATATCGGATTTACCGGTATAAACCTTATCATAGCTGTTGATCACGCCATCGCCGTTTACATCTTTGTATTTGATATCTCCGGGCCTTAGCACAGCGCCAAACTGGGTAGGACTTTTATCAACATCTTCCTGCGAGGTAAATAACCCTTCCGCAACGTACATCAGGTTATCGCCATATTTGCGGCCGGTTGATTGTTGATAGGCATACAGCTGTTTAGGTTCGTCCTGCTGTACAATTTTATTATTGTTATAAGTGAAATTGCCATAAAGACGCAAGCCCACCTTGCCTATATTGTCATTATATTCAAGGTTACCCTCAATACCGTGGTTATTCATTTCGCCCAAATTGGCAAATACAACCCCGCTTACACCCAGTATCCCTGATAATGAGCTTCGCTGAACTAAAATATTTGTCCGTCTCTCTTTATAGGCATCAATAGTGATATTCAGTTTATTGAACAGCCCTATTTCCAGCCCGATATTATCTTTCCGGGCTTTTTCCCATGTCAGGTTTTCAACACCTATAACAGTTTCTTTAGTGCCGCCATATACAGTTCCGTTAAGGCCTAAGCCCACAGAGCCGCCACTGCCATATTGATTGATATAAGGAAACCTGGTAATTTGATAGTGAGATCCAATCTGATCATTACCTACAAGGCCATGAGATCCCCTTATTTTAAGCAGGTTAAACGTTTTTGAAAAATCCTTAAAAAAAGGCTCCCTTGAAATTACCCAACCTGCGGACACAGCTGGAAAAAAACCAAATTTTTTGCCCGGCTCAAAGTTTTCCGAACCAGTATAACCAGCATCAAATTCAAGCAAATACCTATCGGCATATGTATAGGTTGTCCTACCGGCCAAACTTTGATTGTTATAAGGAATGGAGTTTATAACACTACCTGCTGTGCTCTGGACCCTTGACCTCATATTGTACAAAAGCAGTGCGCCAATATGGTGTTTGCCGAAAGACTGATCATAGTTAATATTGCTTTCCAGGTACATGGTTTTTTCGGCAGATGAATACTGGGTATAACCCAAAAACTGGTTTCCATACCTCGATTGACCTAATACCAGGTTACCCTGCGGGTCTCTTGAAGTTGCTAAATAAAGATCATTGGTGCCTGTTCTGCCATTGTCGTTTTCGCTGTACGAGTCGAACGAAAACCTGGCCATGGCGCTTAGTCCGTTGGTAATGGCATCCAGTTTCTGGTTAATAGAAAAAACAGACTGGATGGTAGGCCGAAACTCACTGTTATAACCTGAGTTTTGGATATCATTTACCGGGTTGGAGCCGCCATTGTTGTAAGGGCCTGCCCATTTACCATCGGGATATCTTATCGGGAATGCATTAGGTGGGGTTAAGTACGATTCATACCAGATATTTCCTGC
>NZ_DASVOB010000210.1:0-12068 GCF_036383575.1 Mucilaginibacter sp.
GCGTCACTGCCGGTGTTACCGCAGGCGTTTCTTTAATCACAGCCGGATCTATTTTAGGCGTTACTGCTGGTGTTACCGCAGGCGTTTCTTTAATAACAGCCGGATCTATTTTAGGCGTTACCGTAGTAGCTGCCGGTGGTACATCTTTAACTACAAGTATCTGTGGAGGTGTCGTAGTTACAGTTGTGGTTGTACCTGCTGGTGGAAAGTTGGTCAGTATAGGAATTGTAACTGTTGGCGGCAAAGCAACAGGCGGCGTAGGTGTAAATACTGCACGGCATTTATCAAACTTACCATTTACAGCGGTCAACGTAATAACTGTATTTCGGCCGCGCGGGAACTGCCCCATATTAAATATCTTAACCGGGTTCACTTCATTACTGGTGGTACCATCATCAAACGTCCAGGTAAATTTGAAACTACCCGGATTCGGTGTTTTATTTGTCAAGGTAACAGTAGCAGTGCCTTTAGATGGGTCAGCATCTACTTTATAATCAAACGAAGCCTGTGGATGCTCATGGATCATGAGTGTGCAACCGGCAACCGGTTTGTTGTTCACCATGAAATCGTTGATACTCGTATCATACGGGCCTTTTGACGGATCAACAACCCACTGGCTACCGAGTAATTTAACCGCATCTCCCGCTAATTTCGAAGTAATAATACCTGTTGCTGGCTGTACAGTTGTAAAGTTTATATTACCCTGATCTGAACAAACTTCGCTGGCAGCTAACTGCAGGTCTACCGGTTCGTCAGGGATCTGTACTGTAAGCACAACCTGCTCTGCATCGGTACAGTCATGGTTATTAGCAGATAAAGTAAAAGTAAGTTTACCGTCAGGGAATTTTGTGCGAAGATCGGCATACTGGAAGGTAATATTATCATCCGGTGTGGTGAGGTTAGCATGCACTTGTCCGTCGGGCATTGTCCAGGTGTAAGCAAACACGTCGCCTGCGGCCTGGTTTGTTGTCGCAGTTAACTGAATAAATACGGCAAACTGTGTTGTATCACTTATGCTGGCCGCCGGCGTTACAGCAGGATGTTTAAACACTGTAATGGTACAGTCTGTAGGTTGATCATTAACAGTAAATTTGATCTGCTGGCCAAATGTTCCGTCTTTAACTTTGGTTGTATCAAAATAGTTAACAGCATCTTTTGTTACAACGGTAGCTTCAAAACCAGCCGCAGGTTTAATTACACCATCAACCGGACTAACTTTAAACTGTAGTAAGCCTTCGTCTGAGCAGGCTACAGCTTTAGGCAAGCTTAAGCCCACCTGTGGTTTAGGCATAATAAATGCCACCGGCGGGCAATCTGAACAGCACATATACGGCAAACAAAAATCGGCAAATACTATATCGGCAGGCACATCGGGGTTTGCGGCTACTGCCCGTGATTTACCGAGATCGATAGCTAAAGCCTGGGTTTTATTGATAACATCGGCCTCAATTGTTGGCGTAAATTTACGGGGCGACTGAACCTGGTAAAATTTCACTGCGGCGGAAATGTCCTCAAAATTGGTATTCTGAGCAATAAAAGTCATCGCATCCGTATCGCTTGCAAAACCTTTTACAAACTGCGGGTTAGCCTGAAGTAGCTTTAACCTGTCATCGAGCGAAACTGTAGTTGCAGGTATTGTTGGGCTGGGCGTAGTCATGGTGGTCGCGTATACCATTACAAAGGTTCCGCCAGCAGGCACACCGGCAAGGTGTTCCAAACCTGTATGGTTTGCAGCATAGGCCGAGAAAGTAAGCTGAGCTAACAACTTAGCCTTACGGTCCTGAATTTCTTTCAAGATAACGGCAAGGGCCTGGCCTGCGCAGCAATTTTCAGACAAACGCCACAATTGCAGCGCGTAGTCATCTTCATACCCCTTACGCACATAATCGGCTTTGGCAAAGATCTGGCGGCTTCTTACGCTTGCCGATTTCACCTCGTTACACAGATCATCTATCCGTGCCGAAAAGTTATCTATAGTGTCATCGTCAATATCAACCAACCTGTCGGGCAGCCATTGGCTTATATTTCGGGTACCGGCAATCACACGTACAGGAATATCAACGGCTATGGCCTGTTCATATGAGCCGGTTGCTGAAGTATCAACTGTTTTACCAACAGCATCTGCATAATCCGAAATGCTTATAGAGGTACCCTGTCTGCGGATCTGATCTACATAATAGCCTATGCTATTTTGAGCAACATTGATGTTGTTATCAACAGCACTTATGCCGCCATCAATCACAACTTTACTTATACTTCTATTGATGGCAAGCCCGCTGCTCATTACCTGCTCATGTGCAGTTGCCTGTACTCCGGCAGTGTCAGCGGCTTTAGCTGTCGCCATCATTTTCATTTTGGGAGTTGCGGCTACCTCTTCATTGGCTAATGACAGTGTCTGCTGAGCGGCCTGGGCCAGAACCTCATTCGCCACCGAATAACCTGTTTTGGTATCGAAACTTGAAAAAAACTTACTTACATCACTGTAAAGGCAGTTTTGCTCGGCCTGGAAAGCTCTTAATGTAGCTTCGAGATCATTAAACTGACAAGCATAGTCATCTATGTTGATATCGCTAAGTGTCACGTCGCCTAATCTTATAGCAACCGCATCAAAAGGGAGGTTAGTATCCTGCCTGATCTTATCAACAGCGGCAAGCGCTTCTGTATATTTTTTGCCGATATGCCCCTCTATCCTGAAAAAGTTATTGGAATCTATGGAATAGTTCAATGGATTTACAACAACATCATTAGCCGGCGAATAAGCGGAAGCATTATAACCGAGGATCAGTTTATCCGTCCCCTGCAGCCAACGGCTATGGCTCCATTTTTTGGCCAGGTCAACCGGATTGCCATAATAGAAAGGGATAGCCCTTGCTTCCAAAGGTTTACTATTATCAATAGACGGCGTTATTGTCACTACAGGGCTTGCTGGCAGCGTAAACCCACTGCTCATGATGTTCAACCTATCAAGCAGGCTAATGGCAATATTCAGCTTATCTTTATTAGCGCTGATAGCCGGCGAAGCATAAAATTTATGGCGATAAGGTGTCGGCTTAGCTGTCGGCGTAACATTTAAAGCCCCCAGCATAATATGTTTTGGAAAGGCGTAAATGTTAGGGCAGCACTGATAAATGATATCTGAAAGTACAGCACGCAATTCATTATACCCGGTTAACAGATCTTTATAAAAATCATAAAGATACTGGGCCTGCATAGGCGCTGTAGCTTTGCTTAAGGTAGTATTTATATTGGCAATAATACTGGTAATAGGATAAGTAGATTGCGGATCAAGCGCGAATTTGAAAGTATTGTAAAGCGATTGCACCGCGGTTGACAGGCCACCTGCTCCAGTATTTGCAATGCTTGAAAAAGCCGCGGTAAGTGCCGATGAGGAAGCGGTTGTTTGCGTATTAAAAAACACCCTCTTGGCGGCCAGTACCGGGGCGTCAAAGTACGCGTTGTAAGCGTTAAAATATTTTTTGTAGATATCATCATAAATAACCTCCGAACCGGTTTGTTCTATGATCTGGTTCATATCTGCCTGCGCAACGAGCAGTACTTTGGGTTTGGCTACCTGCTTGCGTCCCTGGTTGTCGCAATCAATCGCCGTACAGGCATCCGGATCTTTAGAGTAATACTCCAGGTAAAGCAGACCATACATTTCGGTAAGATCCTTAGTGGCCTTTGATTTAAAATCAGTGAGAGCAAAGCTATCAACCGGCAAAACGCCTTTATCGTCCGGAGTAACCAGCTCCCATAAAGCCATTTGCGCTGCATCGGTACCCATGGGGTAAAATGGCGGATACTTAATGAGCGAATTATCATAAGCCCTGAAGTTTTTATACGTTGTTTCGGGCATGTAAAGCAAATCGCCGTCGGTAGTTACACCGCAGCCTTTGCCTATGGTTATACCGTTGGCATCGCCTTTGAAACTTAAGCCGCATACCAGGCCAACACCAATTAAACAGGTACGGGTTAGGCGCTGCTGATCTTCAAAAAACTCTACAATATCATTCAGCTGCTTGGCGGTAAGCACCTGACTGTCAACAAAGGTGTTGTACTCTAAAGTTATATCGGTAAGCTTTATGTTGGTTACTGGAGGCATGGCTTTGTCATTTAGGTTTTAACTGTTATTATTTGTACCGCCCTGCAAGGTGCCAAGGCTGGATTTGTTCAATATTATCGGGTTGGTTTCCTGGGTGTCATCGTTGCAATCGCTTAGCTGGCCCTGCTGGTAAACTGTGTACAATTTTTCAAGCACGTCGATGAATTTGCTGTTCAATCCCGGATCGATAGGCGTATCTGTACTTACCGCTATGTGTTTGGCAGCGAGCCAATCTTTATAAACAGCTTCAAAACCAACCATCTGATCGTGCCCGATGAAACAGATGCGCGGCAGAATGTGGGCTGGAGTTTCGGTACGGATAAGCCGCTCGGCATAGGTGCGGAAAGCTGTGTTACGCAACCTTACGCTGTAGCCAGGCAGTATCACACAAATGCGGAACGAATAAGGGTCAAGCGGCTCGCAGTACACGCCATTGGGGTCGAGACAGACCGGCATGAACTGGTGATGGGTGGCATCATCGCCGGTATAATCAAATGGCGGGCGCAGCAGGATATTTTCTATCACATACATACCTTCCATCTTGAAATCGTTTTGCATAAATTTGATGATAAACGCTATTTCGGTTTCGATGGCGGCAGCGCTGAACTCCATATCATTGAGCGTTAGCAAAGTACCTGCAGAGTTGGCTATATTATAAACGTATTTGCCAGCAGTTGCCCCCGGACTTAAGCGGTAATTTTCCCTGTCGCAAGCCAGCACAGATACCAGGCCGAGGTCTTCATAGGCGTCAATCTCTTTCAGATAGTTGTTATTGCCTTTAAATTTAACTACACCAAGTTGCGATATTGTCCAGTTATAATGCAGGGCATCAGCCTTGAACAAAAGGTAATCTTCAACACTCAGCTGCTGCATTTTATAGTTAGAGAAGCCCAGCAGCATGGAGATCCGTTTTTCCATGCCCGATACATTTACCAATTGCTGATCGGGTGTTTTGGCGTTGTACAGGTCCATTCCACTGCCGCGGCAAATGCTCATCTGGTCATAATCCTTCAAAAAATTAACCTTATGCCTGATGATGTTGCGCTGATAATCCTCGCCATAAATACGATACATCAAAAACACGTATTCGTTAAACTGCTCGGCAAACCGGGCCAGCAAATGATCAAGGAATTTATTTTTCCGTTCGGGATAGTTATCCTGCCCGGTTTCTTTAATTACATCATCAACCGTTTGCTCCCATTGGGCAAAGCCATCCAACAACTTTTCTGCATCGCGGATGCCATTTACTGTATTGCTGAAATAGGTTTTGCGGATGCTATCATCGGCAGTGAGCAGTACCCTGGCGTTTGAAAGCTGGGCGAAATAATTGGCCAGCACCTGGTCGTAAAACAGCAGGTAGCCTTTAAGCTGTAAAGCCAGCGAACGTTGTTCGGTAGTTGCAGTATCGGGTAAGCCCAGCGGTGAAATACCATAATTTTCAGGAAACTGGTTTTGCAGGGTTTCATAATGGGCTATGTCGCGGTAATCACCTTCAGGCACCGGCAGATCGACTATCTTTTTCGCCTCTACATCGTCCTGCCAGTCTTTGCGAAGCTGGTTAAGATCGGCCTGGGCTTCGGACTGTTTCAGTTCGATAGGCACCACATCTTTATAAAATGTAAATGACGAATTGGTTTCGCACAAAACGGGCTTATGACCATCCTGTACGCAAAGCAACCACTCGTTTGATTTATAGATCTTGTCAGCAACCTCACTTTGCGACGCGGTACATCCGCAAAAACCAAAAGAGATCCGCTTTACCAGCCGCACACCGTCAATTTCCATAATGATGCGGTACAGATCAGATAAACGTACTTCGGTACGTAATTGTGAGGCTGCAAGCTCGGATGGGATTATGAAACCCTGTTTAGCAAACTTGGTGTCGATGCCTTGCAGGTTTTCAAAATCAAGTACCGGGCCTTCAAATATCTCATCGGGCTGCATGCCTTTGTCAAGCAGTTCCTGAAGCAGGTAGAATGTAATATCGGGTGTAAGGTATTGCTCAATATTGAACATGATCTGTGCCCAAATCATTTCAGGATCAGCCTGGGGCTGAAGTTCAATTTCGGCACATATAACTATCTCCTGGTTTTCGACCGCTTTAACCTGGTCAAGATCCTCACATAACTCGCGGAAGTAATGATATACCGACTTTATTTGTTTGATGATATCATCCTGTTTGGCTTTGATCTTAGCTGGATCGCCGCCCAGTTCAGGAAAATCTTCAAAATCTATCAGGATATCGTTTATCCCCTTCAAATCAAACTTAACCTCTTTACCTGTCTGGGCATTTTCGCCCGGTTGGGCATAACGCAACAGCGGTTTACCATCCGGTTGTTTATAGTTGGCTATAATGCTATGCGGCGATTTTTTGATCCAGGCATTACGTACGCCATCTATCCTAACAAACAGCTGCCGGTAATCATCTGGTGTAACCGGGTAAGTGGGCAGTATTTTTATAGCGGATAAAAATTGCTCATGCATACTGGTGGTATTGTCATGCTCAACCGCCAAAATATTTTCGACAGGCAGGGTTATTCGGTAGTTAAGATCAGTGAGCGCATAGCAAAGCATCTCGAGCGTGGTAATGCCCGGATCATGTACGTTATAATCCGACCAGATGGCGCTGGCCAGGTCGCGGATATGCTGCATGCCTTCGGTGCGCAGGGTATTGTACTCGGGCCCAAGGCTGGTATCAATTTGTTTCGGTATGGTTAACTGATCAATCATGGGCATGTAGGTATGGTTTTGGTATCAATTAAATGTTGCTTTGCCGATACAAGAATGGCCTTTGAATTGCCTGCCTCCAAAACATCGGGATTTGCGGGTCCCGATGCTGTGAAGTACATCTTAAAATCGGTTATATAATCAACATAAGGTAGCTCTTCAATAAAGCGGATCACCACGCTTTTATACAGGGTGCCGCCAAAATCAATATCTGCATTACGGTTAAAAGCCCAGGGCGACAGGTAATTGATCACATCGGTATTCAGTTTAATGGCGTACAGGTTTTCATCCAGCCCGAAGTAAAATTTCACCTTAAAATCAAGGATCACTTCTTCATAGTCGGGATTAATAGCCAGCAGATCAACATGCATAGAGTTTAAACCCGACAGGTATTTGGTGATCTCGCTCAGGGTATTTTTGCTTACCCGTGGTTTAAATGGATCAAAGCTGATCTGGTTGCGGATATCGGGGATAGCCACTACCCTTACGCTGCCCGGGGCAACTTCTATATCATCATTAGTATGGTTAAGGCATTTAACCCTGAACACCTGCGGAAACTGCGCCATTACCAGGTGCTCATAATCCCAAATGGTAATTGCCCGGTGTTTATGCCTTAAGCGCTCGCTTACCCGCAGGCGGAAAGCGCCATCATCCTCCGGCAATAAACCGCCAAACGAAGCGTAGGGCTGGGTAATTGATTTGATCTGCGGCAACCTGTCAACCAGTTTACTGATGGTACCGGCAGGCAATCCGGTTTCCAAATGCGAAAGTTCATTGTCATTATCAGCAAATTCGGCTTCAGCAGCCTGGATATGCACGTTGATAAACTTACAAACCGAATCAATCGTTACCGCAGTTGGCAGCTCTACCCCAAGCCAGGTTAGGCTTTGGTTAAGGAAAGTATTGGTAGTGGTAGCACCTTCGGGAATTAAAAACTTGATAATGCCGGAGCGTAAAAAATCATTGGTGTCATCACTGATGATGTTGCTTTTATCCAATGCCAGCCATTCGTTGCCGGATAAGTAAAACCACTTAGGTTGTATGGTATCAGAGAACGATGGCGCAAGAGCATCCTCACTACCCTCAGCAACCTGGAAAAGGATACTGGCTACCGAGCCTGTTTGGATACCTGCAATGCCTATGTAAAAAGCGGCAAGGTCAGGTGCTTGAGGTATAGCTGTAATGTTACCATCAATAAGGCCATGAAATTGTTTTTTGAGGAAAGCATGCTGCTCGGCCTGGCCAAACGGTGTTTCGTGAAAAAATTGTACGTTATGGTTCACGTAATCGGCCAGCAGATCGGCATTGCTGTTACTGGATGTAAGCTTATCAATATCGTTTGAAGCAAATGCTTTATAGTCAATAGTGATCGACTCTATTTCGGGAGTATAAGGTGCTGATGGTATAATTGCTCCCGCATCTTTTTTAATCATAGCGGCCGCAAATAACTTAGGATATTCACTATGCAAAAAGTCGCGGTCTAAATTGATGCGGATATAGTTATCCTTAACCCCGGCCGAAAAGTTTTCGGTTTGTGTTTGTACTTGTGTGACAGTCTGCTGAAAGCCTATAAATCCCAGTGTTGGGAAAAAAAACTGCATAGGCTGTACATATTGCTGTACAAGCGCTTTTTCGGCCTGTAAGCCATTCCATTGATTAAATGCACCGGATACGTTAAAGTAAAGGTATTGATTAATAAAACTGGGGGCCTGATTTATCGGCTGGGGCACACCATCTGGTGTTAAAGTAAATGAGTCATCGAGCACACTGATTGAACTACCTCCATCAGGGAACCATTTTCCATCTTTGATAAATGACACCTTCGCTGTAAAGCTGTCTTTACTGGCTATAACCCGCCCGCCATAATCGTTTACACCCGAAGTAGAAGTGATTGTATAATCACTGGCCGCAAAAGTCGGGCTTACAAAATTAACGCGGTAAGCATTGTAATAATCTTCTATCGGACTGGGTACCCCTTTCCAGTTTATTTGAGGATTAATCTCTGTCCACTGTTTCTGAAAGATCTCGGCGTTACCTATATAAAGGTTGGAATGTATTTTGGGCACTGCTCCAAAAGCAAAAAATGGTTTCGAAGGATCAACCTTACCATTGTCATTTTCAATAGCCAGGTTTTTCATGCCTGTTACGGACACATCTATCCGCACATCATTGAGCTTAGCTTTGCTCAAGGCCACGTAAACAGGATAAGCATTATCCTGAACGCTCATCAGCAAGCGGATAACGGGAAAATCAGTCTTGTAATTCTCTTTATGGATAGTCTGATCATACGGCACTATAGCCTTTGCTTTAGGCGGTACATTTAAGGTAATAACCAATTGCTGCTGGTTAAGCGTAACGGGCGCTGTTGAAGAAAAATCAGCCTGGAGCCAATCCTTTTCTGAGGTTAAAAAAACCTTAAACAGCTGCCCTATTAATGCAGGATCAAAGGCATCAAGCCCATTAAAATCAAGTGGTAAGGTTATGGTACGGTCGCCCTCGCTCATAAGCAATACTTTAGAGGCGAAGGCAAAACCCAATGAAGCTGTTGGCCAGCTTTTGCTGCCAAATGGGTTCCATTTGGGCACATCATCCTTAAAGGGCGTACCTAAACCGTCGGCCGAAAAAGCAACATCGGCGTAGGCAACTTTTTTATCTGCTGCCGATTGGTTCCAGCTTTTCATAGCGGCTATAGTAGCGCTGTTTACGGCCAGTTCGGCATTGGTTTTAAAAACAACAGGTTTCGGCTTTAGGCTTTTATCCTTACCTGCATCAAGCGCTGTATCTTGCGGCAACAGGAAGCCTGTAAGGTTGCGGGCCAGTTCAAATATCAGGTGTACCTTATCCGGTACTTCGGGACGGTTACGCAGTTGCAATACCCGTTTAAAATAAAAATCAAGATGGCGACCTGTAAACTGGTTCAATGCATCCTCCGAATGCTGCAGCAGCATAATGAAACACATAAACAAGGCAAGGTGCGGTTCAACATCGCTTTTTATACTGGAGTCGGGGAAACCCAGGCCTGCATTTTGCATTTTAACCTCAACCTGTTTCAGAAAATTCTGCAACGCTTTTTTATCCTGGATGAAAAACGGTTTCCAGTCGCCTTGGGGGTAATTACTATCTTTCAGGGTATAGTAGTTTATTTTATCGGCATAAGCAGCCGCGAACGTCAGCCAGTCTTCCATGCCCAATTCCTCAATTGGGGCGTAGGCTGGGTCAAGCGCTTTCAGGAAGCGCTGTGACTGGCTTGAGCCATCACGTTGAAGTGGATTTTTATCGTTACAGGCCATGGTTAGTTCTTATTGGTTGGTAGTTATGCTGGTAATGTCATTTTTATAATAAGGGAACACATAGTTGTACCTTGAATTGGTGGTACGTACTGTGTAGTTGAGCTTAATAAGCAAGATCCCTTCGTTATCCATACTGGTATCAACCTCGGTGCTGTTCAGCGTTATCCTTGGTTCAAAATATAGTACGGATGTTTCAATCAAATCTTTGATGTAGGTTTTGAGGGTGAGGTTCACAGCCTCAAAAACTATTTTCTGCAAATCGCACCCGAAGGTTGGCTGCATAATGCGCTCGCCCAACCGGGTGGTGAACAGGATGCCCAAACTGCTTTCTATATCGGCCTCGTCGGTAAGCATTTCAACTTTACCGGCGGCCTTGTCAAAGCTTGGCGGGAAACTCCATCCCCTGCCTATAAAAGGTATTTTTGGTTCCATTGATCAGCCTCCGATTATTACTGTTGGGCAACCTAACACTATTGATCCGCCGTGGGCCGTACTATCGCCCATGCGGGCGGCGGGTTTTCCGCCTATCAGCACCGTTGCCGAACCCATGATTATTGAGTCGGGCGGACCGGCGCAGGTACACATATCGCCCACGCATACGGCCGGCATGCCGCCAATGAGTACTGTTGGTACCCCCGGCCCTATCACCGGCCCGCCTACATGAGGTACAAGGGCTGTGAACATAGGGCATACGTGCATATCGCCTATCCGTGCTGCTGCTGCCATTTTTTTATTAGTTTATTTGTACAATTGAGCCTTTAAGTGCCGCCGTACCGCTTGATTTCACCTCCACACTTGCCGATCCCTCGGCCGAGAGGGCGGTATTGGCTTTCAGGCTCAGGTTCATTCCCTCGGCGTTAAAATCCTGTTGGGCTTTAAGCACCAGTTTGCCCTGCGTTTCGATGGTAATACCATCACTGTTCATTTTTATTGAGTTGTTGTTCTCGTCTTTTAGTTCAATCGCCCCCGCATCTTCATCCATGGTTATTTTTTTTCCGGCAGGCGTTTCGATGGTTACCGATTTTTTATCGTCATCAAAAATGAGTTTCATTTTGCTGCGGGTTACAAATCCCTTTTGGTTGTTGGCATCGGCCGCGGTTAAAGGGGCGGTTTTGTTGCTGCTGTTAAGCATGCCCAGCACTACCGGTTTACGCGGATCACTGTTTAAAAAACCAACGATAACTTCGTCACCAACTTCGGGCAGGAAGAAGCTTCCGCGGTCTTTGCCTGCATCCAATGTGGCTACACGCGCCCAGATCCCCTGGTCATCGGGACTGATCACCGGCATGCGTACCAAAATGCGGCATTCGCCATCGGGATCACTTTCCAGTTGGGTTACCACCCCTATTTGCAAACCCGGAACCGCCTGGATCAGGGCCGAAGCAGGTTTTATACTGGTTTCAAACTTTTCGGTAAACCATTGCGGATCCAAACCAAACTGCACTTCCAGTTGCCAATCGCCGGCGGAGATATGATGCTGGATATGACTGACAAAGGCATTACCGTTAAAGCGGTCGCTCAGGTTACTGAGTTTGATGATCATGCCCGGTTTAACCGTATGGATCCCCTTAAACTTTACCCTGCCACGCACTTTCGAAAGCACCTGCTTTTGCTTGAGCGATGTTGCCCATGCCTGCAGTTCGGGCTGTGAAAGCTTACCGCCGTGGTTTAAATGATAATTACTTTCATTGAATACGCCTGCCAAGTCATCAGAACTAAGATTCCCATTCAACTCGCCCGATGGCGGGTTGGCGTCAACCTTTTCAATCTCCTGCGATGCCGGATTCCAGGTGCGCCCTGTTATGGATGGGAACTGGATCCTTGAATCAATCTCGGCGTCCAACTCCAGCATGGTAGCACCAAATGATAATTCCACAACCGCTGTACCGCTTATTTCCGGCTTTTTGATGGATAAGGTATTATCATCGGTATAAACCAGCATCCCGTTT
>NZ_DASVOB010000211.1:0-3314 GCF_036383575.1 Mucilaginibacter sp.
GTTTTTTATATTTAAGTGCCATCCCACCTATTCTAATCCCCTCCTTTTCTACAAATCCTATCAATCTTTCTACGATAACTATTTATTCAGGAAAAAATGTTTTAAATGTATGATTTACATTTATTTTTACCAACTTTGAAATCGCTAAGGTATAACTGTCTACCTTACATGTATTAAGCCAATTATTACCTGATTTTAAACTAATGGAAACTAATTTTGATCTGAAAGAGCATCCTCACAGTAGGTTAAACATTTTAACGGGCGACTGGATCCTGGTATCGCCGCATCGTACAAAACGCCCGTGGCAAGGCAAAGTTGAGGCTACCCAGGCCGACGATCGTCCGCAGTATGATCCGGCCTGTTACCTGTGCCCTACAAACAAACGTGCCGATGGCAGCGAAAACCCCGATTATAAAGGAAGCTTTGTTTTCACCAATGATTATTCATCACTATTGTTAAATACGCCTGATGGTGGCTTAAATGAAGATGAGCTGCTGGTGGCTAATAGCCAAAAAGGCATTTGCCGGGTGATCAGCTTTTCGCCAAGGCATGACCTTACTTTGCCACAGATGACTACCAAAGAGATCAGCAAAGTAGTGGACATATGGCAATCAGAATTTGAAGACCTTGCCTCCTACCCATGGATCAAACATATCCAAATCTTCGAAAATAAAGGCGATATCATGGGTTGCAGCAATCCTCACCCTCACGGACAGATCTGGGCACAAAACAGCCTGCCAGTTGAGGTAGCTAAAGAAACCCAACAGCAAAAGCTTCATTTTGAGCAAAAAGGCGCAAGCCTGTTAGCTGATTACCTTGCGCTTGAATTGAAAAAACAAGACCGCATAGTTTTTGAAAACGAACATTTTGCAGTGCTTGTGCCGTTTTGGGCGGTTTGGCCGTACGAAACTATGATCATCAGCAAAAGGCATGTAACCAGCATCCTTTATTTCACCGATGAGGAAAAACATGCCCTTGCCGATGCTATCAGGAGGCTTACCATCAGGTATGATAACATGTTTGAAACTTCGTTCCCTTATTCGGCGGGTATGCACCAGTCGCCGGTTAACTCTGGCGAACATCCTTACTGGCACTGGCATATGCATTTTTACCCGCCGCTATTACGTTCGGCTACGGTGAAAAAATTCATGGTGGGCTATGAAATGCTGGCCAATCCGCAGCGCGATATTACCGCCGAATTTGCAGCTGAAAAACTAAGGGGCTTAAGTGAGATCCATTATAAAGAGAGGGGATAATGAAAAAAAGCTATTTTTAAACCAAACTATAATAAATCTATTTATGAGAAACTTAATTAAAGGTATTTTTTTAACAATTTTACCTGCTTGCAGCCTATATTTGGCTGCTTGTAATCAAAATTCAACCTCACAGAAAAACACTACTATGGCGGATAGCACTCAAACCACTGCATCAGCATTCGAAAAAACAATCGATGGAAAACAAACCCATTTATTTACCCTTAAAAACAAAAATGGTGCTATTGCTACTATCACCAACTATGGTGGCCGTGTAGTAAGCCTGTTGGTGCCTGATAAAACAGGCAAGCTAACTGATGTTGTTTTAGGCTTTGATGATGTAGAAGGTTTTGAAAAATCAACCGAGCGCTATTATGGCGCCACCATTGGTCGTTATGGCAACCGTATTGCCAAAGGTCATTTTAAAATTGATGGCAAAGATTACCAATCGTCAATAAACAATACACCAAACACGCTGCATGGCGGCAAACACGGCTTCCAGGAAGTAGTGTGGGATGGTAAGTTAATTGATTCATCAACTGTGGAGCTTACTTATCTTTCAAAAGATCTGGAAGAAGGTTTCCCGGGCAACCTGAATGTTAAGGTTACCTACAGCCTTACTGATGATAACTCATTTAAATGCCAGTACGAAGCCACAACTGATAAAAAAACAGTTGTTAACCTTACTAACCATGCCTTCTTTAACCTGAATGGCGAAGGCAGCGGTACCATCCTTGATCATTTGGTTCAGATTGATGCTGATAACTATTTACCGGTTGATGCAGGTTTGATCCCCACCGGTAAACTTGAAAAAGTTGCGGGTACACCGTTTGATTTCACCAAGCCTGAAACCATTGGTAAACGCATTAACGAAGATAACGTACAGTTAAAAGACGGTAAAGGTTACGACCACAACTTTGTACTGAACAAACATGACCTGAGCACTCCTATAGCTACAGTTATCGGCGATAAGAGCGGTATTAAAATGGAAGTATTTACCGAAGAACCGGGCTTACAGTTTTACAGCGGCAACTTTATGCAGGCTAAAAACGTGATGAAACGAGGTATAAAAGATGAGTACCGTACATCTTTCGCGATGGAAACCCAGCATTTCCCTGATTCACCAAACCAGCCGCAATTCCCTTCAACAGAATTAAAACCGGGCGATACTTATAAAACCCAATCGATCTATAAGTTTTCGGTAGTTAAATAATCGAACACCTTTTTATGTAAAAGTCCTGCCCAATGGCGGGACTTTTGCTTTATGTCCATTATGATGTGTTTGTTACGCAGATTTAAAACAAACCTAAACTTTTTGAGGTTAAGAGGTTAATTAATAACAATCTGTTTACCTATCTATAAAAAAACATCATGAGTGATCAGTCAACCCAACCTGAAGAAAAAGGTTTTTTCGAGAAGGTTAAAGAAACAATTGAAAGCCTTTGGGAAGGCACAAAAGACACAGCCGAAGACGTAAAAGAAGTAGCCGAAGAAAAAATTGAAGATATAAAGGAAAAAGTAACCGCTAAAAAAGCAACTGCCACAAAAAAAGCGGCAGCAACCAAAAAAAAGGTTATTAAAAAAGCTGATGAAGTAACTGCTAAAGCAAAAACAGAAGCTGCAAATGTTAAAGCAAAGGCCGAAACCAAGGCTAAAGCCATTACCGCCAAAGTGAAGAACGAAGCAGTTGCTGCAAAAAAAGAAGTTGCCGATGTTAAAGCCAAGGCGGCTACCAAAGCAAAAGTCATCACAGCTAAAGCAAAAACGGAGGCTACCGAAACCCAAAAAGCAATGGCTGCGAAAACCGCTAAAGCCGCCACAACAGTTAAGAAGAAAGCTACTGCCGCCTCAAAGTAATGCAAAACATTTTGACTACAAAAAAAGAGCGATTGGGAACCCAATCGCTCTTTTTTATATTTTTGTCGCGTCCTGAAATAAGTTGACACTCAAGTTGACTTATATGGAAAAACGAACAAAGAATGTAAGTAGGCGCAGTCAGCGCGATTACAGCCTTGCCTTTAAGTTGCAGGTCGTGCAGCAGGTTGAAAAAGGCGAACTGAC
>NZ_DASVOB010000212.1:0-3316 GCF_036383575.1 Mucilaginibacter sp.
GTCCCGGCAAACAAACAACAAGTTATTAAATAACTATCTTTAAAAAAAAGAACCTGTATAGCGTATACAGGATTAACAGAATCTTGTATAGTTAGAATAGGATTTACTCTCAAATCTGTATAGCTATTTCAGGACGGGTCACAGGGGGTAACAGGGTTAACACAAAATCGTTTTTTTTTAATCTATATGATTGATAATCATTTTATTAATAAAAGATAAGGTTAACCCCCAAATTACTTAAAATATTCAGCTTTTGCCGTTGTTGGTGTTGTCACCAAAGGTGTTCGGAGGGAAGATACAGATCAGTTGAAAATGTTGGTTCAAAAAGCCATGTCATTGCGAGGAGGGACGACGAAGCAATCTCGTAGCTAAGCAAATCGAACATGCATTGGCTACGAGATTGCCGCGCTACGCTCGCAATGACATACTTTTTAAGAGATAATCTCATCTTCTGAATATCTTCGGTGTTATCGTAATAACGGCTGGAGCTGCGAAAAGACGCATCGTTTATTCAATTCGTGATAATCCTGAAATCCCGTAAATCACGGTTCAGATATATACTCATAAATCGCGCCCTCTTCGCCAAAATCCTTGATCTTTTTGAGGTTTTTAACTTTCTGAATATCCTTCAGGTTGATAAGCTCGGGGTTTTCCAGTACATTAAGCCAGATAAGGTAATAGTGTTTTACCTCGTAAAACTTATCAATATCCTTAGTGAAAAAACGATGCGGCACCAGGTAGGATGACATGCCCGAGAAGAAGTAAACGGCCTCATGGGCATCGGTGTAAACTTTTACTCCGGGTTTAAAGAGGCTTTGATCGCCGCTTCGCAGGTATGTAGCAAATTCCGAGTCGACCCAGCTTTCGTCGGTAAATCCGGGGTTTCCGTATTCGTCAGCCACCTGGTCGTTATAGCGGGCTTTGTCAATCAAAAATTCGCTGGTAATAAAGCCCAGCATAAGTATGATCATTACAACGCCTGCAATACGCCTGGTAACGTTGCCTTTTATTTTCTTAAGCAGTAATAAAGCCCAGCTGGTATAGCCCCATAAAGCGGTTATAAAAAGGGGGGAAAGCAGGCGGTGATTAATGCGCTCGTATCTTGAAAAGGTTGACGATAAAACAATAAACGCCCCATAAACCAACGCGAAGGTAATAGCAAGGTTTTCAAAGCTATCAAGCTTACGCCTATAATAATTAAACGCCAAAGCGCCTATAAAACCCAGGAAAATAATAATGGCTAAAGGCGTAGCAGCCCAATATTGGTTAGGGGTAAGGCCCATCCAATCGCACATTACGGTGCCGAAATAATATAAGTTTTTGCCGAAAGGGGTAATGGATGGCTCCCGCGGACCGGTTGTTGTGCCCGACATAAAAGCGTTGTAAACCAGGTTGCTTACCAGTAAAGAGATACAAACAAAGCCGTAAACGACAATATGGACTATCTTCTTTTTTAAAGGCAAAACCCTGTCCAGCAGTAAAAGTAAACCTCCGGTGCCAACAATAGTAATGGCGGCATACCGTGTTATACAACTTATTGCCGCGATAGCAGCTGCTACGATCAGCGCCTTAAGCGTGTGTGTTAGCAAATACTTCCTGAATGCAACTAAAAAGAACAGGATCTCGAGAATAAACAAAGTCTCCGACCATAAGTAGGAGTAAACCTGCAGCAACGGCGGGCTCAGGATAATGGCGGCCAGCATAAGCCATTTGTAAATCCTTGAAGCAGGTACAAAGTGTTCCATGATCCACCCGCTGGTAAAAATGAGGGTAGCGAACATGATCCCGTTCATTACCGCGCCAAACTTAACCGGATCTATTTGGGTGATGAACGAAATGATGCCAAGATAAATAGGGTAAAAAACAGGGAAATCAACAATAGGCACATGGTTAAATGTAAGCAGGTTACCATGACTTTTGAAGCTCCGCGCCGCGCTGGTGTACATAATACTATCCGGCGAAACGCCAACACCGCTATACCTGAAAAACAAGCTTAATATAAACCAGCCGATAAGGGCGGCTAAAACAGCATCAAGGTTTTTTAAGTAGCGGCTTTTTTGCATAGTAGAATATAAATATTGGTAAAAAGCAGGAGAGAAGAAAATGTTTTAGCTTTTATTGATAAAACATAAAATGAGCGTCATTGCGAGGTACGAAACAATCCCCGATTAGTTGAGCGGCCACGCAAGTCTCTCTGTATAGTTTGGGATTGCTTCGTAACTCGCAATGACGTTATTATTAAGTGCTTTAGGTATTACTAAGCTATTTGATCCAGCACCGTGCTTATCGGCTGATCACTATCTATCAGGATGCCTTTTATGCCGGCAGCAGTTCCTGCTTCAACGTCGCGTTCGCGGTCACCTATAAAGTATGATTTTGATGGGTCGATGTTGTATTTAGCTATGCCTTGCAGCAATAGTCCCGGTTTGGGTTTGCGGCAGTCGCAGTCGCCGGTAAAATTGGGGTGGTGCGGGCAGTAAAAAAAGTCGGTAATTTCAACGCCGTGCTCTTGGTAAACCTGTTTCAGGTGATTGTGCATTTTTGCCAGCTCTTCCTCAGTGTACCAGCCTTTGGCCAAACCACCCTGGTTGGTAGCAACAAGCAGCATATAGCCGCGGTCCTGCAGGGTTTTAAGGGCTTCGAAGTTATCAAGTACGTGGAAATCCTCAAAACGGCGTACATAATCGCCCATTTCCTGGTTAAGCACACCATCACGATCTAAAAAAACAGCTTTAATTTTATCAGGCATTGATTTTAAATTTTTCGGCGAAGGTACGGAATTTTAGTTCATGGTTGATAGTTCATAGTCCATAGTGTCTTGGGGAGAAGCGATCTGAGTGAAAAGAAACCCGGGTAATCCGTTAATCTGAACCAGGATTTGGGGGGATTTAAGGATTGTCAGGATGATTCAGGTTCAGTCAAATATAAGCTGACCTGGTTTCAGGAAACGAGCAAAGCAACTAATCTCAAATCTCTAACCTCCAATCACTAATAGTAAAAAATAAAAACACTCAATTACGTAATATCGTTACCTATACTGCATCTAAATAAAAATGACCGATAAACATTGGTGAACAATAAATAAACTAAAATGGATACATCACTTATTACTACCAGCACGGCCTTAGATGGCTACAAGGTTACCAGGCATTTAGGCGTTGTACGTGGCATTACTGTGCGGAGCCGGAGCGCGTTGGGCAATATTGCAGGAGGTTTTCAGTCGCTGTTTGGCGGCAGGCTTTCAATTTATGTTGAGCTATGCGAAAATGCGCGTGAAGAGGCTTACCAGCTTTTGATCCAGCATGCACAGGCCATT